>NZ_JBNNPK010000003.1:0-347716 GCF_050275675.1 Allobosea sp. NPDC003192
CGAGAGCCTGAACGGCCGCTTCCGGGACGAATGCTTGAACGAAGACACGTTCCGAAACCTGCCGAGCGCTCGCCGGCTGATCGAGGAATGGCGAATGGACTACAACGCCCACCGGCCGCATACGAGCCTTGGCGGCCCACCCCGAACGAGTTTGCAACCCGATCCAGAACGGACCACAGCGAGAACAGAGTCCAGTTATGAACGAGGGCAAACAGGGGGCAACGTCACGGGGGGGAGCCGCCGGTAGTGCTGGCCAAGCGGTGTGGGAGAATTGCGACGAGCACTCCCTAGGCCTCGATGCAAGCCCGAGACGCTACGTAGCCCCGCATGCGTGGCACAATCATCCTTGCAATCGTGGAGTGAGGTTCCAGTTTTGCAAGGATGAGCCCAAGGCCAACGTCAGCAAGTGAGGCCATCCTGGCGCACAGTCCACCCGCCGCGCGGGTGAGTCGAGCTTCCATGACAATTGAGTCTGACTACCCGGCCTGGGAGTCAAACTTTAGGGTGCCCCTACAAAGCGCAGGCTGCTCAGGTATCGACGGTCGCGTTCAGCGCGTTGGTCTGGATGAATTCACGGCGTGGCTCGACCACGTCGCCCATCAGCTTGACAAAGAGATCGTCGGCTTCGTCGTTCTGGTCGTTCTTGACGCGCAGCAGCGAGCGCACGTCGCGGTCGAGCGTCGTCTCCCAGAGCTGGTCCGGGTTCATCTCGCCGAGACCTTTGTAGCGCTGCAGCGAGACCCCCTTCCTGCCGATGGCGTTGACCGCGTCGAACAGGTCGCTCGGGCCGTTGACGATGTGATCGTCGCCCTTGCGGCTGAGCACGCCCGGCTTGGCATAGGCCTCCCGCAGCGAAGCGGCGGCGGCGTCGAGCCTGCGCGCTTCGGCGCTGGCGAGCAGCCCGGAATCGAGCGAGACGACCTGTTTCACGCCACGCACCAGCCGCGAGAAGATGAAGCCGCCATCGGACGCTTTGCCCTCCCAACCGCGCTCGATCTCATCGGAGATCGCGTCGAGCCGGCGCGCGACATAAGCCGCCGCCTCATTGAGCTCGGCCTCGCTGCGTTCGCCATGGGGACGTAGGGCGCCGGCGATCGCAGTTTGCTCGACCACCCGCCGGTCATAGCGCGAATGCAGCTGCGAGAGCGTGTGGCGGATGCTGCGAGCTTCCTCGATCAGGGCGCGCAGATCGGCGCCGCCGCGCTCGCTGCCCTCGCCGGTGCGGAAGACCGCGCCGTCGAGCGCCGAATCGACCAGGTAATCCTCGAGCGCGCGCTCGTCCTTGAGATAGGTCTGCGACTTGCCACGCGCCGCCTTGTAGAGCGGCGGCTGGGCGATGAAGAGGTGGCCGCGCTCGAGCAGCTCCGGCATCTGCCGGTAGAAGAAGGTCAGCAGCAAGGTGCGGATATGGGCGCCGTCCACGTCCGCGTCGGTCATGATGATGATCTTGTGGTAGCGCAGCTTCTCGATGTTGAAGGCGCCGGAATCCTTCTCGTCGCGGCCGATGCCGGTGCCGAGCGCGGTGATCAGGGTGCCGACCTGGTCGGAAGACAGCATCTTGTCGAAGCGCGCCCGCTCGACATTGAGGATCTTGCCGCGCAAGGGCAGCACCGCCTGGTATTCGCGGGCGCGGCCCTGCTTGGCCGAGCCGCCGGCCGAGTCGCCCTCGACGATGAAGAGCTCGGACTTGGCTGGGTCCCTCTCCTGGCAGTCGGCCAGCTTGCCGGGGAGCGAGGCGATGTCGAGCGCGCCCTTGCGGCGGGTGAGGTCGCGCGCCTTGCGGGCGGCCTCGCGGGCGGCGGCCGCCTCGGCGACCTTGCCGACGATGGTCTTGGCCTCGTTGGGATGCTCTTCCAGCCAGGTCGAGAGCGCCTGGTTGACGACGTTCTCGACGACGGGACGGACCTCGGAGGAGACCAGCTTGTCCTTGGTCTGCGAGGAGAATTTCGGGTCGGGCACCTTGACCGAGACGATCGCGGTCAGGCCCTCGCGGCAATCGTCGCCGGTGAGCGAGACCTTCTCCTTCTTCGAAATGCCGGAGGTCTCGGCATAGCCGGTGACCTGCCGCGTCAGCGCGGCGCGGAAGCCGGCGAGATGGGTGCCGCCGTCGCGCTGCGGGATGTTGTTGGTGAAGCAGAGCACGTTCTCGTGGTAGCTGTCGTTCCACCACAGCGCGACGTCGACGGTGATGCCGTCCTTCTCGTTCGAGAGCATCACCGGCTTGGAGATGATCGGCGTCTTGGCGCGGTCGAGATAGCGCACGAAAGCCTCGACGCCGCCTTCGTACATCAGCTCTTCGCGCACGACTTCCGCATGGCGGGCATCGGTGAGGACGATGCGCACGCCCGAGTTCAGGAAGGCGAGCTCGCGCAGGCGATGCTCCAGCGTCTTGTAGTCGAACTCGACCATGGTGAAGGTTTCCTGCGACGGCAGGAAGGTCACTTCGGTGCCGCGCTTGTCGCCGGCCGGGCCGACCACCGCTAGCGGGGCGACCGCGTCGCCATGGCGGAACTCCATGAAATGTTCGTGGCCTTCGCGCCAGATGCGCAGCTTGAGCGAGACCGAAAGCGCGTTGACGACGGAAACGCCGACGCCGTGCAGGCCGCCCGAAACCTTGTAGGAGTTTTGGTCGAACTTACCGCCGGCATGGAGCTGGGTCATGATGACCTCGGCCGCCGAGATACCTTCCTCGCTGTGGATGGCGGTCGGGATGCCGCGGCCATTGTCCGAGACCGTGACCGAGCCATCGGCGTTCAGCGTCACCGTGACGAGGTCGGCATGGCCGGCGAGCGCCTCGTCGATGGCGTTGTCGACGACTTCGTAGACCATGTGGTGCAGGCCCGAGCCGTCATCGGTGTCGCCGATATACATGCCTGGGCGCTTGCGGACCGCGTCGAGGCCCTTGAGCACCTTGATCGAGTCGGCGCCGTAGTCTTCGGCGCCGGCGCCGTTGGTGACGTCTGTCATGCGGGGTGTCCTTCGGCGGGCGAGCATGACGCCCGCGGATGAGCTTGATTCGGCCTACGAATATAGGCGTTCAGGATGGCTTTTTCACGTGCGCACGCCCGCGTACGCGAGAGCGGTGGATTTAGCTAGAGAATGTCGCGATCGCATCAAGGAAAACCTCGCCATATTGCGCGAGCTTGCGTTCGCCGACGCCCTCGATGCCGCGCATCTCCTCGAGGCCGAGCGGCCGCTCGCGCGCCATCGCGATCAGCGTCCGGTCGGTGAAGATGATGTAGGCGGCAACACCTTCCTCGCGGGCGAGGGTCAGGCGCAACTGGCGCAGATGCTCGAACAGGGCGGCGGTATCGCCATCGAGCCCGTCGGCCCGGGCGGCCTCGCGCTGGCCGCGGCGCGAGCGCCGCTCGGCCAGCGGGTCGACCCGCAAGGCTATCGGCTCGCGCCCGAACAGGATGTCCTCGCCCTTGGCGGTCAGACAGAAGCCGCCATGCTCGATGCTGGCCTCGGCGAGCGCGCCGGCGGCGAAGAGCTTGCGGGTGAGGGCCATCCAGGCGCCTTTGGGCTTGTCGTGCCCGACGCCAAAGGTTTTCAGTCCGTCATGGTTCTGGCGCCGGATCGCTTCGGTCGCCGTGCCCGTGAGGATATCGGCGAGATGGCCGGCGCCGTAGCGCTGGCCGGAGCGGATCACCGCCGAGAGCAATTTGCGCGCATCGAGCGTCGCGTCCGAGAGCTCCGGAGCTGCCGGGCCGCAGAGGTCACAGCGGAATTCCGCCACGCCATGCCGGCAGGCCGGCACCTGCTCGCCGAAATAGGACAGGAGCGCTGAGCGCCGGCACAACGCCGATTCGCACAGGTCGATCATCGCATTGAGGCGCTTGTGCTCGATGCGTCTTCGTTCGTCGTCGATTGGCTTCTCGTCGATCTGGCGCCGGCGCAGCGCCATGTCGTCGACGCCGTAGAGCGTCAGCGTATCCGCCGGGAGCCCGTCGCGGCCGGCGCGGCCGATCTCCTGGTAGTAGCCCTCGATCGAGCCGGGCATGTCGGCATGGACGACGAAGCGGACATCGGGCTTGTTGATGCCCATGCCGAAGGCGATGGTGGCGCAGACCACGACGCCGTCCTCCTGCAGGAAGATGTCCTGGTTGCGGTTGCGCTCCGCCTGCTCCAGCCCGGCATGGTAGGGATAGGCCTTCCAGCCCTTTTCGCTGAGGCCCTGCGCCAACCGCTCGGTGCGGCCGCGCGAGGAGCAGTAGACGATGCCCGAGCCGCCGCGATGCACCTTCAGGAAATCGTCGATCTGCCGGCGCGGCTGCTCCTTCGGCGCGAAGGAGAGCTTCAGGTTCGGCCGGTCGAAGGAATGGATCACCAGCTTCGGCGGCTGCGGGAAGAGCTGCTGGGCGATGTCGGCCTGGGTCTGGCGGTCGGCTGTCGCCGTCAGCGCCGTCACCGGCACGTCGCCCAGCGCCTCGCGGACCTTCGAGAGCAGCCGGTATTCCGGGCGGAAGTCATGGCCCCATTGCGAGACGCAATGGGCTTCGTCGATGGCGAGGCGGGTGACGCCGAGCCGGCGCAGCCGCGCGACGAGGCCTTCACCTGCGAGGCGCTCGGGCGAGACGAAGAGCAGGCGCAACTCGCCGGAATTGAGCTTGTCCCAGGCCTGAGCCGCCTCCGCCTCGCTGTTCATCGAGTTGAGCGTGGCGGCAGAGACGCCGGCACGCACCAACTGGCCGACCTGATCGCGCATCAGGGCGATCAGCGGCGAGACCACCAGCGTGAGCCCGCCGGCGACGAGCGCCGGGAGCTGGTAGCACATCGACTTGCCCGAGCCCGTCGGCATCACCGCGAAGACGTCGCGGCCGGCGAGCGCGGCCTCGATCACCTCCCATTGCCCGGGGCGGAAATCATCATAGCCGAAGACCGACTTCAGGATCGCGCGGGCTTCTGATTCGCGGGGCGACGACATTCGCCGGATGTGCCGGATTCGCAAGGCCGTGGCCAGCCGTCACGCGATTTCGTCCCCGGTTGGCGCAAGCCGGGTTGATCGGGCGTGGCCTGTGCCTCACGCTACGGCACCCCGGCAAGGAGAGCCATGATGCGCCTGCCTTTGACTGCTGCCGCCTGCTGTCTTGCGGCCTTACTTGCGACCTCTGCGCAGGCTCGCCCGCTCGAGCGCGAATTGCCGCCGAAGGGCAATGCCTGCTGGGAACGCAGCTACGATGCCGCTCACCTCGCCAGCCACCCCAGGCAGAAGGTGGCGAAGGTCCGCCTGTTGCACAGCCCGCGGAACTGGCAGCCGGGCGAGGGCGGCAGCCTTTATGTCATGCTCTACTTCAACCTGCGCGAACGCGTGAATCCCGGCCAGAACTTCGACTATCAGCTCAGCGGCTTCTGCAAGGCGGCCGGGCAGGGGCTGCGCTGCGTGCCGGAATGGGAGGCCGGCAGCTGGCGGATCGAACGCGGCCCCAACGGCGCGCTCGACATCCGCAATGCCGGCATCACCGCCAATCCCAACCCCTACGACGCCGAGGAAATCGCCGACGATGCGGTCAGCATCCCGGCCAAGCCCGATGACGGGGTCTGGCGCCTGTTGCCGGCAAGCGGGCGATGCGAGATCGAGTAGCCGCCCTCAGGGGTGGAGCGCCGAAACCTTTGCCAGCCGCGCCACCATCTTGTCGCGCATGCCCCTGAGGCGCTTCTCGGTGAAGTCGCCATCCTCGCCATAGGCCTTGTCGGCACCATTGACCGCCAGCATCTCCGGCACCAGCAGCGCGCCGAAGCCGAGCTCAAGCACGGTCCGCAACTGGGTCAGGCAGCGATAAGTGCCGAGGTTGCCGGCCGAGGCGCCGCCGATCGCCACGACCTTCTCGCGCAGGCCGGGGCCGCCGGAGCGGACGATGCTGATCCAGTCGAGCGCGTTCTTCAGCGCCGGCGGGTAGCCGGAATTATATTCGGGGCTGGCAATGAAGAGGCCGTCATGTGCATCGACCAGCGCCGCCAGCGCCTTCGCCTCGCCGGGAGGGTCGTTGTCATAGGCGCGGGCGTCGATCAGCGGCAGCGGGTAATCGCCGAGCGAGATTTGCGTCACCTGCGCTCCCGCATCTTCCAGATTCTTGGCGATCAGCGTCGCGAGCCGGGTGTTCATCGAACCCGGGCGCCAGGAGCCGGCGAAGACGAGGATCTTTGGCATGGTCACTCCGACAGCGAGCTGGGTGAGCGGCCCAGCCTTCTCAGTTCGCGATGTCGGAGAGATGCGGGGCCGGCGTCAAGCCCGGGCCGTCACGGCTTGGCGCGGCGATAGACCCAAACGCGGGCCGGCGGGATGTTGCGCAGCACCCAGTCGGAGACCTGCGCCTTGAGGCCGGAGCCCTTGCGCGGCACCGGCGAGATCACCGCATAGGTGAACTGGATGAAGGGCGCGCCGGGCTGGAGCACCTTGGCGAAGGCGTCCTGCACCAGCTCCGTGCGCTCGGCCGGTGGCTTGTTGAACAATGGCAGCGAGGACACGACCGCGCTCGCCTTCTCGCTCAGGTGGCCGGCGAGCGTAGTCGAGAGCGCATAGGCGTCGCCCTCGATGACGGTGGCGCGCGGGAAGCGGCGGCGCAGCAGCTCGCAGAACTCCGGGCTGTACTCGACCAGGATCAGGCGGCCTTCGTCGATGCCGCGCTCGATCAGCGCCTCGGTGACCGGGCCGGTACCAGGGCCGATCTCGACAACCGGTCCTTGCGCCTGCGGATCGACATAGGATGCCATGCGCCTGGCCAGGAACGGGCTCGACGGCGCGACCGCGCCGGTACGCCCCGGCGAATCGATCCAGGACTTGAGAAAGCGGGCATCGTCGCCGAAGCGTGCCTTGGCTTCGTCGGCGGCCTTGCGGACGCGCGACTTGAATTTCCCGGCGGTGCTGCGGACCTCGTCCTCGACCTTGTAGCGCGCCGCCGCGACACGAAGCCTCGCTTCAGCGACGCTGTCGGCGAAATCCGCGGCCGTCAGCCGCACCTCGTGCTCCAGCCGCGCGGCGACGGACGAGCGCCCGAAGCGAGTGGTGCGCAGGCGCTGACCGGAAGCGGAATGGGCCATCCAGAACCTCGATGCGGCTAGGCGGAAGGCCCGCGCCGGAGCGACATGACAATGCTGTGACGTTACGCCGCTGTCATATGGGGTCAAGAGCGGGCTGAATCCAGCGATTTCTTGCGTGGTGGCCGCAATGCCCGCGATCAGATCAGCGGGCGCGGATGCAGTTCGCTCTCGAACAGCAGTGCCATGCGCTCGGTCAGGCGTGGATTGTGGATGGTCAGGCGCCCGCGCGCGAGCGAGAACATCCCCGCCTTTCGCAGCCGCGCCCAGGTCTTGCTGGTGTGGACCAGCGACAGGCCGAGCGCGTCGGCGAGCTGCTGCTGGGTCAGCGGGAAGGCAAAGCTGTTCTCTGCGACGAGGCCGAGCGCCTCGGCCCGGCGATAGAGCGAGATCAGCAGCGCCGCGATCCGCTCCTGCGCATTGCGCTGGCCGACCGAGGTCAGGTTCTCGTCGATCAGGCACTCCTCGCGCGAGCCGAGCCAGGCGAGCTCATAAGCGAGCGCCGGCATCCGCCCGAACATTTCGTAGGTGCGTCGGCGCGGGAAGACGCAGAGCTCGACCTCGGTCAGCGCCTCGATGCCGTGCTGGGCGGCGCTGAGCAGCGAGGCCTGCAGTCCGACGAGGTCGCCCGGCAGGAGGAAGTTGAGGATCTGGCGCCGCCCGTCCGGCAGCGATTTATAGCGGAAGGCCCAGCCCGAGAAGAGCGTGTAGAGCTCGGCATCCTCCTGGCCGGGATGGATGATGTCGCTGCCGGCCGGCAGCTGCCGGTGGTCGAGCTTCATCGCCTGGATGAAGCGGATTTCCTCGTCGGATTTGTCCTTGAAGGCCGGCATCAGCCGCAACGGGCAGGCAAGGCAGGACGGGCTGCGGTGATTGCGATGATTGCTCGATGAAACGATCACGCATGACTCCATTCATCCGCCGGAACTCGTGGCGAATGCTTGCGTTTTCTGTGTGGCGCGAAACCTGCCGCTTAGCAATCGCGCTCCGTCTGGCCATAGCAGCAGGCTCTGGAGGCCGCCGCATGAAATCACACGCCTCCGGGTTGCGGCGCTCGCGCCTGCGCCAATTCTTTCGCGTGGCCCTGCGCTTCTGGAGGGGCGAGGGCCGGTTGCGCGCCTGGGGGCTGACCATTGCCGTCCTGCTTTTCGTCGCGGCCCAGCTCGGCGCCGCGGTCGGCATCAACAGCTGGAACCGGCTGTTCTTCGACGCGCTGGAGAAGCGCGATCTCGCCCAGGTCTGGACGGCTGTCGGCTGGCTGCCGCTGATCGTCGCGGCCTCGGCCGCATCGCTGTCCTGCTTGGTGATCAGCCGGATGCTGCTGCAGATGCGCTGGCGTGAATGGCTGACGCACCGCCTCGCCGGCTGGTGGATCGCCGACCAGCGCTATTACCGGATGCAATTCGTCGTGCCCGACCAGAGCGCCCCGGAATATCGCATCGCCGAGGATGTCCGCCTGTCCATCGAGCCCCTGGTCGAGTTCGCCATCGGCCTGCTCAGCGCCTTCGTCACCGCGGTGACCTTCGCCGCGATCCTCTGGCAGGTCGCGGGGGCGGCACATTTCGCTCTCGGCGGAACGCAGATCGTGATCCCGAGCTACATGGCGCTCGCCGCGATCCTCTATGCGATCATCGCCTCGCTCGCGGCCTATTTCGCCGGCCGGCCGCTGGTGCCGCGCATCGCCGCCAAGAACGAGGCCGAAGCCCAGTTCCGTGCCGAGATGACGCGCCTGCGCGAGAACGCCGAGAGCATCGCCCTGATCAAGGGCGATGCCGACGAGCGCGAGTCGGTCGGCGAGAACTATGGCCGCGTCGTCGCCGCCTGGCTGAAGGTGATCCGGCAGCAGGGCGTCATCGCCATCGTGCTCAACACGAACGGCGCATTGTTCCCGATCGTACCGCTGCTGCTGATCGCGCCGAAATACCTGTCGGGCGAGATCACGCTGGGCGCCGTCATGCAGGTCGTCGCCGCGTTCAGCGCCGTCCAGGCCGCACTGATCTGGTTCGTCGACAATTTCGTCCGGCTGGCCGAATGGTTCGCCTCGGTGAGGCGCGTCGACGAACTGGCCGAGGCGCTGGAGGCGCTCGATGTCGGCACGATCATGGAGGGCGAGACCCAGATCGCGCTGGGGGAGAGCGAGGACGGGGCGATCCACATCGCCGATCTTTCGATCGCCCACAGCAATGGCCGCATCGTCATCGCCGACGTCTCCGTGGTGATCGCGCCCGGCGAGAAGGTGCTGGTCGCCGGCGAGAGCGGCACCGGCAAGAGCACCCTGATCCGGGCGCTCGCCGGCCTGTGGCCCTGGGGTTCCGGCACGATCGCGCTGCCGCGCGGCAAGCGCGTCGCCTTCTTACCGCAGAAGCCCTATCTGCCGCTGGGCACGCTGCGCGATGCGTTGCTCTATCCGGAGGCCGAAAGCCGCGTCGACGACGCGGCGGTGTGCGAGGCGCTGGAGCGCTGCGGCCTTTCCTATCTCGGCCGGCGCCTCGACGAGGAGGAGCGCTGGGACAACGTCCTCTCCGGTGGTGAGCGTCAGCGCGTCGCCTTCGCGCGGCTGCTGATCCAGAAGCCGGACATCATCATCATGGACGAGGCGACCTCGGCCCTCGACGAAGGCAGCCAGGATTCGTTGCTTGGCCTGCTCGAGTCCGAGCTCGCCTATGCGACCGTGATCAGCGTCGGCCACCGGCCGGGCCTCGAGGACTTCCACGAGCGCAAGATCACGCTGGAGAAGCGCGAGGCCGGCGCGCATCTGACGTCCAAGCGCCTGTCCCGATCGCTCTGGCGGCTGTTCCGCCGGCGCGAGGCGGCCAATGATCGCTCGGCAGCCTGAAAAAGAATCGGGATCGCCGCGAATTCCACGCAAACCGGAACAAATCCCCGCCAGACGGGTTGAGAAGCCGTTCCGCCTTTCAAGAGCGATCACACGAACCGGGAGAGCGAAGATGACGACCGCCAGCCTTGCCCCCTTCAAGCGCGCTGCCACCTTCTTCGGCGGCATGGCGCTGGTCGTGACCGCCCTCACCATGGGCGCCTCGTTCCAGAACGGTTTCGGCGAGAGCTCGGAAGCGATCGCCCAGGCCAAGGCCCAGCGCGGCGTCCCGGCCGACGTCCAGTTCGCGGCGGTCAACCCTGCCGAGATGCGCCGTGACCTCGCTCACCGTGTCGTGCCGACCTCGCAGCGCGAGGCCAGCCTCAAGGGCAACACCGTCCTGCGCTGAGTTTGTCTTGGCGTATCGCATTTTCTTCACGCGAACCGGTACCCGCTTCGCTCGAAAATGCTTTCGGCGGAACCGATCTGCCGCTCGCGCGTAGTACATGTGCCCGACCAGCAAAGCCGCCGTGAGGCGGCTTTTCGCCGTGATGGCGAGATGGCACGGGACCGGTTGGGGATTGAGATGCATCTGCGCATTCGCCACGCGACGACTTATCGCTATGCCGAGCCGGTCGCCTTGGGCCCGCATCGGCTGATGCTGCGCCCGCGCGATTCCTTCGATCTGCGCGTCATCGACACCGCGATCGCCATCTCGCCGCCGGCAGGTTTGCGCTGGATGCACGACGCCTATGGCAATCCGGTCGCCATGGCGACCTTCGCGGGGACTGCGGATACGCTCGAGATCGTCAGCGAGCTCGTCGTCCAGCGCTTCGGCTCGGCGCTGCCGCGCACCAGGGTCGAGCCCGGCATCGAGAGTTCCGAAATCAGCTATACGCTGGCCGAGCGCGCCGTGCTGCGGCCCTTTCTCGATCTCGCCGCCGCCGATCCCGATGGGGCTCTCGACGCCTGGCTGCTGGAATTCCGCGCCAGGCTCAATGGCGGCCATCTGCTGCGAGCGCTGGCGCATGAGATCTATGCCGGCCTGAGCTATGCCGTGCGCTATGACGAAGGCACCCAGCATCCTCTCGACACGCTGCGGATGGGGACGGGCTCGTGCCGTGACTATGCCTGGCTGTTCATCGAGCTGGCGCGCCGGCTCGGCTTCGCCGCGCGCTTCGTCACCGGCTATATCCATGATCGGTCGCCGGAGGCCGGGGCGATGACCTCCGTGGTCGGACTGACCCATGCCTGGGCCGATGTCTTCATCCCCAACGATGGCTGGGTCGAGTTCGATCCGACCAACGACCTCGTCGCCGACCGGCAATTGCTCCGCGTCGCGGTGGCGCGGGTGCCGGAGGACGCCTCGCCGGTATCGGGGAGCTATGTCGGGCCGGCCGGCGCCTTCCTCGGGCTCAGCGTCGGTGTCGAGATCACGCCAGCCGCAGGGCTTGGCTGAACCGCGTCGGGCCTGCGGGGAGCGCCGTGCCCGAGGCGCCAGACGCCGAGGCTTCGGCCCTGCGGCGGGCTGATCTCGACGGCTTCGATCTGCATCAGCAAGCCTGCGAACAGGCGCGGCGGCGCGATCTGGGCGGTATCGCGGTCTGTGGTGATGGCGATGTCGATGATGCCCTCGCCCGCATTCGTCACGGCGAGCTCCAGGCCGAGGCCGGGAGCCGCGCGTAGCGCTCGGCTGGCGACATCGACGATCAGGAAGCCGAGCGGGATGATCCGGTCGATCGGCAGGGCAGCCCGCGTTTCGATGCGGCTCTCCAGCCGCTGGCCGCGGGCGACGATCAGGCTGGAGACCATCGCGACGACATCGTCGAGGAAGAGGTCGATGCGCACCGGCTGCATCTCGCCATCGGCAAGAGTGAAGCGATAGGCGGCCGACAGCACATGGACGCGGCATTCGGCATCCGACAGGGCCATGCGCGCCTCGCCGTTATGGTCACGCTTGGCGAGGCCGATATAGCTCTGCACCACCTGCAGGCTGTTCTTGACCCGGTGATGCAGCTCGCGGACCAGGAAGCGGTTGTCGTCGAGCGCCAGCCGGAGCTTGCTCTGGCGCACCTCCTGCTCGTCGACCATCGCATTGAAGGCCTCGGCGACGCTACGAATGTCGCGCGGCATCTCGTCCGAAAGCGGGACTCGGGCGCCGGACGAACTGGAGCGCGCCCGCGCGGTCGCCTCGATGCCGCGCAGCCAGCGTACGCAGTGCTGGTCGATCGCCTTCATATAGACCAGGCCGAGCAGCGTCAGCGTCAGCAATGGCGCCAGCAGCAGCGTGTAGAACTGTGTCGTCGCCGCCCGTTCCGCCGAACCGTCGAAGCTCACCAGGACGTAGAGGTCCGGCTCCGCAACTATGCGGGCGGCATAGGTCCGATCCGGCCCGGCCCGGCTGGGAGCGGTCCAGTGCGTGGTCTGCTCGGGCACGGTCTCGGCCTGCGGCAGCCATGAAGCATCGGCCTGGGCGCCGCCGCGCGCGACCACGACCTCGCCACCCCGTCGAAGCAGCGCCGCCATCATGCCCTTGTCGTCGGTGCCGAGGTCGAAGACGTCATCAAGCGGGTCCGGCTTGGAGAGCAGGAGTGCATCGCCTTCGTCGAACTCGCTGTAGACCGCGAGATAGGAGCGGCCAGTGATCGTCACCTGATCGTAGCGGGCCTTGGTGAACTCGGTGCCGCCCCAGAGCTTGACGGCTGGGAGTTTGGCGAGCTGGCCGGCTACCGCCGCGAGTTCGCTGCGGGGGATGCTGCCGTCGAGCCCGCCGACACAGTCCGGCCGGCCGGAGACCCGCAGCAGCAGCGCCTCATAACCGGAGACCGCGGCGATCGCCTTCTCGGCGATGCGATCGCAGCTATCCGAGGCGGGCGATACCGCCCGGATCGCGGCGGCGCTGGTTACGAGGGAGCGCAGCGCACCACGGTACCAGACGCGGGCGCGCACGGCGAAGTCGTCGGCTGCGCGCGTCTGGGAGGTCTGGATCGCTTCGAAGACGGTCCGATAGGTCGCGACCGCCGCCGCCGCTGTCAGGCAGGCGATCGGCAGGACGATCGCGACCATCAGTGCCAGCAGGCGGCCGCGGACCGTCCTGAACAGCGAGAGGGCCATCAGCTACCGACGGTTTCAGGTCCGGCGCGCTGGACGGCTGCGGTGATCCGGTGATCGGGGCCGAGATCGTCGACGCCGCCGATGGACAGGAGCTCCGCCAGCTTGGCGCGTGCCCGGTTGACGCGGCTCTTGATCGTGCCGATCGCGACGCCGCAGATCTCGGCGGTCTCCTCATAGGAAAGCCCGGTGGCGCCGACCATGATCAGCACCTCGCGCTGCTCCTCGGGGAGCTTGGCCAGCGCCTTGCGGAAATCGGCGAGGTCGAGATGGCTCTCCTGGTTGCCATGGGTGGCGAGCCGGTCGGCATAGGTGCCTTCGCTGTCCTGCACCTCGCGCCCGCGCTTGCGGTAGAGCGAATAATAGGTGTTGCGCAGGATGGTGAAGAGCCAGGCCCGCAGGCTGGTGCCGGGCTGGAATTTCTCGGCGTTGCCCCAGGCCTTGAGCAGCGTATCCTGCACCAGATCGTCGGCGAGCTGCATCGAGCCCGAGAGCGACGCCGCGAAGGCGCGCAGATTCGGGATTTCCGCGATCAGCCCGTCCTTGAAGTCAGCCGCGCTCATCGGCACCGCCTTGCGCCTTCAGGCGCCGCTCTGTGTCTTCGAGCTGGGCCAGCAGCACCAGGAAGCGGTCCGGCACCGGCGCGTTGACGAGATCGTCGTAATGCGCCTTGAGGGATCGGCCGATCGATTCCTGCACCCGCGGGTCGAGCACCATCTCGTCATCCGGTTCGGCTCTGGCCGCTTCGGGCGGATCGGCATTCATCAGGTTCATGATCCCTCGCTCCATCGGCGTGCCGACATTCCGTCGGTCACACCTGTCCACGCATCGCACGCTCGTTGACACGCTTGCGCGCGACTGCCCCGAAACGCACCTTCATTCGGCCCAATAACGGAGCGGAAAGCAAAAGGTTCCATCCCGAACGAAAAATAATTTTCTTGTCATAACAGTGACTTGAGTGCTCTTCTCCGACAACTTTGGTCGGAGGCGGATTCCGTCGATCCGTCTTTCAATTCTGGATAGAGCCGACCTGATCTGCTTGTACCGAAAGCTGATCGGGCCTGACTCGTGGGGGATAGCAACATGTCGATCGCCACCGAAATCGCGCCGCATCTGCCGTATCTGCGCCGGTTCGCCCGCGCGCTCAGCGGCACCCAGGCAAGCGGCGATGCCTATGTCGTTGCCACGCTGGAGGCGCTGATTGCCGACCCCGGCACTTTCCCGCGCGAGCTCGGCCCGCGGGTCGGCCTCTACCGGCTGTTCCTGCAGATGTGGTCGTCCGTGGGGCTCAACACCCAGGCACCGGCGCCGGAGGCCGAGCGGTCCGCCGCAGAGCGCAATCTCGATGCGCTGACGCCGCGCTCGCGCCAGGCCTTCCTGCTGCGGACGGTCGAAGGTTTCTCGATCGAGGAGGTCGCTCAGATCATGAACATCTCCAGCAGCGATGCAGCCGCCCTCGTGCAGACAGCCGGCCAGGAGATCGCCGAGCAGGTTGCCACCGACGTGCTGATCATCGAGGATGAGCCGATCATCGCCCTCGACATCGAGACCATGGTCGAGGAACTCGGCCACAAGGTCACCGGCGTCGCCAGGACGCATCGCGAGGCCATCGCGCTGGCCGCCAAGAAGCGGCCGGGACTGGTGCTGGCCGACATCCAGCTCGCCGATGGCAGCTCCGGGCTCGAGGCGGTCAACGAGATCCTCAGCGCGATCGAGGTGCCGGTGATCTTCATCACTGCCTATCCCGAGCGGCTACTTACCGGCGATCGGCCGGAGCCGGCCTTCCTGATCACCAAGCCGTTCCAGCCGGAGGCCGTGAAGGCTGCGATCAGCCAAGCGCTGTTCTTCGACCGGCGCGCCGGCCGCAAGGCGGCCTGACGCACCGGTCGCGGTGACCGGGAACAAATCGGCCATCCCTCGCGTTGCCCCGGCCCGGGCAATGCGAAGGAGATCGGTCATGTCCATGGCTTTGCTGGCGGCGCTGATCGTCGCGGCGTCACTGACGGTCCTGTTCACGGCCGTGGGGTGAAGGCATGCGAGAGTGCTCGCGCTTTCGGCACGGCGGCTGCGCGGCCCTGATCGTCGTGGCTCTCGCTGGCATGGGTTCGGCCTTGGGCCGAGAAGCCCAGCGGGCGACCACGATCCTGCCTCCGCCACGGCCGGCCTCGCTGCCGGCTCCCGCTCCGCCATCACCGACTGCGTCGGTCGAGGACAAGCCTGCGGCAACGATGGAAGCCAGCGCCTGCATGCGGAGCCTCACAGGCGTGGCCGGACACCGGATTCGCCCGCTCGCGTCGGCTGCGAAGCCGGAGCCGGAGGAATGTCGGGTGGTCGATCCCGTCGTGATCGAGGCGCTGACGGTCCGGACAGCCGACGGCCCGGGATCGGTCAAGCTGCTGCCGCCGCCGACGGTGAGTTGCGAGCTGGCGCGCGCGGTCTCGCTCTGGCTCGACACCAGCCTGCAGCCGCTGGCGCGCGGAGCGTTCGGGCGCGAGTTGACGGCGTTACGGGTCGGTGGCGGGCATGAGTGCCGCCGGCGCAATCGCCAGACGGGAGGGCCGCTCAGCGAGCACGCCACGGGAAAAGCGCTCGACATCTTCGCCTTCCAGCTCGGCGAGGAGAAGCAGGGTGGGCTGTCTGTATCGGTGGAACGTCCGAGCGGCCTCGAACAGACCCGCTTTCTCGACGGCGTGCGTCAGTCGGCCTGCGGCGCCTTCATGACCGTGCTGGGTCCAGGCTCGGATGCTGCCCACGCCAACCATCTGCATGTCGACATCCAGCAGCGGCGCGCGGTCTCGAGCCGCTTCTGCCAATGATCTCGGCCTAATGATTTCGACAGAGTCCTATGACACGATCGTGAAGAGGTCGTCCGGTGTGTCCGACTGCGCGACGACCGGCGGGGGACGCCGTCCGTTTGACCAGCTCTCGCGCCGGCGTGCGAGCTCGGCCAGCGCCGAATCATGGTCAAAACCCTCGCGCAGAAGTTGTTCGAGTTCCCAGAATGGCGGAAGATCGCGTGCCAGCTTGGGGGCAGGAAACATCCACACCGGGTCGATTCGTCCTTGCTTGGGCATTCGCGCGTCCACTGGTCTGTTCCCGTCAACGCAAGCACCGGATTGAGGTTCCGGATTATTTGGGAACTATGGAGTGATTGCGGCGGTTTGGTGCGGTTTCGAAGCGCATTGGGATGATCTACCGGTGATGCATAGGCATACGCAGCAAGGCGTAGGAGAGGCTGAATGAGACGTCTGCTCGCAACGATCGTCCTGGCGGCTGGATCCAGCCTTCTCGCTGCCGCCCCGGCTTGGGCGCAGAGCGGCGCGCCGGCCGGACGCCTGACCTGCACGATCGGCGCCGGCCTCGCTCAGGTCGTCGCCACGCAAAAGCCGCTGGAGTGCCGCTTCCGGCCACGGCGCGGGCCCCTGCAGACTTATTCCGGGGTGATTCGCGGCTTCGCGCTCGATGCCAAGACGGTCGGGCGCAGCCTGCTCGCCTGGCGGGTTTACGGTCCCTATGCGCGTGCGCCCCTCGGCGTGCTCAACGGAGCCTATGCCCGCAAAGCTGGCGAGGTCGCACTGAGCGGCAGCCATGACGGGGATGTCCGGCTGGTGCCGCGAGCGCTTCCCATACAGCGCGGCGCCAATGTCGCCCTCGGCGTGACCGCTTTCGAGCTCAACCTCGTTCGCTCGCCGCGCAGGCGTTGACGGAAGGGTGCTTACGCTTTCCTAACCATATCCAAGCAATTTGAATTGAATTTGAGGGGTTTGAGGCGGACAATCCTGCTCAGAACGGAACAAGGCCAACCAAGCGGGCGTTGAACAGGCTCACAAGCAGGTAACTGACTTGGGGTTTAGTCGTGAAGTTGGAAGGTGATCTGGGTCTCATGGCCGGTATTCGGGTCCTCATCGTCGAGGACGACCCCTTTATCGCGATGGATATCGAAAGCGCCGTGAGCGATGAGCTCGGCGACGACGCCGAACTCATTGTGGTCGAATCGCTGTCGCAGGCGCGGCGCGCCGCCGATCAGCCCCTAGATTGCGCGCTGCTCGACATCGACGTGGTCGGCGGCAAGACCTTCGGCATCGCCGCTAGCCTGCGCGCCAAGGGCACGCCGCTTGTGTTCGTCTCGGGATCGGCCCCGAGCGAAGTGCCGCCCGAGCTGCGCGACGTGCGCTTCGTCCGCAAGCCCTTCTCGGCGGACGAACTCGTCCGCTTCGTCTCCAAGGCCGTGAACAAGGGCTGAGGCCTATTCCGCCTCGTCCTCCGCGGGCTGCTCCCGCTTCGGGAACGTGACCGCGACCCGGGTGCCGGGCCGTGCGCCGTCCTGGGAGAGCGGCGTGATCTCCATGGTGGCCCGCATGCTGCGCAGCAGGGCATTGATCACGGACTTGCCCAGCCCTGCCGTCTGCTGATCCTCCGGCATGCCGACGCCGTCATCCTCGACGCAGAGGACGAGGTTCTCCTCGGGCGTGCGGGCGAGACGGATCGTGATCTTGCCGTCGGCACCGTCGGGAAAGGCGTGCTTGATCGCGTTGGTCACCAGCTCGTTGATGACGACGACGAAGGAGACGGCGTCGCGCCCCGGCAGGCGGATCGCATCCATTGCCAGCCCGATCTCGATCGGGCGGCCTTCCGCCGCCTTGCCGATCTCGGCCAGCAGGTCTTCCAGATAGGGCCGGGCCTCGATCTCGTCGGCCTCGATGTCGAGCCTCAGGCGGCGCTGCCCGGCGGCGATCGCCTGGATGCGCGATTGCGCCTGGGCGAGCGCCTGCTTGACCGCAGGCTCGCGCGTCTGCCGGCTCTGGACGTTGAGCAGCGCCGAGACCATCGCCAGATTGTTCCCGACGCGATGGTTGACGTCGCGCAGCAGCGCCTCGATGCGCAGCCTCTCATTCTCGAGCTGGAGCGTGCGCTCGGATACCTTCCGTTCCAGCTCGGCATTGGAGCTGGACAAGGAGACGGTCCGGCGATGCCGGCCCCGCAACTGCAGCCAGGCTGCGAAGCACAGGCCGGCGAGCGCGACCAGGATGCCGACGCTGGCGAGGACGCGGCGACGCGCCTCGCGGCGGCTGCTGGCGGTGAGCCGAAGATTCTCCTCCAGCTGGATCGCGCTGATGACCTCGCGCACGCCTTGGGTGAGCCGGTTGCCGGTGCCCTGAGTGACCAGCGCGATCGCCTCGTTGCGCTGGCCACGCCGCATCAGCGCGACCGTCTCGGCCATTTCGCCGAGTTTGCGAACCGTTATGGCACGGGCGCTCTGCACGCGCTCCAGCTGGGTCGGGCTGTATGCGACGAGCCGTTCGATCTGATCGAGGCTCGGCAGCAGATCCGCCTGCCTGTCGTTATAAGGCTCGAGATAGGCTTCCTCGCCAGTGAGCAGGAAGCCGCGCTGCCCCGTCTCGGCATCGAGCAGATTGCCGAGGAAGCGTTCGCTGCGCTCACGTATGTCGATCGAGCGCGCAACCAGCTTCGAAGCCTCGTCCGCCTGGATGTTTATCCAGCCGGCGATGAGGACGGCGGCAGCGACCACGACGATCGCGATCGCCGCCGAGGAGGCGGTATAAAGGCGCGTACCGAGCAAGGGCAGTCCCGGCAACAGCCAGCGTGGACGGAGCTTCAGCTGGGCATTCATCGCCGTCTTGAATAGACGCTGAAATCCGATCGCCCAAGGTAAAAAGACATATCGACGCGAACCGCCTGCGGAAAGGGCAGTGGATTCAGGGTCGATTCGCCTTATTCTTCAGCATCGTCTCCTTGCGAGAACTGCCGGCCCAGGATGAGGCCGAGCAGCACCACGCCCCCCACCAGTCCGGCGCGCCAGCCGAGCTTGCGGCTGCCGACGAGCGAGGCTGCGATCGGCGCGGCCGCGACGGCCGCGGCGAGGCGACGGTCCGGGCGTGGCCGGTTCTTCACATAGAGCGCGATGCCGAGCATGAGCAGCGCTGCGACGAGCAGCCCGCCGGCGATCGACAGGCTGGCGGTGATCGCCCCGTAATGCAGCGTCAGCACCGTATGCAGAGCGTCGAGGCCGTATCCGACCGCGCCGGCCGCAAGTACGCCCGCCAGAAGATAAAGCACGATGACGGTGACGTTGCGGCGCACGACGCCGCCGACCTCGCGCGTGACCAGACCGGTCAGCCCCCCCAGCATGGTCAGCGCGCCGAGAGGAAGCCGACGAACAGCCCGACCGCAGCCGCGAGGCCAAGCGCCCGCAGCGGCCGCTCGCGGATCTCACGAATGATCAGCTCTTCCAGATCGCTGGCCTGCTCGCGCGCGACCGCAGCCATGCGGTCGGTGTCGACGCCGACCGATCTGAGCTTCTCGCTGACCGTCGCGGCGAGGTCTTCGGCGCCGCGCGTCAGGCTGGCCTCGATCTCGTCCGCCTCGTCCTTGACGCGACGGCCGGCGCGGCGGGCGCGCTCGGCCGTATCGGCGGCAGCATCGGCCACCTCGTCCTTGGCACGCTTGACCGAGGCCGCAGCCTGTCGCTTTGCGGTGGAACTGGTTGCGGCCATCAAATGCCTCCTGGTGCCTGCAATGAACGATGCCATGCGGAACGCACGGCGCAAAGCTCAACGCGTCAGCAATGGGACGGTTCCCGGCCGTAAGGTTAGTGCGCCTCGTCCCAATTGTCGGCGGCGCGCGCATCGACGACGAGCGGCACCTTGAGCGCGACGGCCGGCTGCGGCGCTTCGACCATGACCTTGCGGATCACCGGCAGCGCCGCCTCGACC
The DNA here is from genome assembly GCF_050275675.1 of Allobosea sp. NPDC003192. Classification (NCBI taxonomy): domain Bacteria; kingdom Pseudomonadati; phylum Pseudomonadota; class Alphaproteobacteria; order Hyphomicrobiales; family Alloboseaceae; genus Allobosea; species Allobosea sp. NPDC003192. Next base: position 19,699 of record NZ_JBNNPK010000003.1, read on the forward strand.
TGCCCCTCCGGGACCTCGAAGACCAGCTCGTCATGCACCTGGAGCAGCATGCGCGCATCGAGCCTGGCGGCGGCAAGCGCGTCCTCCATCCGGATCATGGCGCGGCGGATGATGTCGGAGGCCGAGCCCTGGATCGGCGCGTTGATCGCCTGGCGCTCGACGAAGGCCCGCTCGGACGGATTCTTCGAGGCGACCGCCGGGAAATGGCAGACGCGGCCGAAGATGGTCTCGACCGCGCCCTTGGCGCGCACCGTGGTGCGGGCCTGGTCCATATAGTCGCGGATCCCCGGGAAGCGCTCGAAATATTTGCGGATATAGGCGCTGGCCTCCTCGCGGGAGATGCCGAGCTGGTTGGCGAGGCCGAAGGCCGAGATGCCGTAGATGATGCCGAAATTGATCGCCTTGGCGCGCCGGCGCACCTCGCTCGGCATGCCCTCGACGGGCACGCCGAACATCTCCGAGGCCGTCATCGCATGGATGTCGACGCCATCGGCGAAGGCCTGCCTGAGCTGCGGGATATCGGCGATATGGGCGAGGATGCGCAGCTCGATCTGGCTGTAGTCGGCCGAGACCAGCTTGTTGCCCTTTTCGGCGACGAAGGCGGTGCGGATCTTGCGACCTGCCTCGGTGCGGATCGGGATGTTCTGCAGGTTCGGCTCGGAGGAGGAGAGTCGGCCGGTGGTGGTCGCGGCCAGGGCGTAGGAGGTGTGGACCCGGTGGGTCTGCGGATTCACATAGGTGGGCAGCGAGTCGGTATAGGTCGATTTCAGTTTGGCGAGCTGGCGCCAGTCGAGGATGCGGGCCGGCAGTTCGTTGCCCTGCTCGGCAAGGTCCTCGAGCACGCCGGCGCCGGTCGCCCATTGCCCGGTCGCGGTCTTCTTGGCGCCGGGCAGGCCCATCTTGCCGAACAGGATGTCGCCGAGCTGCTTGGGGCTGCCGATGGTGAACTTCTCGCCGGCAAGCGTGTGGATCTCGTCCTCGAGCCGCGCCAGCGATTGGGCGAATTCGCCGGAGAGGCGCGACAGGATCTGCCGGTCGATCGCGATGCCGCGGCGCTCCATCCGGACCAGCACCGGCACCAGCGGGCGCTCCATCGTCTCGTAGACCGTGGTCTTGCGCTCCGGCACCAGCCGCGGCTTCAGCGCCAGCCAGAGCCGGAGCGTGACATCGGCATCCTCGGCGGCATAGGCGGTCGCCTTGTCGAGCGGCACCTTGTCGAAGGTGACCTGGCTCTTGCCGGTGCCGGCGACCTCCGAATAGGCGATCGGCTTGTGGCCGAGATGCACCTCCGAGAGCCGGTCCATGCCCTGCCCGCCATTGCCGGCATCGAGCGCATAGGAGATCAGCATGGTGTCGTCGATCGGGCCGACCTCGACGCCGTGCCGGTTGAACACGGCGATGTCGTATTTGAGGTTCTGGCCGATCTTGAGCACGCCGGGATCGGCGAGCAGCGGCTTCAATTCCGCCAGCGCCTGGTCGAGCGGAATCTGGCCTTCGAGCAGGCCGGAATCGAACAGCCCGTCGCCGGCGCGGTGCTGCAGCGGGATATAGCAGGCCTTGCCCGGCGCGACCGCGAGCGAGATGCCGATCAGATCGGCCTGCATCACGTCGAGCGAATTCGTCTCGGTGTCGAGCGCGACGAAGCCGGCCTCATAGGCCCAGCCGATCCAGCGTGAGAGGTCGGCGATGGTGCGTACGCATTCGTAGGCGGAATGGTCGATCTTGACCGTGATCGCCGCATCCTTGCGGGCGGCGGCAAGATCGGCCGGCCGCAGCCAGCCATCGGCGGCGGGGGCGGGCTTGCCCTCGACCACAGCGGCGGCGACCACGGTCGTCTCGCCATCGGTCGCGACCGCAACGGCCGCTCCTACGGCCGGTAGATCTGTCTCGGCATAGAGCGCCTTGAGCGCGGCGGCGCGGGCGCCGCCCGGGGCGAGGTCGGGATCGGCATCGATCGCGCCGACATCGGCCTCATAGGCCTCGGCGGCGCGCTTGGTGATGGTGGTGAACTCCATCGCCTTGAGGAAGGCGATCAGCTTGCCGGGATCGGGCTGGTTCAAGGTGAGCTCGCCAAGCGGCGTCTCGACCTTCACATCCTCGACCAGCGTGACCAGCTTGTGCGAAATGCGGACTTTCTCGACCACCTCGGGATTGGTCAGCGTTTCCCGACGCTTGGGCTGCTTGATCTCGCCGGCGCGGGCCAGCAGGGTTTCCAGGTCGCCATATTCGCCGATCAGCTGCGCTGCTGTCTTGATGCCGATGCCGGGCGCGCCCGGGACATTGTCGGTCGCATCGCCTGCGAGCGCCTGGACGTCGGTGACCTTGTCGGGCGTGACGCCGAAATACTCGACCACCTCGGGCTCGCCGATGCGCCGTTCCGGCCGGAAGCCCGCGCCCTTCTTGGCGTCGCCCGAAGCCGGGTCGTACATGGCGACGCCCGGCCGCACCAGCTGCATCAGATCCTTGTCGGCCGAGACGATCAGCACGTCGGCGCCGGCCTCGCGCGCCTGCTTGGCGTAGGTCGCGATCAGGTCGTCGGCCTCGTAGACGTCCTGCTCGACCGGGATCAGCCCGAAGGCGCGCACGGCATCGCGCATCAGCGGGAATTGCGGGATCAAATCCGGCGGCGGATCGGAGCGGTTGCCCTTGTAGGCCGGGTAGATTTCCTTGCGGAAGGAGTTCTCGCTCTTGTCGAAGACGATGGCGAGATGGGTCGGCTTCACCCCGAGGACGCCCTCGCGCACGAACTGGAACAGTTTCGTCGCGAACAAGCGGACCGCGCCCGAGGGCAGCCCGTCCGAGCGGGCATTGTATTTCCGGTCCTGGTTGATCGACTGGAAATAGGCGCGGAAGATGAAGTTCGAGCCATCGACCAGGAAGAGGTGGTCGCCGGGCTTGAGCTGGGAGCTGTCGTTCGTCATGGCCGGGACCATAGGGCTGCGTGCCGGGATGGTCTATTGTGCAAGCAGCAGTGCCCGCAAGAAGCTGTCAGGAGGAAATCGATGAACGCCTATGTCACCATGCCGCTCGCCTTCCAGGGCCTGCCCGACGGGGAGATGAAGGTGCAGGCGCTCAAGTTTCTGGAGACGATGAGGACGCGCCGCACGGTGCGCGACTATTCCGACAGGCCGGTGCCGCGCGAGATCATCGAGGCGGCCGTCGCGACAGCCGGCACCGCCCCCTCCGGCGCCAACCAGCAGCCCTGGACCTTCGTCTGCATCTCCGATCCGGAGTTGAAAAAGAAGATTCGCGAAGGCGCAGAGGAGGAAGAGCGTGAATTCTATGCCGGCCGAGCCGGCGAGGAATGGCTGGGTGCGCTCGCCCATCTCGGCACCGATGAGAACAAGCCCTTCCTCGACACCGCGCCCTGGCTGATCGCGATCTTCGCCCAGCGCTGGGGTTATGACGCCGAAGGGCGCAAGGTGAAGCATTATTACGTGCCGGAATCGGTCGGCATTGCCGCCGGCTTCCTGATCGCCTCGCTGCATCAGGCGGGCCTGGCGACGCTGACGCATACGCCGGCGCCGATGAACTTCCTCAACGAACTCTGCGGCCGGCCCGACAATGAGAAGGCGCTGATCCTGCTCGTCGTCGGCTACCCCGCCGAGAACTGCGTCGTCCCGGCGATCGGCAAGAAGCCGCTGGACGAGATCGCCAGCTTCCTCTGATCTGCCCGTCGCACTTGAGCAATCGCGCCGGCCATGGCTGATAGGCCGATATGGCCGGCAGGAGATTCGCGCAGTGATGCAGACCGGTTCGCCACCGATCCGCCGGGCCATGGTGCTCGCCGCCGGGCTCGGCAAGCGCATGCGCCCGATCACCGACACGATGCCGAAGCCGCTGGTGGCGATCGCCGGCAAGACCATGCTCGACCATGCGCTCGATCGCCTCGCCGAGGCCGGGGTCGCGGAGGCCGTGGTCAATGTCCACTATCTCGCCGAGCAGATCGAGGCGCGCGTCGCCGGCCGCACCAGCCCGCAGATCACCATCTCCGATGAGCGCGACGTCCTGCTCGAAACCGGCGGCGGCGTGAAGAAGGCGCTGCCGCTGCTCGGCGCCGAGCCCTTCTTCCATATCAATTCCGATTCGCTCTGGAGCGAGCGGGGAGCGTCGAACATTTCCGCCATGGCCGCTGCCTGGGATGCGGCGCGCATGGAGATGCTGCTCCTGCTCGCCGAACGCGAGAGCAGCGTCGGCTTCGACGGCGCCGGTGATTTCTTCCGCGACGAAGCCGGCCGGCTGGCGCGGCGCGGGCAGGCTGCGAGCGCGCCTTACGTCTATGCCGGCGTCGCCATCATCAAGCCGGAACTCTTCGCCGATACGCCGGAGGGACCGTTCTCGCTCAACCTGCTGTTCGACCGCTGCATCGCCAAGGGAACGCTGTTCGGCCAATTGCTCGACGGGCGCTGGCTGCATGTCGGCACGCCCGAGGCGATCCCGCTGGCGGAGCAGGCCTACGCCGCCCATCAGAGCGGGTGAGCGGCGATGGCCGGGCTCAACCTGTTCAGCATCCCGGCCGGCGCGCCCTTCCTTTCGGTGCTGGCGCAGGCACTGATCGCCGGCCGCTTCGGCCGGGCTTTCGACCCTGGTGATCCCGCCGCCCTCTCGCGCACTACGCTCTATCTGCCGACGCAACGTGCGGCGCGGGCCTTTGGCACTATCCTGTCGGAAAAGCTCGGCGGCCGGCCATTGCTGCTGCCGCGCATCGTCCCACTCGGGGATGTCGACGAAGCCGAGACGGCGCTGATCGCAGGCGCGGGTGATGCGTTGGCGCTCGGGCGGGTCGCACCGATCGATCCCTTACGCCGTCGCTTCATCCTGACCACGCTGATCTCGGCCTGGGGCCGCACCGCCAACCGCCAGCACCTCAAGCTCGATCCGGCCGAGCCCTCGCTGATGCCGGCGACCCTGGCCGAGGCCTGGGGGCTGGCTGGCGACCTCGCCCATCTGCTCGACCAGTTGCAGACCGAAGGCGTCTCGCCGGCGCGACTGAAAGGGCTCGATGCCGCCCGCTTCGACGAGATCTGGCAGTTCAACGCCCGCTTCCTCGACATCATCGCCGAAGCCTGGCCGGCGATCCTCGAACAGCGGGCCGAATGCGACCCGGCCGAGTTCCGCAACCGCATGCTGGCGGCTGAGCGCGAGCGCCTGCTCGCCGGCGATTTCCACGGGCCGGTGATCGCGGCGGGCTCGACCGGCACGGTGCCGGCGACGGCGCGCCTGCTCGCCGCGCTCGCCCGCGCCCCGAATGGCGCCGTCGTCCTGCCCGATCTCGACGAGGCTCTGTCCGAGCAGGGCTGGCGCGCCATCGTCCAGGAGCCGGCGCCTTCGCATCCGCAGGCGGCTTTGCATCGCCTGCTCGACGAAATCGGCGCGAGCCGGGATGAGGTGATCACCCTCGCCGAGCCGTCGCCAGCGCTGGAAGCGCGCCGTGACCTGCTGCGCCGGGCTCTGCTGCCAGCCTCGGTGACCGATGACTGGGCTGGCGCGGCGCCCCTTGCAGCCGAAGCGCTCGACGGCCTGCGCATCGTCGAAGCCGCCGATGAGCGCGAGGAGGCGCTGGTCGCGGCCTTGGCCTTGCGCGAGGCGCTGGAGGAGAAGGGTGCCCGTGCCGCGCTGATCACGCCCGATCGCGGCCTCGCCGAGCGCGTCGCGGTCGAGCTCAGGCGCTGGGGCATCCAGGCCGATGATTCCGCCGGCCTGCCACTCGGCCGCTGGCCGGTCGGCTCCCTGCTGCGGTTGGCGCTCGATGCGGTCGAGGGCGAGCTCTCTCCGGCGAGCCTCGTTGCACTGCTGGCCCATCCGCTCTGCCGGCTCGGGCTGACGGAAGCACGCCTGCGGCAAGGTGCGGCGGCGCTGGAGATCGGCTGCTGGCGTGGCGAGCCCGTTGGCCCCGGTTTCCCCGGCCTGCGCCGGGCCTTCGAGGCGCTGCCGGAGCTGCGCACGGCAACTTATGCCCCGCGCCCGCGCCGCAAGCTGACAGACGAGGATGTCGGCGCGGCCGAAGAGGTGCTGGCGGCGCTGGAAGACGCGCTCGCCCCGTTCGCGGCTGCCTTGGCCGGTCCTGCCCCCGAACTGCGCGAGATCGCGGCACAGGCCCGGCGGACGGTCGAAAAGCTGAGCGGCGACGAGGCCGGCGCGGTCCTCGCCTGGCGCGGCCCGGATGGCGAGGCGCTCGCTGGTCTGTTCGACGATCTCGACGCAGCGCTGCCGGAAGCGCCTGGCGAGGGCCGCGCCCGCGACTGGATCGCGGTCCTTGAAGGCCTGATCGGCGAGCGCGTCGTGCAGCGCCGCGACCCCGGCCATCCCCGCGTCAAGATCTGGGGCCTGCTCGAAGCCCGCCTGCTCGAAGCCGAGCATGTCGTGCTCGGTGGCCTGATCGAGAGTGTCTGGCCGCCGGCGACCGAGACCGATTCCTTCATCAACCGGCCGATGCGGGCGGAACTGGGCCTCTCGCCGCCGGAGCGGCGTATCGGCCAGACCGCGCATGACTTCGTCGCCGCGGCGCTCGCCGGCAAGGTGACGCTGACCCGCGCCCGCAAGGCCGGCGAGGCCGAGACGATCCCCTCGCGCTTCTGGCAGCGGCTCAAGGCGGTCGCGCCGCCCGAAGCCTGGCAGGCGGCCGAGGCGCGCGGGCGCGAACTGGCCGCCTGGGCTGCGCTGCTCGGCAAGCCAGCCGATCTCCTGCCGGTACCGCGGCCAAAGCCCTATCCGGCGGCGCATCTGCAGCCGAAGCGATTCAGCGTCACCGAGGTCGAGACGCTCTATCGCGATCCCTATGCGGTCTATGCCCGCAAGATCCTCAGGCTCGACGCCCTGCCGGAGCTGGTCGAGGATCCCGGCGCGACCGATCGCGGCTCGCTGCTGCACGACATCGTCGGCAGCTTCGCCGAGACCTATCCCGAGCAGGTGCCGGCCGGCGCGCTCGGCAGCCTGATCGAGATCGGCGAGCGACTCTTCCGCGCCTATCAGGAGACGCCGGAGGTCCGCGCCTTCTGGTGGCCACGCTTCCTGCTGATCGCGCAGAATTTCATCGGCTGGGAGGAAAGGCGCCGGCCGGAACTCGCCCGCGTCGCGGTCGAGCGCGACACGCAGGCCGAATTCCCGCTGGTCGACGGTTCCTCGATTCTGCTGACCGGCCGGGCCGACCGCGTCGAGGTCACCCGCGAGGGCGCCTTGCGCATCATCGATTTCAAGACCGGCGCGCCGCCGAGCGAGGAGCAGGTCCGCCTCGGCTTCGCCCCGCAATTGACGCTGGAAGCCGAGCTCGCTTTGCGCCACGGCTTTTCGCCGGACATCCTGCCGAGCCCGGTCGAAGCGCTGCTCTATCTGCGGCTCAACCACGACCCCAAGAGCTGGGAGAAGGACAAGAAGCTGTCGTTCAAGGACGAGGCGCAGGCCGATGTCACCGCCCGCCATCTCGCGCAATTGCTCGACCATCTCGCTGTCTTGCGCGCCGGCCGCGAGCCCTGGCTGTCGCGCCGCGCCCCGGCCTACATCAAATACGCCAGCCCTTATGACCAACTCGCCCGGGTCAAGGAATGGTCGGCGGCGCCCGATCTCGGCGGCGATGCCGGAGACGAGGCATGACGCCGGCCGGCTGGACCATCCCCGAGCAGACGCGGCGCAACCAGGCGCTTGCGGCCGAGCCCGATCTCAGCGCCTGGGTCTCGGCCAATGCCGGCTCGGGCAAGACGCACGTGCTGGTCAACCGCGTGCTGCGTCTGCTGCTGGATGGCGTAGCGCCCGGCCGGATGCTCTGCATCACCTATACCAAGGCCGCCGCCGCCAACATGTCGAACCGGGTGTTCCGGGCGCTCTCGGTCTGGGCCGTCGCCTCGGATTCGGTGCTATGGGCGGCCCTGTCGGCGCTGACGGGACAGCTCCCGGCCGCGAGCGACATCAGCCGGGCACGGCGGCTGTTCGCGCAGGCGCTGGAGACGCCGGGCGGCCTCAAGATCGAGACCATCCACGCCTTCTGCACCCGCGTGCTGCAGAGCGCGCCCTTCGAGGCCAACGTTCCGCCGCGCTTCGAGGTCGCCGACGATCTCGCCCAGGACGAATTGATGCGCGACGCCCGGCGCGATCTGCTCGCCGCCGCCGAGGCTGATCCCGACGGGCCGCAGGCGCAGGCGCTGCGCTTCATGGCCGAGCATGCGGCGCAGGACACCTTCGACCAGATCATGCGCGAGGCGCTGCACCAGCGCGCCGTGTTCAGCGATGCGGAAGGCCGGGCGCGCAGGCCGGAGGAGATCGTCGCAGGGCTCAGCGCCTTCCTCGGCATCGCGCCGGAGCTGACGGCTGAGACGGTGCGCGAGCGCTTCCAGCGCGAATTGGCTGGCCTGCCCGATCTCGAGCGGCTTGTCGCTGCCTTCGAGGCCGGCAGCGCGACGCGCGCCAAGGCGGCGGCGGCGATCCGCCTCGCCCTCTCGGACGCACCGGACGTCGATCCTGTCGCGGCCTGCCGCGCCGGCCTGCTCACGGCCGAAGGCAATGTCGCCCAGCATGTCCGTGGCAAGGGCAACAGCGCCCTGCCGGCCGATCTCGACGCGGCGCTCGATGCGCTCGCCGCCTGCCTGACCGAAGCGATCGACCAGCTCAACGCCATCGCCGTGCGCGAGCGCAGCGCCGCGCTCGCCGTGCTGGTGACGCATATCCTTTCCGCCTATCGCCGCCTGAAGGCGCAGCGCTCGCTGCTCGATTATGACGACCTGATCGCCAGGACGCGCTCGCTGCTCGACCGGGTCGATCCGGCCTGGGCGCTCTACAAGCTCGACGCCGGCATCGACCACATCCTGCTCGACGAAGCCCAGGACACCAGCGAGGCGCAATGGGCGATCCTGCGCCGGCTCGCCGAGGAATTCTCGGCGGGCGAGGGCGCGCGCGAACTGGTCCGCCCGCGCACCGTCTTCGTCGTCGGTGACGAGAAGCAGTCGATCTACGGTTTTCAGGGCGCGGCGCCCGCTCATTTCAGCGAGGAGCGACGGCTGCTCGGCCGGCGCCTCCAGGAAGCCGGGCAGCGCTTCGAGCCGATCAACCTCACCACCTCCTTCCGCTCGGCCCCCGACATCATGCGCGCCGTCGATGCGGTGTTCGCGCCGAAGGAGCACTGGCGCGGTCTCGTCTTCGACGGCGGCGCCGGGCCGGAACGGCACGACACGGTCAGGCGCGCCTCGGTCGGGGCGGTCGATCTCTGGCCGGTTTCGGCCGATGATGCCGGCGAGAAGCCCGATGCCTGGACGGCGCCGGTCGATGCGCCCGAGCGCCGCTCCGGACTGGTCAAGCTCTCCACCCGCATCGCCGATGTGCTGAAGCGCTGGAGCGAGGCCGGCCGCGACGATATCGGCCGGCCGTTCAGGCCGGGCGACGTGATGATCCTGCTGCGCCAGCGCGGCGCGCTGTTCGAGGCGATCGTCAAGGCGCTGAAGGATCGCGAAGTGCCGGTCGCTGGCCGCGACCGCCTGACGCTCGCCGACCATCCAGCCGTCGAGGACCTCGTCGCGCTCGGGCGTGCGATCCTGCTGCCGCAGGACGACCTCTCGCTGGCGATCACGCTGAAGACGCCGCTTTTCGGCCTCGATGACGACGACCTGATGCGGCTCGCGCCGGAACGGAAAGGCTCGCTGCGCGACGCCTTCCGGCAGGCGGCGAAAGCTGAGCCGCGCTACGCCGCGATCGAGGCGCGCCTGACCGAACTCGCCGAGGAGGCCGGGCGCTGCGGCCCGTTCCGCTTCTTCGCCGGCCTGCTCGGCCCGGGTGGGGGCCGCAATCTCGCGCTCGCCCGGCTCGGCCCCGAAGCGGGCGATGCCCTCGACGCTTTCCTATCCGCCGCGCTCGACCATGAGCGGCGCTACGGCCCCTCGCTCGCCGGCTTCCTGCATCATATCGGCGCGGTGGCGACGCAGGTGAAGCGCGATCTCTCGGCCAGCGCCGGCGAGGTCCGGGTCATGACCGTGCACGGTTCGAAGGGGCTGGAGGCGCCGGTCGTCATCCTCGCCGATCTCGGCATCGCGCCGGGCGAACGGCGTCTGCCGAAGCTGATGGCGGTCGAGCCGCCTCGCGGCGAGCAGGTGCCGGTCTGGCCGAGCAAGCGGGCCGATGATCCCGCGGCGATGCGGCGCGCCAAGGACGCGATCGTCGCGCAGATGGTCGAGGAGCATCATCGCCTGCTCTATGTCGCCCTGACACGCGCGGAGGAGCGCCTGATCCTTTGCGGCGTGCAGGCCAAGGGCGAGGCGCCCGAGGGCTCCTGGTACGCCATGGCCGAGCTCGGCCTCGCCGGCTCCGAGCCTTGGTTGCGCGATGTGCCGGCGCCCGACGGCGACGGCGAGATCCGCCGTTTCATGGTCTCGCAGCCAGGAGAAGGGGCAGCTGAGGACGCAGCCGCCACACGGGCTGCGGCTGCGCTGCCGGACTGGCTTATGCGCTCCGCACCCGAAGAGGCCGAGCCGGCGCCACCCTTGCGACCGTCGAGCGCGCTCTCCGCCGCCGATGCGCAGCAGCGTCCGCATGACGGACCCTTCCTCGCCAACGCGGCAGCGGCCGGCCGGCTCGCGCATCTCCTGTTGCAGGTCCTTCCCGAGGTGCCGCCGGAGCGGCGCCTCGGTACGGCTCGTGCGCTGGCGGAGGCGCGCGGTGGCTCGATCGCTGAGGAGCGTCGCACCAAGATCGTCGACGATGCGCTCGCGCTGATCGCCGCGCCGGAGTTCGGCGGGCTCTTCGGGCCGGGTAGCTTGGCAGAGGTGCCGCTCGCTGGCGAGATCACCTTGGCCGATGGCAGCAAGCGGCCGGTGCAGGGCCGGATCGACCGGCTCGCGGTCGGCGATGGCGAGGTGCTGATCGCCGATTTCAAGACCGCGGCCCGCCCGCCGCAGGACGCCGCGGCGCTGCCGGCGTCGACCCTGGCGCAGCTCGCGGTCTATCGCCGGCTGGTCGCGGAGATCTATCCCGGGCGGCACGTCAGAGCGGTGGCGATCTATACGGTGAGCCTCAAGCCGCTTGAGCCCTCAGCCGAGCTGCTCGATGCCGCCCTGGCGACAATGGCAGATCAGCCCCGCTTCACCGGAAGGTGAGCCAGCCTTGACCCTGCGGCTGCTCGTTCATAGCTTCGGCGACGAATAGCGGCGTTGTTGCCGCATGCGAATCGAAAGGCGATGAGCCATGGCGACGACCAAAGTGACCGATGCGAGCTTCGAAGCCGACGTGCTGAAGTCAGCTGAGCCGGTGGTGGTGGACTTCTGGGCCGAGTGGTGCGGCCCCTGCCGGATGATCGGCCCGGCCCTCGAGGAGATCGCCGGCGAGCTCGATGGCAAGGTCAAGATCGTCAAGATGAACGTCGACGAGAACCAGCAGATCCCGGCCCAGTTCGGCATCCGCTCGATCCCGACGCTGATGCTGTTCAAGGACGGCAAGCTGGCCTCGCAGAAGGTCGGCGCTGCCCCCAAGAGCGACCTGTCGCGCTGGATCTCGGCCGCGGTCTGATCTGACTGTTGCAGAATCAGGAAGGCCCGCCCTCAGCGAGGGCGGGCCTTCTTCGTTTCAGGCTATGCGCAGGTCACTTCGAGCGGTTGTCGAGCGCCCAGGCGCCGGCGCCGGCGAAGACCAGATAGAAGAAGATGAAGCAGTAGAGGATCGCGGCGTCGCCATTGTTCAGCAGCGGGTAGACGCTGCGCGGCGCATGGAACATCCAGTAGGCATAGGCCATCTCGCCCGCGAGGATGAAGGCGACGGGCCGGGTCCACAGGCCGATCAGGATCAGCAGGCCGCCGAAAGCCTCGAGGATCGCGCCGAACCAGAACAGCGTGAACGCTGCCGGCAGGCCGCTGGCCGGCGGCGCCGGAAAGCCGAACAGCTTCTGCGTGCCATGGGCGATGAAGATCAACGCGGTTGCGACGCGCAGCAGCGCGAGCGCGTGGGGTGCATAGCGATTCAGGGAGTTGAGAGCCTGCATGGGCGGGTTGCCTTCCGTCCGGTTTCGAATTGGAAAAATTTGCTAAGTGATTGGGTTTGCTGGCGAAGAAGTCTCATTCATCGCTTCGCGCTTGTCTCTGTGCAAACAACGTCGATCAAGTCACGTTTTCGTTTGCAGCGCAGCAAAATCACCGAGCGGCAAATCCGCAACAGCCCTGGCTTCGTTCACCATTGCAGAAAATTCGTCGAAATCGGGCTTAACCACCCCTTAAAAGCGCCATGTTTGAATCCTGTCTGGAAATCACCGGGCTGCGGATCGCGGCGCGGTGGCGGGGCCTGAACGGGGCGGGATGAACGACCGGTCAAGACGAGGCGGTGAGCGGCGCGAGCCGTCATTCGAGCGTGCGCGCGACGATTACGAGCGCGACGACGGCGATCTGCGCCTTTCGGCCGAGGACCGCCCCTATCGTGGAGGAAAGAATCCGGTGGCACCGCGCCAGCAACCGCGCCGCCAGCAGAATGAGCGCAGCAAGGGCCGCAAGCAGCGTCGCAAGCGCGGCTCCTTCTTCGGCCGCATCTTCTACTGGGGCTTCGTGCTCGGGCTCTGGGCCGTGCTCGCCGTTGGCGGTGTCGTCGCCTACCACGCCGCGCAATTGCCGCCGATCGACCAGCTCACCGTGCCGAAGCGGCCGCCGAACATCGCGATCCTAGCGGCGGACGGCACGCTGCTGGCCAATCGCGGCGAGACCGGCGGGCGCACCATCACCATCGGCGAAGTCCCGCCCTATCTGCCCAAGGCCTTCGTCGCGATCGAGGATCGGCGCTTCTACGACCATTTCGGCATCGACCCAATCGGCCTGACCCGCGCCGTTGTCAACAACCTGACCAAGCGCGGCGGCGTGCAGGGCGGCTCGACCCTGACGCAGCAGCTCGCCAAGAACCTGTTCCTGACCCAGGAGCGCACCGCCGCCCGCAAGATCCAGGAAGCGATCCTCTCGCTCTGGCTGGAGCGGACCTACACCAAGGACCAGATTCTCGAACTCTATCTCAACCGCGTCTATTTCGGCTCGGGCGCCTATGGCGTCGAGGCGGCGGCGCAGCGCTATTTCAACAAGTCCGCGCGCTCTGTCACGATCGCCGAGGCGGCGATGCTGGCCGGCCTCGTCCAGGCGCCTTCTCGTCTCGCGCCCAATCGCAATCCGGAAGCCGCCGAGAAGCGCGCCCAGCTGGTGATCTCGGCGATGGCCGAGCAGGGCCTGATCTCGCAATCAGCGGCCAAGACCGCGCTCGGCGCGCCGGCCGAGGTGCCCGAGCGCGTTGGCGCCGGCTCGGTCAACTATGCCGCCGACTATGTCATGGACGTGCTCGACGACTTCATCGGCGCGGTCGAGGGCGACGTCACCGTGCTGACCACGGTCGACACCAGACTGCAAACCAGCGCCGAAACGATCCTGGTCGAAGCGCTCTCGGCGCAGGGCGCCAAGCTCAACGCCTCGCAGGGCGCGGTGGTCTCGCTGGCACCGGATGGCGCGATCCGTGCCCTGATCGGCGGGCGCGACTACACCAAGAGCCAGTTCAACCGCGCCACGGCCGCGCATCGCCAGCCGGGTTCGTCCTTCAAGCCCTTCGTCTATCTCACGGCGATCGAGAAGGGCCTGACGCCGGATACGATCCGCGACGATTCCCCGGTCTCGATCAAGGGCTGGGAGCCGGAGAATTTCTCGCGCACCTTCCGCGGGCCGGTCACGTTGCAGACCGCCTTTGCCCATTCGCTCAACACCGTCGTGGCGCGCCTGATCCAGGAGGTGACGCCGCGTGAGGTCGTGCGTACGGCCCAGCGCCTCGGCATCAACTCGTCATTGCAGCCCAATCCGTCGCTGTCGCTCGGCACCTCGGAGGTGACGCCGCTCGAGATGACCGCCGCCTATGCCACCTTTTCCAATGGCGGCCAGTCGGTGCTGCCCTATGTGATCCGCGAGGTCAGGTCGACGAGCGGCAAGGTCGTCTATGCCCGCAAGGCCAATAATTTCGGCCCGGTGATCCAGCCGCAGACGCTGTCGATGATGAATTCGATGTTCCACGCGGTGATGACCGGCGGCACCGGCAGCAAGGTCAACCTCCCCGGCTGGGAAGTCGGCGGCAAGTCGGGCACGACGCAGGATTATCGCGACGCCTGGTTCGTCGGCTTCACCGGACGCCTCGTCACCGCCGTCTGGGTCGGCAACGACGACAACTCGACGATGAAGCGCGTCACCGGCGCCGGCCTGCCGGCCGAGATCTGGGGCAAGTACATGAAGGCGGCCCATGCCGGCCAGCAGCCGGTGCAATTGCCGGGCGGGCTCTGGCAGTCGGCACCGAAGTCGATCTTCGATACGGGCGAGCCGGTCGCCGGCGTCGCGCCCTCGCCAAGGACCCAACAGGCTGCGTCCGGCGATCGCGCCTGGACGCCGCCAGCACCGCAGGAAAAGAACTTCTTCGAGCGCCTGTTCGGCGGCTGACGCCTCACGTCCCCCGCGGCTTGGCGCGGGTCGTCGGCGGCGCCACGGCAGGATCGTCCGGCCAGGGATGGCGCGGATAGCGCCCCTTCATCTCGGCCTTCACGCTGGCCCAGGAGCCCCGCCAGAAGCCGGGCAGGTCGCGCGTCACCTGGATCGGCCGGTGCGCCGGCGACAGGAGCTCCAGCACCAGCGGCACCCGTCCGCCAGCCAATGAAGGGTGCTGCGCCAGTCCGTAGAGCTCCTGCACGCGGACCGAGATCGTCGGCCCGGCCTCGGCGCCATAGTCGACGGCGAGCTGCGAACCGGTCGGCGCCGCAAAATGCGTCGGCGCCTCCGCATCGAGCCGCCGCTTCAGCTCCCAGGGAAGCAAGGTCGCGAATGCCGCATCGAGATCGCCCGGCGTGATCGCTGTCAGCGAGCTTCGCCCTAGGATATGCGGTGCGAGCCAGTCGGTGGCGCCGTCGGCGAGGCCGGCGTCCGACAGGTCCGGCCAGCCCGCATCCTCGCCTTCCGCTGCGCGCAGGAAGGCGACGCGCTCGCGCAACTGCGCCTGCGCCTTGCTCCAGGGCAGCGTCTCGATGCCGAGCGTAGCGATGCCCTTCGCCAGCACCTCGGCATTCTCCGGGGAAGCCTCGACCGGCAAAGGCCGCTCGGCTAGCACCAGCGCGCCGTATTTCCGCGCTGCGCGGGTCCGCAGTGCCCGCGCCTGCCGGTCGAACACGGTTTCATTGCGCTCCGACAGGCCGATCCGGATCAGGCCTGAGGCGGCGAGCGCGGCGATCTCGGCCTCGCTGATCGCGGCGGCGCTGAGGATGCGCGCCTGTTGCGCCGACCCCGTCATCTCGCCGATGACGAGGTAGGGCTCGCGCGCCAGCCTCTGGCCGGGTTCGAGCGCGGCGCCGCGGCCATTGGCGAGCAGATATTGGCCGGAGCCGGGCTGGCGCGCCTTGGCGACGCGGTCGGGGAAGGCGAGACCGAGCAGGAAGCCGGGCGAGAGCGGCTGCTCCGCGCCAGCCTTCACCTTGCTTGCCGCCTGCCTGGCCCAGCCTTCGGCGAGGCGGCGCATGTCGCCGGCGCGGCCGCCGCGCTCGCGGCCGAACCGCTCCAGCCGCTCGGACAGGTCGATCGCATCGCCGCCTAATCCACGCTCGACGAGCAGGGCCGCCAGCATGGCGGCCGGCTCGGCCTGGCGGTGATGGGCTGCGCCGACGATCATATGCGCCAGTCGCGGCGGCAATGGCAGCTCCTGCAGCGCCTTGCCGTCCTTGGTGATGCGGCCGTCCGGATCGAGCGCGTCGAGATCGCCCAGCAGCGTCCGTGCCTCCTTCAGCGCCGGTGCCGGTGGCGGATCGAGGAAGGCGAGCGTGGTCGGATCGGAGACGCCCCAGGCGGCGCAGTCGAGCAGGAGCGGAGCGAGGTCGGCCGAAAGGATTTCCGGCCGGGCGAAGGCTTCTAGAGCGCCGTTCGCCGCCTCCTCCCAGAGCCGGTAGCAGATGCCGGGCTCGGTGCGGCCGGCCCGGCCTCTGCGCTGGTCGCAGGCCGCCCGGCTGGCGCGCTGGGTGACGAGGCGGGTAATGCCGATATCGGGCTCGTAGAGCGGCACCCGGGCGAGGCCGGAATCGATCACGACGCGCACGCCCTCGATCGTCAGCGAGGTCTCGGCGATCGCGGTGGCGAGCACGACCTTGCGCTTGCCCTTCGGCGCTGGCAGCACGGCGCGGTCCTGCTCAGCCTGGTCGAGCGCGCCATAGAGCGGCGCGATCTCGGTGGCGGGATCACGGATCTTCTCGCGCAGCCGCTCCTCGACACGGCGGATCTCGCCTTGCCCCGGCAGGAAGACGAGCAGCGAGCCGGCCTGCTCGTTCAGCGCCTGCAATACAGCTTCGGTGACCTGATCCTCGATCCGCTTCAGCGGGTCGCGGCCGAGATAGCGGGTCTCGACCGGATAGGCCCGGCCTTCGCTCTCGATCACCGGGGCATCGCCGAGCAGCCTGGCGACCCGCGCCCCGTCCAGCGTCGCCGACATCACCAGGATGCGCAAATCCTCGCGCAGGCCGGCCTGGGCATCGAGTGCCAGCGCCAGCCCGAAATCGGCATCTAGTGAGCGCTCGTGGAACTCGTCGAACAGCACGGCGGCGATGCCGTCGAGCGCGGGATCGTCGAGGATCATCCTTGCGAAGACGCCTTCGGTGACGACCTCGATCCGCGTCTTCGGGCCAATCTTGGAGCCGAGCCGGACGCGCAGGCCGACCGTCTCGCCGACGCGCTCGCCCAGCGTCTGCGCCATGCGGTTGGCCGCGCCGCGGGCTGCGAGGCGCCGCGGCTCCAGCACGATCAGCTTGCCACCTTTGGCCCAGGGCTCGTCCAGCAGCGCGAGCGGCACGCGCGTCGTCTTGCCGGCGCCGGGCGGGGCTACGAGCACGGCGTTCGGCGTCTCGCGCAGCGAAGCGGCGAGGGCATCGAGAACCGCGTCGATCGGAAGGGCTGTGTCGAAGGCGCGCATGCACCCGCGATGTGGCGCAGGCAGCGGCATGGTGCAAGCCGGTTCAGGCCGCTTGCCGCAATCCGACCTCGAACGGCGTCATGCTGACCGTGCCGGCCTTCACCGAGACCAGCGTGTTGCAGGGCAAAGCCTGCCAGCAGTCGCGGGCGGCATCGACCGGCTCGGAGGCGATCACCACCGCATCGCCGCGATTGCAGACATAGAGCGTCGGCGGCCTTGTGTCGGACGACCAGCGTATCGCATGGATCGTCTCGCCATCGGCGAGCGCGGCGGCGCAGCGCAGCGGCTCCTGCACGCCGGCCTCCTGCATCAGCGCGAGCGCGTCGCCAAGCGCCCCGGCGAGCGCATCGCCCGGCGCGGCGCCCTCGGCGATGCGCGCGAGAGCCAGCAGGAACAATGCCTCCGAATCGGTGGTGCCGACGCGGGCGTCATAAAGCGCATCGGGGATCAGGCTTTCGAGCCGCCGCTTGATCACGGCGTAGCCGCCGATCTGGCCGTTATGCATGAAGAGGTGCCGGCCATGGACGAAGGGATGGCAGTTCGCCCGGGTCGAGGCGGTGCCGGTCGCGGCGCGCACATGCGCGAAGAACAGGTGCGAGCGCACCAGGCGCGCGATCGAGAGCAGGTTCTCATCCGACCAGGCCGGCCTGATCTCGCGATACTGGCCGGGCTCGGCCCGCTCGCCGTACCAGCCGACGCCGAAGCCGTCGCCATTGGTGCCGGTCTTGGCTTCCTCGGCATGCAGCGACTGGTGGATCAGCGAATGGCAGGGCGAGGCGATGAAGTCCTCGAGGAAGACCGGAGCGCCGGCATAGGCGAGGAAACGGCACATGGTGGTCCCGAATCAGCTGCGGGCGGGACGCCGCAGGAGAAGATTATTCCATGAGAATGAATGCCGGCATAATGGTGGCGATCGCCCGGTTGTCGCTCCCATAGCCTTGCTATAACCGTCGCAGTGATGGGGTGACGACGTCCCGCGGCAAGCGGGCAGGGGAAGGGCCGATCTCGATGCTGACGAAGCTTGCCGGCGCGGCGTTCCTGTTCATGCTCGTTCCTCAGGCCGCCTTTGCTGCCGGCGATATAGGTGGCGCCAGCATGGGCGTCGCCTGGGCCCTGCCCTTCGCCGGCATGCTGCTCTCGATCGCGCTCGGGCCGATCCTGTTCCCGCATTTCTGGGAGCTGAACTATGGCAAGTTCGCCGCCTTCTGGGCGGTGCTGGTCGTCGTGCCGCTCGTCCTTTTCCGCGGCTTCGATCCGGCGCTTGGCGCGCTGCTGCATACGGGACTGCTCGAATATGTCCCGTTCATCATCCTGCTGTTCGCGCTGTTCACCATCGCGGGCGGCATCTTGATCACCGGCAATCTGCACGGCACGCCGGCGACCAACACCGCCCTGCTCGCGATCGGCACGCTGATGGCGAGCTTCGTCGGCACCACCGGCGCCTCGATCATCATGATCCGCCCGGTGCTGCGCGCGAATGACGACCGGCGCTTCAACGTCCATGTCGTCGTCTTCTTCATCTTCCTGGTCTCGAACATCGGCGGCTCGCTGACGCCGCTCGGCGATCCCCCGCTCTTCCTCGGCTTCCTGCGCGGCGTCTCCTTCTTCTGGACGACGACGCATCTGCTGCCGGAGACTCTGTTCGCGGTCGCCGTCCTGCTCGCTGTGTTCTACGCGCTCGACAGCTACTTCTTCCGCAAGGAGGAGAACTATCCGCCGCTGCGCGACCCCACGCCGGATCGCGCCATCAAGCTGTTCGGCAAGGTCAATATTCTCCTGCTTGGCGGCGTCATCCTCGCCATCCTGATGTCGGCGAACTGGAAGCCGGGCGTCATCTTCGACATCCATGGCGTCCATGTCGAATTGCAGAACGTCGTGCGCGATCTCGTCCTGCTCGGGCTCGCCGGGCTCTCGCTCGTCCTGACGCCGAAGCCGGTCCGGGCCGGCAACGAGTTCAGCTGGGGGCCGATCAAGGAGGTGGCCAAGCTCTTCGCCGGCATCTTCGCCTGCATCATTCCGGTGCTCGCCATGTTGCAGGCCGGCCGCAATGGCGCCTTCGCGCCGCTGGTCGCCCTCGTCAGCAATCCCGACGGCAGCAACAACAACGTTGCCTATTTCTGGCTGACCGGCGGCCTGTCGTCTTTCCTCGACAATGCGCCGACCTATCTCGTCTTCTTCGAGCTCGCCGGCGGCAATGCGCAGGCTTTGATGACGACCGGTGCCCTGACGCTGACCGCGATCTCGGCCGGCGCCGTCTTCATGGGCGCCAACACCTATATCGGCAACGCCCCCAATTTCATGGTCTACGCCATCGCCAAGGACCGCAAGGTCGCGATGCCGAGCTTCTTCGGCTACATGCTCTGGTCGGGCGCGATCCTGATCCCGCTCTTCCTGGTGCAGACGGTGATCTTCTTCCGCTGACATTCGTCATTGCGAGCGTAGCGAAGCAATCCAGGGGCGACGGCGCTCTACGTCCTCCTGGATTGCTTCGTCGCTTCGCTCCTCGCAATGACGGTGTAGTTTCGTCGCGAACGGACATGGTCTAAATCGCGGCGACCGATCAGAGATTCCTCGCATGCCCCTGCGCCCCGACACGCTGGCGATGACCGCCGTCCTCGCCATGCTGACGGCGCTCGGCCCGCTCTCGACGGACTTCTATCTGCCCTCACTGCCCGAGATCGCGCGGGTGATGGGGACGGATTTCGCCGGCGCGCAGGCGACGCTCTCGGCCTTCCTGTTCGGTTATGCCGCCGGCCAGATCATCTGGGGCCCGCTCTCCGACCGGCTCGGCCGCAAGCCGGTGCTGATCATTGGCCTCGGCCTGTTCATCGCGACCACGCTCGCCTGTGCCTTCGCGCCCTCGATCGAGGCGCTGATCGGCGCCCGCTTCGCCCAGGCGCTCGGCGCATCGGGTCCGATCGTGCTCGGCCGCGCCATGGTGCGCGATCTCTATGACGGGCCGCGCGCCGGCCGCGAGCTCGCCCGCATGGGCATGATCATGGGGCTGGTGCCGGCGATCGCACCGGTGCTCGGTGGCCTGCTTCAGAACGCCTTCGGCTGGCGCTCGACCTTCCTGGCCTCGCTCGTCTTCGCGCTCGCCATGCTCGCCGTCATCGTGACGATCATGCCGGAGACGCTGCGCCAGCGCTCGCCGGACGGCCTGTCGCTGCCGGCGATCCTGCGCGGCTATCGACTGCTGCTGCGAAACCGCGCCTACCGCGTCTATGTCGCGCTGACCGCGCTCGCCTATGCCGGGCTGTTCGCCTTCATCTCCGGCTCGTCCTTCGTGCTGATGGGGGTCTACGGCCTGACGGCACCGGCCTACGGGCTCTCCTTCGGCTGTGCCGTGCTCGGCTTCATCCTCGGCACGATCATCGCGCAGCGCCTGGTTGGCCGTCGCGGCCTCGACGGCGTGATCGCGCTCGGCGTCGCCTGCCTCGCCGCCGGCGGCCTCACCATGCTGGCCGGTGTCGCCACCGGCTTCGGCGGAGCGGCTGGTGTCGTCGGGCCGATGGCGCTCTATGCCTGCGGCGTCGGCCTGACCATGCCGCAGGCGCAGGCCTCGGCGATGATGCCTTTTCCCGAACGGGCCGGCGCGGCCTCGTCCCTGACCGGTCTGTGCCAGATGTTGCTCGCGGCCTGCGTCGGCCTGCTCGTCGGCCATCTGCTCAAGGGCAGCGCGCTGCCCTTGCCTGCCGTGATGTCGGTGATCGGCGTCGCGACGCTGATCCTCTTCCACGCAAGCGCCCAGATCCGCGCTGGCAAGGTCTGACGGAACTGTTCAGTTCCCCATCCGGTCGCGCCATTGCCGCTCGCCCTGCATGCAGGAGACGCGCGGCGCTTTGGCCTGCGCCTTCTGGATCAGGGCTTCGGGATCGGCTGGCAGCTCGGCGATCTCGCGCACCAGCTTGGTCCGCGTCGCGTCGACGAACTGATGGCGTTCGCGGATCGGGATGACGAAGGCGCCGATGCCGGTGACGACGCAGTCCTCGTAATAGACGTCGAGATTGTCGATGTCGAAATAGCTCGCCTGCTTCAGCATCACCGGCAGGCCGTTGATGGCGATGCCCTTGTCGCGGGCGGCATCGCGCGCGACCGTCACCGGGCGGCCGTCATTGTTGGCGCCGTCGCCGGAGATGTCGATGACGCGGCGCATCGGCGTGACGTTGCTCGCCTCGAGCAGCGAGACGGCGAGATCGATCGCGCCGGAGATCGAGGTCCGCCGGCCGCGCCGGGTCGGCGCCTCGCCGAGTTCCTCGGCGAAGGCGATCGCTGATTGCGGGGTCTCGATGATGGTCCAGGGCCTGACGATGTGCTGGAAGTCGCCGCCCGCCCATTCGAAATAGGTGACGGCGATCTTGCCGATCGCGCCTTTGGCGATGGCTTCGTGCAGCTGCTTCGAGCGGAACGCCTCGATATAGCCGTTGCGCTGCAGGGCGAGCTCGTCGAGATCCATCGAATAGGAGACGTCGACCGCCAGCACCAGGGCGACATCGACCTCTTCGGGCGGCGCGCTCGCTTGCTGCGCATGTGGCGCCGATGCCGGCCAGAAACCGGCGGCGGCGAGACTCAAGAGACCGAACAGCCAGGGCCGCATCGAAACCTCCGTCATCTGTCGTCGAAGCGTGACGCCGAAAGAAGACGGGTTCCGGGCGAAGGCAGGCTTCAAACGAATGTCGTCAAAGTCTGCGCCTGCTTTTGATTCGCGCAAAGCACGAAAACGCGAGTGTCAGCCGGAAAAATGGGCATCGGTCCGCACGTGCCGGTACCTCGCACGGGCTAGCTGCGCTTGCGCCTCTCGACGATCGCGAGCGCCGCCTGGAAGGCCTCCTCGACGCCGAGCGCCGATGTGTCGAGCAGGACAGCGTCCTCCGCTGCCTTCAGGGGCGCGTCGCCGCGACCCGAATCCCTGGCGTCGCGCCGGCGGATATCGGCCAGGATGCCATCGAAGGTCGTGGTCTCGCCGCGTCCCGCCAGTTCCTTGTGCCGGCGCGCGGCGCGCACTTCCGGCGTCGCGGTGACGAAGAGCTTCACCATCGCGTCCGGGCAGATCACCGTGCCGATGTCGCGCCCGTCGAGCACGGCCCCGGCCGCTGCTGCGGCGAAGCGGCGCTGCCGGTCGATCAGGGCGCGGCGGACGGCGGGAATCGCCGCCACTACCGAGGCCGCCTCGCCGATCTCGCGGCCGCGCAGCCGCGATTCGTCGATTGCCGCATCGTCGAAGCCGGCGGCGCTGGCGGCGGCGGCTTCGGCGTCGTCGAGCGGTTCGCCGGCGTCGAGCATGGTGCGCGCGACCATGCGGTAGAGCAGCCCGGTGTCGAGATAGGGCAGCCCGTAATAGGCGGCGAGCCGCCGCGCCAGCGTGCCCTTGCCGGAAGCGGCCGGCCCGTCGACGGCGATCACCAGCCGGCCAGCCTGCTGGATCGGGGAGGCGGAGGGCTGGGTCGAGGGCACGATTCCTGTCTTTCGTCAGTACTCTGGTGAAGGCAGAGTTCTAAAGCACCGAGCGTGCCGATGCGAAGCGGTTTTGCGCCCGGCGTCATCGGTTTGCGCCGAAGCCAAATCAATATTTGACAGCGACGCTTCGCCCGACTAACGGACGCCCCTGCTTTTTACGAACCCTGTCCGAACTTGAAGGTCCGACGCCGTGGCGAAACCGGAACTTGGTACCAAGCGCGTTTGCCCGGTCACGGGCCGCAAATTCTACGATCTCGACAAGGATCCGATCGTCTCGCCCTATACCGGCCAGTCCTATCCGCGCTCGCTGTTCGAGCCGCAGGCCAAGGCTGCCGCCCCGGCACCCAAGCCGGCGGATGACGAGGACGAGACGGAGGCCGCCGACGGCGCGGTCGAGCTCGTCTCGCTCGACGATGCCGATGCCGAGGCTGCCGAGAAGGAGCCGGTGGTCACCAGCGACGACGACATCGAGATCGAGGATGACGGCGCCGCCGGTGACGACGACGACACCTTCCTGGAAGAGGACGAGGAAGGCGACGACGACGTCTCCGATCTGATCGATGGCGACATCGAGGGCGACGAGGACGCCTGAGCCGCGCCAGGATCACGTCAAATCGCGCTGCTGAAAAAAGCGCGACAAGAACGTGACATCAGTGCTTGTGTCTTGGCGCAAGCTTGCCTATAGAGCGCTTCGTCGCTGCGGCGACGAGCGCGGACCGGCTCGAAAGAGCCTTCGGACTGCGACGATTTCCCGGCCTTTCCCCAAGAAGGTCGGCAAAGTGGGGCCATAGCTCAGTTGGGAGAGCGCTTGAATGGCATTCAAGAGGTCGGCGGTTCGATTCCGCCTGGCTCCACCAAATCTCTCTCCCTTAAATTGCTGGTTTACTGATGTGGCGGATCAGCACTGCGGTGCTGGGACAGGACCCATCTGCCGGAAGCGGCCCGGCGGATCAGCTCGCGCTGACCAGGAGCAGCATCAGCTCCGCCTGCCGCGACGTTCCCGTCTTCTGGAAGATCGTCTTCAGTCTCGTCCTGACGGTTTCCTGGGTGATGCCGAGCTGCTCTGCCGCATCGACGACCGACTCGCCCAGCAGCAAGCGTCGGCAGAGCGCTATCTCCGAAGGTGTCAGGCCGAAGGCGGGGGCGAGAGGCGCCAGATCGCCGGCATGCAATCCCTTGGAGCCGAGCTCGAGGATCTGCACCAGGATCAGCCGCTCGGGTGGGAGCAGGATAAGGCGACCTCCGGCCGGTGGCTGAGCTATCGGGAGCGCGGCGAGCGATACCTGCCATGCGCCAGCGGCGGTGCGGAAGCCGATGCGCGAGACGGTGGTGGGCTTACCCTGGGACAGCAGGTCCAGCGCTGCTGCGAAGCGGGTGTCCGCCGTCGCATCCGCAAGATGGCAGCGCCCGTGGCGAACGGTGACGCATTGCCCCGAGACGAAGAGCCGCTCGGCGAGGAGATTGGCGTCGCGCACGCGCCGGTTACCGCCGACGACGAAAGCCGCGCACCGGCTGCGCTCGACCAAAGCGGCCTTGGCGACCGCCGTTTCCACGTCGGAGCGCAGAAGGCGGGCGAGATTGATAGAGCGCTCGAAATTGCCGCGGATATTGGTCAGGATTTCCACAGCCGCCCGGTCGTAGATGCCGGATCTCGACAGCGGGTAGTGCAGGAGCAGATTCACGGCCTCGTCGCTCTCGCCGACGACCTTCATGCCGGCGGCGGCCACTGCACGGCCCTGAGGCAGCAGCCAGTCATTGTAGAATTCCGTGTTGATGAAGGTGCTTGCGGGGCAGACCTCCTCCGAGGCGCCGATCATGGTGCCCTTCAGGCTGCCCCAATAGCTGTTCCACGGATTGATATGGGCGAAATGCTCCGCATAGGCGGTCACGAAGGCCGGCTCCATGTTCTGGAGCGATAGAAAGTTGAGACGGCTTTCGGGGAAGTTCATATTGGCGAGCCCGCCCCAGGAGCCGGGGAAGGCCTCACTCAGGAGTGCCGGCACCTGGTCCCATGAGCCCTCGCCAAAGGTCGCGGCATCGATGGCCGCGGCAAGGTTCTGACTGATGACCGACACGCGGTCCTCGTCGTATACGTCGAGCAATCCTCGCCTCACGGCCATTTTCGTCCCAAGTCGATGACGATGGCCTAGCTGCCATCACTCATGATCTCCATTGCCTCTACGTTAGACGATCGGCTGTAGCAGGAAAAAGGAAAACTACTCTAACGAGTGGAAGGTTCCTATCGAGCGGCACCCCCCGGCGAAGGTGGTTCGTTGCTGCCGGGTTCCCGCGAATTCTTCGTGCGGTTGTCGCCGAACTCGTTCTGATCGGAGGATAGGATCCAGGTCATCGACGGCTTGACCGACGCGGCCCTGCCAAGGTCGAGCAGCAGGACCAGCAGCTGCGCGGCTGTCAGTACGTGCTGATCGTCGATGTCATCGAATAGGCCTGCCACACGCGCCTGCTGGCGGCCGCAGTCGCTCTGCGTTTAGGGCGCGTGCGGGTTTGAAATGGGAAGGTCCTTTTGGGTGTCTCGTGCAGTCGGAGGTGATCATCCCAAGGAAGGAGTGGCATTCAGTTTTTTATTTCGAATGACGCCTAGATGTTCGTCAATTGATCATGGAATTATCCGTATAATAATCTCCTGATCAGGCCGTTCTTTTTAAAAAACACTTCTCTTGACCATCGGCTACGCTGACCGTCATCGTGAAAGACAGAGGGCGCGGGGTCCGCTCCCCGTCAAACCATTCGCTCAATGCGAGGTGCGCGATGTCCAAAGCCGGCCGCCAGCTCACGCTCAACCTGTTCATCTATCCCGGCGGTCATCATGAGGCGGCCTGGCGCTACGAGGAGTCGGAACCGGAGCGGGTGCTCGACATCCGCTACTATCAGGAGCTGGCGCGAAAGGCCGAGGCTGCGAAGTTCGATGCAGTCTTCCTCGCCGACGGGCCGTCCTTGGCGGAGAACGTCCGTTATTCGTCCCGCGTTCGCCTGGAGCCGGTGACTTGGCTGACCGCCATAGCCGCTGCCACCGAAAAGATCGGCCTGATCGGCACGGCCTCGACCACCTATAACGAGCCCTACAACCTCGCCCGCCTTTTCGCCTCGCTCGACCATATCAGCGGCGGCCGCGCCGGCTGGAACATCGTCACGACGAGCGATGCCGGGGCCGCCCAGAATTTCGGCCTGTCCGAGCATCCGCCGCATGGCGAGCGCTATGAGAAAGCCCGCGAGTTCCTGGATGTCGTCACCAAGCTTTGGGACAGCTGGGAGGATGATGCGCTCGTCGCCGACCCCAAAAGCGGGGTCTTCGCCGATGCCGACAAGGTCCATCGCATCGACCATGCCGGCAAGCATTACCGGGTGCGTGGGCCGCTCAACGTCTCGCGCTCGCCGCAGGGCCGGCCGGTCTATGTCCAGGCCGGTTCCTCGGAGGATGGCCGCTTCTTCGCGGCCCAGTTCGCCGAGGCGATCTTCACCGCCCACCAGACACTGGCCAGCGCGCAGGAGTTCTATTCCGACATCAAGACCCGTGCGGCGGCGCTCGGCCGCCGGCCGAACCATCTGCGCATCCTGCCGGGCATCAGTCCCTTCCTCGGCTCGACGGAGGCCGAGGCGAAACGGCTGGAGGAGGAGATCGACGATCTGATCCAGCCTGCGGCCTCGCTCGACCAGCTCAAGCGCATGATCGGTGTCGACCTCAGCGGCTACGACCTCGACGGGCCCGTGCCACGCCATATCATCGACACCAACGGGCCGAAGGGGCTGGCGAGTCGCTTCCAGCTCGTCGTCGATATCGTCGACCGCGAGAATCCGACGATCCGCCAGCTGATCCGGCGTCTTGCCGGCGCACGCGGCCATCGCGTCGTCGTCGGCACGCCCGAGCATGTCGCGAACGAGATCCAGACCTGGTTCGAGCAGGGCGCGGCCGACGGCTTCAACGTCATGCCGCCCTATCTCACCGGCGGCTTCGACAGCTTCGTCGCCGAAGTCGTGCCGATCCTGCGCAAGCGCGGCCTGTTCAGGCAGGATTATTCCGGCACGACGCTGCGCGACCATTACGGGCTGCCGCGTCCGGACAGCCTCTTCGCCGCAGAGCAGCGCAAGAGCGCCTGAAGCGCCGGGCTTCGCACCGACCTTCCCCATGCGTGAGGCGACGCGGGCTTAGCCCGTGGACGAGGACGCATGCCCATCGAGGACACCAGATGAAGCTGACCTATCTTCTGCCACTCGCCGCTGCCCTGCTGGCCGGCGCTGCTGCGGCCCAGCCCTTGCCGGAGAGCGCACCGCTTCCCGAGCGCGTTCCGCCGGGCACGACCCTGGTGATCGGCGATCCACAGACGCGCGTCGCGCTCACCCTGTCGGGCGAGCTCGCCAAGCTGCCCTTCAAGGTCGAATGGGCCAATATCTCCGGCGGTCCGCAGACGATCGAGGCGTTTCGGGCCAAGGCGCTCGACATCGGCGCGGTCGCCGACATCCCGCCGGTCCACGCGCAATGGACCGGTCTCGAGGTCAGGATCGTCGCCGCCAAGTTCCGGCGCGATCCGATCGGCCATCCGATCTATGTGATCGCGACGGCGCCGGGCTCCGGCATCGCCAGGCTCGAGGACATCAAGGGTCGCAAGATCGCCTTCAGCCCCGGCCAGGCCCAGGGCGCGCTGGTGCTGCGCGTGCTGAAGAAGCTCAACCTCCGACATGACGAAGTCCAGCTCGTCGAACTGCCGAGTGTCGGCGATGCCTATGTCAACGCGCTCGCCAGCAAGCTCGTCGACGCCGCGCCGATCGCCGAGGCGAACAAGCAGCGCTTCGTCCAGAACTATGCGCGCGACGGCGCCAAGGCCCTGCCGCACGGCCTGCGCGACGATCCGGCTTATCTCTATGTCGTGAAGTCCTCGCTGGAGGACCCCGGCAAGGCGGCGGCGATCCGCGCCTATGTCCAGGCCTGGGGCCGCGCCACCAAATGGGTCGAGACCCATCCGGAGGAGTGGATCAAGGGCTATTATGTCAAGGATCAAGGGCTGAAAGCCGATTCCGGCCGCTTCCTGGTCGAATCCAACGGCGATCCCGATGTGCCGCTCGACTGGAACGGGGCGATCGAGCGCCAGCAGGAGACCATCGATCTGCTCGCCGCCGAGCTGAAGAAGCCGGTGTTGAAGGCCGCGACACTGTTCGACCGGCGCTTCGAGCAGGTCGCCGGCGCGGCCTATCAGGGAGAATGAACCATGGCTGATCTCTCGCTCACCGGCGGGCAGGGCGCCCTCGACCCGAGCTGGCTCAAGCTCGCCCGCAGCCAGCCAGCCGGCACGGCCGAGAAGCCCCGCCGACGCCGCAAGCTCGGACCGGGCCGGCCGATCCGCTATGGCGCCGCGCTCGGCCCGGTCCTTCTGCTGATCCTCTGGAGCATCGGCGCGGCGACCGGCTTTATTGACGACCGGATCCTCTCGGCACCCTGGACGGTGGCGACCACCGGCTGGGAGCTGATCCAGGACGGGCGCCTGCAGGAGAACCTCTGGACCTCGTTCCAGCGCTCCTTCTGGGGGCTGTTCTGGGGCATCGTCGCCGGCGCCTCGCTCGGCGTTATCGCCGGCCTCAGCCGCATCGGCGAATACCTCGTCGACGGTCCGATCCAGATCAAGCGCGCCATTCCGGCTTTGGCGCTGATTCCGCTGCTGATGCTCTGGTTCGGCATCGGCGAGGGCATGAAGATCCTGACGATCGCGCTGATCACCTTCGCGCCGATCTATATCCAGACCCATGACGGCCTGCGCTCCACCGATGCCCGCTTCATCGAGCTGGCCGAGACGCTCGACCTCTCCAACGGCCAGTTCCTGCGCCATGTCGTGCTGCCGGCGGCGCTGCCTGGCTTCCTGCTCGGCCTGCGCTTCGGCGTCACCTATTCCTGGCTTGCCCTCGTCGTGGTCGAGCAGGTCAACGCCACCAGCGGCCTCGGCTACATGATCAACCTCGCCCGCACCTATGGCCAGACCGAGGTCATCATCCTTTGCCTGGCCGTCTATGCCGCGCTCGGCCTGAGCTCGGATTGGCTCGTCCGCTTCATCACCCGAAAGGCTCTGCCATGGCGCAAGATTCTGGCCGACTGATCCCGCCGCCCGTCGTCGCTGTCCGCGGCCTGACCCGCCGCTATGGCGAGCGTACCATCATCGACAATGTCGATCTCGACATCGGCCGCGGCGAGTTCGTCGCCCTGCTCGGCCGCTCGGGCTCGGGCAAGAGCACCTTCCTGCGGGCGCTCGCCGGGCTCGACCATGGCGTGCCCGGCTCCGGCCGGCTCGGCACGCCCGACGCGGTCTCGGTCGTCTTCCAGGATGCGCGCCTGCTGCCCTGGAAGACGGTCGTCGACAATGTCTCGCTCGGGCTGAACGGGCAGACACCACGTGAGCGCGCTCTGCATGCCCTCGCCGAAGTCGAGCTGACGGCACGGGCCAAAGCCTGGCCGATGCAGCTCTCCGGCGGCGAGCAGCAGCGTGCCGCGCTGGCCCGCTCGCTGGTGCGTGAACCCGAACTCCTGCTGCTTGACGAGCCCTTCGGTGCGCTCGATGCGCTGACCCGCCTGCGCATGCAGGCGCTCTTGCTCGACCTCTGCGCCCGCCATCGTCCGGCGGTGCTGCTCGTCACCCATGACGTCGACGAAGCGATTCATCTCGCCCAGCGGGTGCTGGTGCTCGATCAGGGCCGCTTCGTCGTCGATCTCAAGGTCGATCTGCCCTCCGAGACGGGGCCGCGGCAGCGCCGCTTCGCCGAGGTGCGTAGCGAATTGCTCACCAGCCTCGGCGTGACGCAAGAGGAGCTGCGCCGCGTCGCTTGAGGCGCGCGGCTACTTCTTGATCGCCGGGCAGGCGCTCTGGGCCAGCGGGCGGAAGGCCTGGTCGCCAGGGATGGTGGCGACGAGGTCGTAGAGGTCCCATTCGCCCTTCGATTCCGCCGGCTTCTTGACTTGGAAGACGTAGAAGTCGTGGACCATGCGCCCGTCCTCGCGCAGCTTGGCGTTGCGCACGACCTCGTCCTCGATCGGCAGCTCACGCATCTTGGCGATCACCGTCTTGGCCTCGTCCGATTTCGCCGCGGCGACCGCCTTGAGATAGTGCCGGACCGAGGAATAGACGCCGGCCTGGATCGCCGAAGGCACCGCGCCATGCGCCGCCTTGAAGCGCTCGGAGAAGGCGCGGGTGCGCTCGTCGATGTTCCAATAGAAGCCTTCGGTCAGGATCGTGCCCTGCGCCGAGGCGAGGCCGACGCTCTTCACGTCCATCGCGGTTAGGAAGAAGGCGACCAGCTTCTGCTTGTCCTGGCCGATGCCGAAATCGCGGGCGGTCTTGATCCCGGCGACGGTGTCGCCACCGGCATTGGCGAGCGCGATCAGATCGGCGCCCGAACCCTGCGCCGTGAGGAGCTGCGAGGAGAGGTCGACAGCCGGGAAGGCGTGCCGGATCGAGCCGACATAGCTGCCGCCCTTGGCGGTGACGAGGGTCTTGGCGTCGGCTTCGAGCTGGTGGCCGAGCGCATAGTCGGCCGTGACCAGATACCATTTGGTGCCGGGCTTGGTCAGGTGGTTGGCGATCCCGGCGACCTGGACATAGGTGTCCCACATCCACTGGACGACATGGTCGGGCTGGCAGGCGTCGCCGGTCAGGCGGGCCGTGCCGCCAGGGAAGAGGCCGACGCGGTTCTTGTCCTTCAGCAGCGGCGGGATGGCGAGCTGCAGCGAGGCGTTCGACATGTCGGCGAGCACGTCGACGCCCTGCCGGTCGATCCATTCGCGGGTGATCGCCGAGCCGACATCGGCCTTGTTCTGGTGGTCGGCCGAGACCACCTCGATCTTCATGCCCGCGCATTCGGCCTTCAGGCAGTCCTCGACCGCCATGCGGGCGGCGGTGATCGAGCCCTTGCCGGTGATATCGGAATAGACGCCGGACATGTCGGTCAGCACGCCGATCTTGACGGCGCCGTCCGAGATCTCGGCCGCGGCGGGCAGGGCGCCGAGCAATGCGGTGGTGATGGCGAGCGCCGAGGCCAGACCCTTCATGTGAATTCCTCCCGTGATTGTCGTTTGTCGTTGCTAGCGGTCGTGCCAGTGCGCCATCGGCAGGCCGGCGACTGGTGATCTGAATGAGGGGATGCGGCTGCCGCGCAGGCTGCCGATATGGGCGGTGCTGAGGTCGGGCCCGCCGAAGGTGATGCTGGCGAACCAGGGCGCGATCGTCCCGCCGCAGGCGAGCATCAGTTCGGGCGTCGCCTCGTCGCGGGCGAAGGCCGCCATCAGCGCCTTGCCGGCCGCGCTGCCGCGATCGTCGTCGAGCAGGATGCGCAAATCGCCCTTCGGCGTGATCGCGAAGACCCGATCGACCATCACATGCGTGCCCCAGAGATTGCCATGGGCGTCGAAGGCGATGCCGTCGATGAAGGCGCCATGGTCGCTCGGGCCGAAAATCTCGCGATCGGTCAGGCTTCCATCGGCCCCAACCCGCAATCGCGTCACCCGGCAGGCGCAGGTCTCGGCGACGTAGAGCCATTCCTCGCTGGCATCGAGCCGGATCTCGTTGGTGAAGGCGAATCCATCCGCGACGATGCGCAGCCGCCCGCCATCATAGAGCGCGACATAGCCGTCGCGGACATTGGGGCTCATCGCCCGCATCCAGTTCTTCGTGCGCGTCGAGATCGTCAGCCAGATCCGGTCCTTGCTGTCGCGCAGCACGAAATTGACCTTGCCGATCGCCTGTCCGTCGATCGTATCGACCAGCACGCGCGTCTCGCCCGAACGCGTCATCACCTCCAGTCGGTCGGTGCCGAAATTCGAGATGAGGACATCGCCATTGCCTGCGAAGGCGAGGCCGTTCGGCAAGGTGCCGGAGACGAAGCGGGCTTCCTCGTCGGCCGCTTCGGCAAAGCCGCGGCTCGCCGTCTGCGTGATCAGCTGCTGCGTGCCATCGGGCCGGATATGGACGATGCCGCCGCGCGCATCGGCGCTCCAGAGCGAGCCGTCGCGCTCGGCGAGGATGCATTCCGGCCGCTGCAGGCCCTCGCCGACATAAGTGATGGCAGCCGGATCGATGACGAAGCCGTCGAGCGGGTTGGAGCGGCGTGACATCAAAAGTTCACGCGGTCGCCGCCCTTGAGGCCGAGCGTGGCGCGGGCCTCCTCGGGCGTGGCGATCTCGTAGCCGAGCTCCTCGACGATGCGGCGGATCTTGGCGACCTGTTCGGCATTGGAGGTGGCGAGCTTGCCCTTGCCGATGAACAGGCTGTCCTCCAGCCCGACGCGGACATTGCCGCCCAGCATCGCGGCCTGTGTGCAGAAGGCCATCTGATGGCGCCCGGCCGCGAGCACCGACCAGTGATAATCCCGACCGAACAGCTTGTCGGCAGTGCGCTTCATGAACATCAGATTGTCGAGATCGGCGCCGATGCCGCCGAGAATCCCGAAGATCAATTGCAGGAACACCGGCGGCCGGAACCAGCCGCGATCGAGGCAATGGGCGAGATTGTAGAGATGGCCGACATCGTAGCATTCATGCTCGAACTTGGTGCCGTGGCCCTCGCCGAGCAGCTTATAGATGCGCTCGATGTCGCCGAAGGTGTTGCGGAAGATGAAGTCCTTGGTGTTGGCGAGGTAAGGCTGCTCCCAGGGGTGCTTCCAGTCGCTGTACTTCTCCGCGAGGGGATGCAGCGCGAAGTTCATCGAGCCCATATTGAGCGAGCACATCTCCGGAGCGGCCTTGAGCGGCGCGGCGAGGCGCTCCTCGACGGTCATGGTCAGGCCGCCGCCGGTGGTGATGTTCACGACGGCATCGGTCGCCTGCTTGATCCGCGGCAGGAACTCCATGAACACGGCCGGGTCCGGCGTCGGCCGGCCGTCCTTCGGATCCCGCGCGTGCAGGTGCAGGATCGCCGCTCCCGCCTCCGCCGCCGCGATCGCCTGGCTGGCGATCTCGTCCGGCGTGATCGGCAGGTGATCCGACATGGTCGGGGTATGGATGCCGCCGGTGACGGCGCAGGTGATGATGACCTTGCTCATCGCATTCTCCTTCGTCGTTCCGGTCAGCCTGGTAAAATCGCGACGGCGCGGGTCCAGCCGGCCGAGCCGTTGCGGACCTTCACCGGCAGGCAGCTGATGGTGAAGCCGGTCGCCGGCAGCGCTTCGAGATTGTGCAGCTTCTCGATCTGGCAGTAGCCGGCCTCGCGCCCGGCCTTGTGGCCCTCCCAGATCAGCGAGGCGTCGCCGGTTTCGGCAAAGCGGCGGGCGGTGTGGCTGAACGGCGCGTCCCAGCTCCAGCCATCGGTGCCGACCACCTTGATGCCCTGCCGCACCAGGTGCAGCGTCGCCTCGCGGCCGAAGCCACAGCCGGAATCGACGTAGTCGGCCTCGCCATAGCGGGCACCGGCCCGCGTGTTGGCGACGACGATCTCCAGCGGGCGCAAGGTATGGCCGATGCGCGCGAGTTCGGCGTCGATCTCGGCGGGGGTGACGACATGGCCATCCGGCAGATGGCGGAAATCCAGCTTCACACCCGGTTGCAGGAACCAGTCGAGCGGGCATTCGTCGATCCGGAGCGCCGGCGCGCCGCCATCCTGCGTCGGGTGGTAGTGCCAGGGCGCGTCGACATGGGTGCCGTTATGGGTCGAGATCGTCGCGAGCTCGACCGCCCAGCCCATGCCATCAGGCAACTGCTCGGGCTTCAGGCCGGGAAAGGCCGCTGCGATGTCCGTCGCCGTCGCCTGATGCGTGCGATAGTCGATTCTGACCTTCTGGAAGGGCGGGTCGGCGGGAACGTCGTTCTCGAGCGGAATCGACAGATCGACGAGGCGGCCTGGCAGCATGCCGGTATGTCCTCCCTTGAGGATGTGTTCTCTGCGGTTCGAATTTGGACGAACGTCCGACCTATAGCAGGAGGTCATGTTTCTGGTAAGAGGGGAATCACTGGATTCTGGAGGGGCCCGATGTCCGCGATGCCGACGCGCGACCGCATTCTCGACGCTGCCGAGCGGCTCTTCGCCGAGCGCGGCGGGGCTGACGGCGCCTCGATGCGCGATCTCGCGGCCGCGGCGGGCGTGCGGCTCTCGCAGCTCAGCTATCATTTCGGCTCGAAGGAGGCGCTCTACCGCGCCGTCTTCGCTCGCCGGGCCCATGCCCTGGCGTTGGCGCGCGCGCAGGCGCTCGGCGAGGCCATGGCCCGGCCGGTGCTCGACATCGGCGAGATCGTCGCCGCCTTGATCGGCCCATCCGTGCGTCAGCGCTTCAGCGAAGGGGTGCAGGGCGCGGCTTTCGCCATGATGACCGCCCGCGAGGCGGTCGACCCGCGCGAGGCGGCACGCGGCGTCGTCGCTGAGCACTTCGATCCGACCGCACGACAGTTCGTCGCGGCGCTGGGCAAGGTCTATCCGCAGGCGCCGGAGGGCGCGCTGGTTGACGCCTACCTCTTCATGGTCGGGGCTCTCGTCACGACGATGGCCGCCGGCGACCGTGCCATGCGGCTCGACCAGCAGCGCGAGTCCGTCCCGGTGGCCGAGAATGCCGAACAATTGCTGCAGCGCCTGACCAGCTTCTGCGCCGCCGGCATCGACGGCCTGCTGCGGAGCCGCTGAGCCGGCCAATTCAGGCGGATAAGGGAAAATGGATCAGATCATGCGCCGCGAGATCATCGAAGTCCCCGTCATCTCCGAAGCGATCCGCCGGCTCGGCGCGCCGACCTCGGCGCTGGCGCGTGCCGGCGACCTGCTCTTCACCTGCGGCATGCCGCCGATCGATGTCACGACCGGCGAGATCGTCAGCGGCGATATCGAGACGCAGACCCGCGCCGCGATGGAGGCGCTGGCAGTCACCCTGCGCCATGGTGGCTCCTCGCTCGACGCCGTCATCAAGGCGACGATCTTCGTCACCGATCCCGCGCTGATGGCCGGGGTCAACGCGGTCTACAGGACCTATTTCAGCAACAGCTTCCCGGCCCGGACCAGCGCCGCGATCCGGCCCTGGCCGTTGCCCTTCGACATCGAGATCGAATGCGTCGCCGCGGTGGGCTGAACGCGTCATTGCGAGGAGCGAAGCGACGAAGCAATCTAGGGGGCGTCGAACGCTGCCGCCCCTGGATTGCTTCGCTACGCTCGCAATGACAGTTCAGCGATCCGCCCGCGCCACCACCGTGTGCAGGAGCACGTTGAGGCCGGGCTCGAGATCGCCCGGCGTGCAGAATTCCCCGTTGTTGTGGGTGATGCCGCCCTTGCAGGGCGAAAAGATCATCGTCGTCGGCGCATGGCGGGCGACGAAATAGGCGTCGTGCCCGGCCTGGCTGAGGATATCGCACGTGCGGTAGCCGAGGCTGAGCGAGGTCGAGCGGACCTGCGCGATCAATTCGTCGGCGAAGACCTTACCGCCCCAGTTCCAGACATCGAGGATCTCGGCCGTGCAATCAGCCCGCGCCGCCGCCTCATGCACGGCGCGGCGGACGCGCTCGGCCATCACGGCGGTGGCTTCCGGATCGGCATGGCGGACATCGCAGGTCGCCTGCGCCCAGTCGGAGAGGATGCCCGGCTTGTTCGGCCAGGCCACCAGCCGCGAGGCTGTCGCCTTGCCGCTACTGCCGGCATGCTCCCAGCCGAGATCGTCGACCGCGACCAGCAGGCGTGCTCCGGCGATCAGCGCGTTTTTGCGCCGCTCCATCGGCCAGGGGCCGGTATGGGCGGTCTCGCCCCGGAATTCGACCAGCATGCCGGTGCTGGCGTAGCCGCCGGTGACGACGCCGACCTGCATGCCCTCGCGGTCGAGGATCGGCCCTTGCTCGATATGGAACTCGACATAGGCGTCGAAGGGATGCGGCGCCGCCTCCATCTCACCGCGATAGCCGATGCGGTCGAGCTCCTCGCCGATCGTCCTGCCGTCATCGTCGCGCCGGCCCAGCGCCCAGTCGAGCGTATAGGCGCCGGTGAAGCAGCCCGAGCCGACCATCGGCGGCGAGAAGCGCCCGCCCTCCTCATTGGTCCAGTTGACGACCTCGATCGGCCGCCTGGTGCGATGGCCGAGCTGGTCGAGCGTGCGGCAGACCTCCAGCCCGCCCAGCACGCCGGCGATGCCATCGAAGCGCCCGCCATTCACCTGCGTATCGAGATGGCTGCCCATCACCACCGGCGGCAGGCTGTCATCCTGCCCGGCCCGGCGCGCGAAGATGTTGCCGATTCCGTCGATCCGGACGGTGAGGCCGGCCTGTCGGCACCAGTCGATGAAGACGTCGCGGACCTCCCGGTCGGCATCGCCGAGCGCCAGCCGCGACAGGCCGCCCGGCCGTCCCACCCCGATCTCGGCCGAGCGCTCGATCGTCGTCCAGAAGCGCCCGGTATCGATGCGCGCGGTCGCTGGCAGGCCCATGAGATTCCCCTGATTCCGGACGCTGAGCGCGCCGCTTCGATCCGCGACAATCGAGGCGCCGGACCGGTCCTGGCAAATCGATATTGGTGATGGGTTTCTCCGGTCCGGGTGGCACGGGCCGTCACACGCTCCGGTATGTCATCGGCGCAGAAGGCGCTTGACAGGCGTGCATGCGCAATGGAATGATTGTTCCATTGAATATTAAAAACGGTTTTTTTGTTTCGTTTTGAATGAAGCGCAGAGTCGGTGGCCGCGCCTGGCGCGTCCTCCCTCCTTCGCCATCCCAGGCAGTCCGCGGCGCTTCGCGGCCGGCCAAATCGCCCGAAAACCGGTCGATCGCGCCCGATCGGACCGAACAACGAAAGCGGGGGCATCCCCGCATGGGAGGATGAGATGAAGCGTTTTCTCGCAGGGATGATTGCTGCCGCCGCGATCGTGGTTGGCGGGGCGACGCCGAGCGTCGCGCAGCAGACCAGGATCATCGTTGTCAGCCATGGCCAGGCCGCCGACCCATTCTGGTCGGTGGTCAAGAACGGCGTCGCCAAGGCGGCGGCCGATCTGAAAGTCGCGGTCGACTACCGCGCCCCGGAGACCTTCGACATGGTGGCGATGAGCCAGCTGATCGATGCCGCGGTGAACCAGAAGCCGGCCGGCCTCGTCGTCTCGATCCCCGACGCCTCGGCGCTCGGCCCGTCGATTCAGAAGGCGGTCGCCGCCGGCATCCCGGTGATCTCGATGAACTCGGGCTCCGACGTCTCGAAGAAGCTCGGCGCCCTCCTGCATGTCGGCCAGGACGAGTTCGATGCCGGCAAGGCCGCCGGCGAGAAGCTCGCCAGCATGGGCGGCAAGGTCGGCGTCTGCGTCAATCACGAGGTCGGCAATGTCGCGCTTGACCTGCGCTGCAAGGGTTTTGCCGAGGGCTTCAAGGGCAAGGTCACCGTGCTGCCGGTCTCGAATGACCCGTCCGAGATCCGCTCCAAGGTCAAGGCGGCGCTGTCCGATGCCAGCGTCGACACGGTGATGGCGCTGAGCGCCTCGCTCGGCGGCGAGCCCACCCTGGCGGGCGTCAAGGAAGCCGGCAAGATCGCCAGCGTCCGCGTCGCGACCTTCGATCTCTCCGCCAACTTCCTCAAGGCGATCGTCGCGGGTGAAGCGGCCTTCGGCATCGACCAGCAGCAGTTCCTGCAGGGCTATCTGCCGGTCGCCTTCCTGGCGCTCAACGCCGAATACGGCCTCGTGCCCGGCGGCAACGTCCCCTCCGGCCCGAACCTCGTTACCAAGGAGAAGGCGGCCCAGGTCGTCGACCTCTCGGCCAAGGGCATCCGCTGAGCGCTCTGCGGCGACGCCTCCAGCGTCGCCGCTTCCTCCCCGGACGGTTCAGAAGCTGAAGGTGCGCGCCATGACGACGTCGACCGCCGATCTCGCCGCGGGTGCGTCCCGTCCCACTGACCCGGCCGCAGAGGCCCGCGACGAGCGCCTGCGCCGTGTCTCGCTGATCGCCCGGCTGATGCGTCGGCCCGAGCTTGGCGCGGTCGCCGGCCTCGTCTTGGTCACCGTCTTCTTTGGCCTCACCGCCAATCCGGCGATGTTCACCCTCGCCGGGGTCATGACCGTGCTCTCGCCGGCCTCGCAGCTCGGCATCCTCGCCATCGCGGCGGCGCTTTTGATGATCGGCGGCGAGTTCGACCTCTCGATCGGTTCGATGATCGCCTTTTCCGGCCTCGTCTTCGGCGCGCTGGTTGTCGTCGGCGACCTGCCCCTGCTGGCGGCGATCGTCGCGACCTTCGTCTTCGCCGGGCTGATGGGCGCGGTGAACGGCCAGATCGTCATCAGGACGCGCCTGCCCTCCTTCATCGTCACCCTCGCTTTCCTCTTCATCCTGCGCGGGCTCTCGCTGGTCGGGCTGAAATGGGCGACGGGCGGCTCGACGCAGTTGCGCGGGATCGGCGACAAGGCAGGCGCAGGCGTGGTGCGCGAGCTCTTTTCCGGCCAGGCGCTGGAGGGGCTGTTCGCCTGGCTGGCGCAGGCCAACCTGATCGCCAAGTTCCCGAACGGCACGCCGACCGTGACCGGCGTCCCCGTCGGGGTGCTCTGGTTCCTCGCCATCGCCGCGCTCGCGACCTATGTCCTCTTGCGCACCCGCTTCGGCAATTGGATCTTCGCCGCCGGCGGCGATCCCAACGCGGCCCGCAATTCCGGCGTGCCTGTGAACATGGTCAAGACGACTTTGTTCGTGCTGACCGCCTGCGCCGCCACCCTCGTCGCCATCCTGACCGTGCTCGATGCCGGCTCGACCGATGCGCGCCGCGGCTTCCAGAAGGAGTTCGAGGCGATCATCGCCGCCGTGATAGGCGGCTGCCTGCTCACCGGCGGCTATGGCTCGGCGATCGGCGCCTTCTTCGGCGCGATCATCTTCGGCATGGTCTCGATCGGCCTGACCTACACCAGCTTCGACAGCGACTGGTTCCAGGTCTTCCTCGGCGGGATGCTGCTGCTCGCCGTTCTCTTCAACAATTTCATCCGCCGCAAGGCGACAGGGGAGCGCTGAGATGACGACAGCTCCGGAACAGGCCCCGCTCATCGAGGTCCGCGACATCGTCAAGCATTTCGGCTCGGTGATCGCGCTCTCGGGCGTCTCGCTCAAGGTCTCCGCCGGTGAGGTGCTCTGCCTGCTCGGCGACAATGGTGCCGGCAAGTCGACGCTGATCAAGACGCTCTCGGGCTGCCACAAGCCGAGCTCGGGCGAGTTCCTGGTCGAGGGCCGGCCGGTCGCCTTCTCCAGCCCACGCGACGCGCTCGATGCCGGCATTGCCACCGTCTACCAGGATCTGGCGATGATCCCGCTGATGTCGATCACGCGGAACTTCTTCATGGGCCGCGAGCCGATCCGCGGCTTCGGCCCGCTGAAATGGATCGATTTCGACCTCGCCCATGCGGTGACCCGCGACGAGATGCACAGGATCGGCATCGACATCCGCGATCCGCATCAGGCGGTCGGGACGCTGTCGGGCGGCGAGCGGCAATGCGTCGCCATCGCCCGCGCCGTCTATTTCGGCGCCAAGGTGCTGATCCTCGACGAGCCGACCTCGGCGCTCGGCGTCGCCCAGACCTCGATGGTGCTGAAATACATCAATCTCGTGCGCGCCAAGGGCCTCGGCGTGATCTTCATCACCCACAACGTCCGCCACGCCTATGCCGTCGGCGATCGCTTCACCGTGCTCAATCGCGGCAAGACGCTCGGCACCTACGCCAAGTCCGGCATCGCCATGGACGAGCTGCAGAACCTGATGGCCGGCGGCAAGGAATTGCAGGCGGTCTCCGAGGAACTCGGCGGCACGGTCTGACGCCCGAAGCACATCCACTCCCTCGTCCTCGTTACGGAGATTGCTCATGCGCGCGCTCGGCGTCGGCCTGATCGGCACCGGCTATATGGGCAAATGCCACGCCTTGGCCTGGAACGCCGTCGCACCGGTCTTTGGCGATGTGCCCCGTCCCAAGCTCGCCATGCTCTGCGAGGTCGACGAGGCCCTGGCGGCGCAGCGGGCCGGCGAATTCGGCTTTACCGAGTGGACCGCCGACTGGCAGGCGCTCATCGCCCATCCCGATGTCGACGTCGTCTCGATCACCACGCCGAACGCCTTCCATGCCGAGATGGCGATCGCGGCGCTGAAGGCCGGCAAGCATGTCTGGTGCGAGAAGCCGATGGCGACCAGCTTCGGCGATGCGCAGGCGATGCTGGCCGCGGCGAAGGCGGCCGGCACGGTTGCGGCCCTCGGCTACAACTACATCCAGAACCCGGCGATCCGGCTGGCGCAGCGCCTGAGCGCGGAGGGCACGATCGGGCCGGTCAATCATGTCCGCGTCGAGATGGACGAGGACTTCATGGCCGATGCCGGCGCGCTGTTCTCCTGGAAGAGCGAGGCGGCGTCTGGCCATGGCGCGCTCGACGATTTCGGCGTGCACGCTTTCTCGCTGATCAAGGTGCTGATCGGCGAGGTCGAAGCCGTTATGGCCGATATGGCGAAGCCCTATGCCGAGCGCCCGCTCGCGAGCGGCGGTACGCGTGCGGTCGAGACCCACGACATCGCCACGCTGCTGCTGCGCCTGTCGTCCGGCGCGTCCGGGCTCGTCGCCCTCAACCGCTCGGCCTGGGGTCGCAAGGGGCGCA
Organism: Allobosea sp. NPDC003192; assembly: GCF_050275675.1. Taxonomy (NCBI): domain Bacteria; kingdom Pseudomonadati; phylum Pseudomonadota; class Alphaproteobacteria; order Hyphomicrobiales; family Alloboseaceae; genus Allobosea; species Allobosea sp. NPDC003192. Next base: position 59,609 of record NZ_JBNNPK010000003.1, read on the forward strand.
TCGCGCTGCAGGTCTTCGGTGCGAAGGGCACGATCGCCTATGACCAGGAGCGGATGAACGAGATCGAGCTCTACACCGCCGAGGGCGCCGGCGACGTCCAGGGCTTCCGCCGCATCCTGACTGCGCCGGCGCATGAGCCCTATGGCCGCTTCATCCCGGCGCCCGGCCATGGCCTCGGCTTCAACGAGCTCAAGATCATCGAATGCCGCGAACTGCTGCGCGCGATTGCCGGCGAGCCGGCACATCTCCTCGACTTCGAAGCCGGCCTGCGCATCGAACGCACGGTCGAGGCTTCCGCCCGAAGTTTCCGCGAGGGATGCTGGACGACAGTCTGAGGACCTGCTTCGCTAACATGGTGGACGAAGCGTGATTCTCGGCGGTCTAGCCGGTTCCGATCGCCAGGAAAGCGCGCTAGGAATATCGTTCGTATACGAACGAGGATCAGCGATGGCGCGACCGAGCACTGCGGCGGAGACGCCCGAGCCTGCTGAAGAGGCTTATGACCTCACCGAGCAGGTCGGCTTCATCATGCGCCAGGCAGCGCAGCGCCACGTCTCGATCTTCAACGAGATCATGGGCAACGACTTGACGCCGACGCAATGGGCGGTGCTGGCGCGGCTCTATCAGGATGGCGGTTCCTCGCAGAACCTGCTGGGACGCCAGACCGCCATGGACGCCGCCACGATCAAGGGCGTGGTCGACCGCCTGCTCAAGCGCAAGCTGGTCCAGACCAAGCCCGATCCGGAGGATGGTCGCCGCCTCATCGTCGAGCTCAGCCCGGCCGGCGTCGACTACACCCGCGAGCTCCTGCCCAAGGCGGAGACAGTGACCAAGGTGACGCTGGCCCCGCTCGCGACCAACCAGCGGGCGACGCTGATCGCGCTGCTGAAGCAGCTGCGCTGAGGCGTCGCCGCTACCCGATCACATAGCAATCGCAGCTGTCCGCCATCGCCCTGGCCTCGTCGAGATCGCTCGAGGCGCTGGCGTGGATGGCGAAGAGCGGATCACCGACCGCGACGCTGTCGCCGACATGGCGGCGCAGATCTATGCCCGCAGCCTTGTCGAACGGCGCGCCGGCCCGCCTTGCGATTCCGGCGACCGCCCAGCCATCGATCTCGCTGACCGTGCCGGCCTTGGGCGAGCGCACGGTATGGACCAGCAAGCCCGGCGCCACCGGCGGCTCGCGCCGCCCCTGCGCATCGATGATCCGCTCGAAGGCCGCGCGCGCCGCGCCGGAGCGCAGCAATCCTTCAGCCCGCTCTCGCCCGGCCGCGACCGAGCCGAGCGCCGGGTCCCAGGCCAGGATGCGGCTGGCGAAGAACAGCGCCTTCTCGACCAGGTCGGCCGGCGCCTGCGGGTCGTTGTCGAGAACCCAGTCGACATCGCGGCATTCCAGCGCCGGGCCGATGCCGCGCCCGATCGGCCGGCTGCCATCGGTCGGGAAGGCGTTGACGACGAGGCCGAGCCCGGCGCCGACCGTCTCGAACAATTGCGCCAGCTCGGCGGCTTCCGCCTCGCTCCTCAGTTTGGCGCGCGGGCCATAGGGCAGGTCGACGATGACATGGGTCGAGCCGGCCGTGAGCTTCTTCGACAGGATCGAGGCGACCGACCAGCGGTTTGAATCGATGCCGAGCGGCCGCGTGATCGCGTTCATCACGTCGTCGACGACGGAATGGTTGAGCCTCCCGTTCCAGGCGATCGAGCCACGCGCCTTTTCCACGCAGGCGCGCAGCTCGGCCGGGTTGAGCTCGACGCGGGCGAGCGCCTCCATCGCATCGGCCGTGCCCGCCGCCGAGGTGATCGCGCGCGATGAGGTCTTCGGCATCAGGAAGGCGCCATGTGCCGCGACGATCGGCACGACGATCAGCGTGATCCGGCTGCCGGGGATGCCGCCCATCGAATGCTTGTCGACGACGATCTTGTCGGGCCAGGTGATCTTCTGCGCGAAGCGAGTCCGCACCCGCGCCAGCGCGATGACCTCGTCGTCGGAGAGCTTCTGCGTCGCCGCGACCAGGAAGGCCGCGACCTCGCCATCGGGATAGCGCGCTTCGACGATGTCGCGGATCAGCGTGTGGTACTGCTCTTCGGTGAGCTCGCCGCCTTGGATCTTGCGGGTCAGCGCCGCCCGGCTTTCCGGCGAGGGTGTGCGCCTGATCGTGACCTCGCTGCCCTCGACTAGGCCGAGCTCGTCGAAGGCCTCGGCCGAGAGGCCGATTTCGTCGCCGCCGAGCAGCGCAGGTGAATCGACGACCTGTACGTTCGAGCGGATGCTGGCACCGACCCCGGAAATCTCGAGCCGTCCCGGTCCGAGATAGTCGAAGCCGTTGACGATCTCGCCCTTGGCCGGGAGATAGGCGCAATGCGCTCGTCCCGCGAACAGCGGCAGCCGGCGCAGGCGCATCGTGTTGGCGGCGGCCTCGACCGCGGCGACGAAGCGTTCGATGCCGATCTCGACGCTCTGGTCGTTGCAGATCGTCGCCGCCCTGACCCCTTCCGGGCGCGGCTCGACCGTGCGCGACAGGCGCTTCTCGATCGCTTCGCCGCTCTCGCGCCCGCGCCCGGCGATACGGGCGGCGAGCACCTCGGGCGGCGCCGTGACCTCGACCACGACGAAGCGCGGCAGGCGGGCGGCGAGCGCCGCGATCGTGGCGCGCGAGCCATTGGCGATGACGTTGCGCCCGGCCTCGACCAGGCGCTTCAGTTCGGCCGGCAGGCCGTAGCGCAGGCCGTGGGCGCCCCAGGTGATCAGGAAATCGCCTTTGGCCTCGCGTGCGTCGAAGGCCTCGTCCGTCGCCGCCTCATGGTCCTCGCCCGGCGAGCCGGAGGGGCGGGTGACGACGCGCCGCGCGAAGACATAGCGTCCCGTCGGCTCCAGCAAGGTGCGGGCGCCGTCGATCAGCGAGTCCTTGCCGGCCCCGCTCGGGCCGACGACGAGGAAGAAGGTACCTTGCCGCATTGATTGCTCAGGCTTCGTCGAGGCCGATATCCACCGCCGGCGCCGACTGGGTGATCTTGCTGGTCGAGATGTAGTCGACGCCGGTCCGGGAGATCGGGCCGATCGTGTCGATGTTGATGCCGCCGGAGGCCTCGACCTTGGCGCGGCCGGCGATTAGTTCGACAGCCTTGGTCATATCGGCGACCGACATGTTGTCGAGCATGATCACGTCGGCGCCGGCCTGGGCGGCCTCCTCGACCTGCTCGAGCCGGTCGCATTCGACCTCGAGCTTGGTCAGCACCGGCAGCTTCTTGCGGGCGCGCTCGACGGCGGCGGTGATGCTGCCGCAGACGGCGATGTGGTTGTCCTTGATCATCACGCCGTTATCGAGGCCGAGGCGGTGGTTGAGGCCGCCGCCGCAGGTCACGGCGTGCTTTTCCATCATGCGCAGGCCGGGCGTAGTCTTGCGAGTGTCGATCAGGCGCGCCTTGCTGCCGGCCATGGCCGCGGCGTAGCGGGCGGTCTCGTTGGCGATGCCGGAGAGGCGCTGGGCGATGTTGAGCGCGGTGCGCTCGGCGGTGAGCACGCTGCGGGCCGAGCCCTCGATCTCGACCAGGATCGCGCCCTTCTCGACCTTGTCGCCGTCCTTGACGCGCAGGGTCACCTTGAGGTCGGGATCGTAGCGCTTGAATACGCGGGCGGCGACCTCGACGCCGGCGACGATCATCGGCTCGCGGGCGTTCATGTGGAACTTGCCGGTCTCGCCCGGTTCGATCATCACCTGGACGGTAAGGTCGCAAGCGCCGATGTCCTCGACAAGCCAGTGGTCGATCAGGCGGTCCGTGGCGAAGACGTCATACATGGAAGGGCCCTCTCTCCCGCGGCGCTGCCGCTTCAAACACATTTGTATACAAACAATAGCAGCGGGAAAATTTGGCTGTCAATGCGCCATCGAAGCCGTGCTTGCAACCATCGATCGCGTCATCTGGAGGTCATCTCCGCTGGGTATATATCCGGCTCAGAAGCACCATAAATAATCTTGTATGCAAGATTGGGTGGCTGCATCTCCTTTTCAGCGACAAATCCGCGTGAGCTCGGCCATGACGGCTGAGGCCGTGGGCCAATCCTGAACTCCGGCGTAGGATGGCCCGCCATTCCGCGCCGCGCCGCTGTCTTGACTTGCTCTAAGAGGCGCGCCAGTATCGTTTGTACACAAACAAAATCCTTAAGACCCGCTCTGCGGGAGGATCAAGCATGGCGCTGGACGAAGCGAGCCCGGTCGCGGACGACAAGATCCGCTGCGATGCCTGCCCGGTGATGTGCTTCATCAAGCCGGGCGCCGTCGGCGCCTGCGATCGCTACGGCAATGTCGACGGCGAGCTGGTGCGGATGGAACCGCATATCGTTCTCGAACGCACGCTGGAGCATGGCGGCGAGGTTGTTCCCTTTGCCGGTAGCCGCGAGTGGGACGGCGAGATCGTCCACCAGCAGGGCACCTTCATCACCGCGATCGGCGCCGGGACCACCTATCCCGACTACAAGCCCGCCCCGTTCATCGTCTCCTCTGAAGTCGACGGCGTCGACATGGTCACCGTCGTGACCGAGGGCATCTTCAGCTATTGCGGCGTCAAGGTGAAGATCGACACCGACCGCTTCCTCGGGCCGGAGCAGGCGACCGTGCGTGTCGAGGGCGAGGCGATCGGCCACGTCACCACCGGCGAATACGGCTCGCAGATGCTCTCGCTCGGCGGCGTCCACCATCTCACCGGCGGCTCGAAGAAGGAGGGCCGTGTCACCTGCGACGCGCTGCTGCAGCTCAGCAACGGCAAGGCGGTCGAGCTCACCATCGACGAGGGCGAGACGGTGATCGTCCAGGCCGGCAAGCCGCCGATCGTCAATGGCATCCAGGAAAGCCGGATGCGCGTCGGCTGCGGCTCGGCGACGATCGGCATCTTCGCCAAGCAATGGCACGGCAAGGTCGACGAGGTCGTGGTCGTCGACGACCACATCACCGGCGTGCTCTCCGAGCACCAGGCGGGCAAGTTGCTCGGCATGGCCGGCACCGGCATCAAGATGAAGGGCCGGCGCTCGACGCCCGGCCGCTATTTCCAGGTCGCGCAGCCCGGCACCGGCTGGGGCGGCACCAATATCAGCGACCCCCTCACCATTCTCGGACCCTTCGATCCCAAGGTCGCCTATCCCGGCCTGCGCCTGCTGATGGTCTCGACCACCGGCGAGCACGCCGCCTATTACGAGCTCGACGAGAACCTCGCCCCGGTCGAGATGCAGATGCCGCAGCCGCTGGTCGAGCCGGTCGAGCGCATCGCCGAGAATTGCGAGCCGGCGCTCTCGACAGTCCTCTTCATCGGCGGCGCCGGCGGCTCGCTGCGCGCCGGCGTCACCGAGAACCCGGTCCGCCTGACCCGCTCGGTCAAGGACGCGCTGACTTATGTCACTTGTGGGGGAGCCCCTGTGTATATCTGGCCGGGCGGCGGCATCACCTTCATGGTCGACGTCACCCGCCTGCCCGAGAACGCCTTCGGCTATGTGCCGACGCCGGCTCTGGTCGCGCCGCTCGAATTCACCATGAGCCTGAGCGACTACGAGGCGCTTGGCGGCCATATGGACGCGATCCAGCCGCTGGCTTCGCTCAAGGGCGGCAGCCGCCTGCGCCTGCCGCAGCGCCCGGACAATCCCTGGCCGCTGGCGCCGGAGCAGCCGCGCCGCTCGCTCGGCTAGGACGATGTGGGAGAAGCCCTCCGCGCGGATTCTGCCGGATGGCAGGCGCCTGCTCCTGCAGCAGGGGCCGATCGATCTCGTCATCGAGGCCGTTGGCGAGCAAAGCGCGATCAAGGCCGCGCATGAGGCAGCGGTTCTGCGTTTCGACGGGTTGCTCGCCGAGCTCTGCGACGAGCTCAACCTGCTGCGCACGGCGGTGAGCCGGACGAGCCCGCCGCCGCTCGGTCCCGTCGCCCGGCGCATGCATGCTGCTGTGGCGCCCTTTGCTGCCAGCAGCTTCATCACGCCGATGGCCGCCGTCGCCGGCTCGGTGGCGCAGGAGATCCTGGGCGTGATGTGCCAGGCCGCGCCGCTGCAGCGCGCCTATGTCAATAATGGCGGCGACATCGCCCTGCATCTGTCTGCTGGCGAGCAGTTCCGCATCGGGCTGGTGAAGCGGCCCGACCGGCCGGAGTTCTTCGCCACCGCGACGATCCGGCCTGAGGACGGCGTCGCCGGCATCGCGACATCTGGCTATCCCGGCCGCAGCTTCTCGCTGGGCATCGCCGAAGCGGTGACGGTGCTGGCGCCCACTGCGGCGATGGCCGACGCCGCCGCGACCGTGATCGCCAATGCGATCGACCTGCCCGGTCATCCCGCGGTCGAGCGCCTGCCAGCCAATACCATCCAGAGCGACAGTGATCTCGGCGAGCGGCTGGTGACCCGCGATGTCGGCCCGCTTGCTACGGACGAAATCGAAATCGCGGTCGCTGGCGGCCTCGCCGAGGCTGAGCGTCTGCGCGCCGCAGGCCTGATCGTCTCGGCCGCCATGCATCTTCAGGGCGTGAGCCGCACGCTCGCCAGCCCTATGATCGTTCAAGAAAAGCCTGAGAGGAGACTGGCCCGTGCCTGAGATCGCTGTGCGAAAATACGCCGTGACCGTCGAGGAAATCCATCACGAGGGCGGCCCGGCCGCCGCGGTGCCGCTGAAGCGCGGTGCAGCGCTGGCAGTGATCGCCAACCCCTATGCCGGCCGCTATGTCGAGGACATCCAGGGCTTCATGGACGATCTCAAGCCCTTCGGCCTCGCCATGGCGCAGCGCCTGCTCGCGGCGATGGGCGGCGATGCCAGGGCGATCCAGGGTTATGGCAAGGGCGCCATCGTCGGCGCTGCCGGCGAATTGGAGCACGGCGCGCTCTGGCATGTGCCGGGCGGCTACGCGATGCGCGAACTGCTGGGCGACGCCAAGGCGATCGTGCCCTCGACCAAGAAGGTCGGTGGCCCCGGCACGCGCCTCGACATCCCCGTCACCCATGTCAACGCGTCTTATGTCCGCAGCCATTTCGACGCCTTCGAGATCGGCATCACCGATGCGCCCAAGGCCGACGAACTGCTGTTCGCGCTGGTGATGACGACCGGGCCGCGCATCCATGCCCGTGTCGGCGGCCTCAAGGCGAGCGAGATCAAGGGCGAGGACGGCCTGCGATGAAAGCGAAGGTCCGCAAGATCGTCACCATCCTCGACGAGACCCATAGCGAGCTCGGCCGGCCCGTATCGCCGCCGATCAAGCGCGCCGCTGCCGTCGCCGTCATCGCCAATCCCTTCGCCGGCAAATATCAGGACGATCTCTCCGAGCTGATCGACATCGGCGAGGAGCTCGGCGACCTGCTCGGCCGCCATGCGCTCGCCGCGCTCGGCATCGAGGGCGAGGCGGTCCAGGGCTATGGCAAGGCCGCTGCCGTCGGCGAGGATGGCGAGCTGGAGCACGCCGCCGCGATCCTGCATCCCAAGCTCGGTGCGCCGCTGCGCAAGCTGCTGGGCAAGGCACCGGCGCTGATTCCGTCCTCGAAGAAGCGCAGCTCGCTCGGCGTCGTCCTCGACGTGCCGCTCGGCCACAAGGCGGCCGCCTATGTCCGCAGCCATTTCGACGGCATGGAAGTCCGCATCCCCGACGCCCCGCGCGCCGGCGAGATCGTTGTCGCCGTCGCCCTGACCAGCGGCGGCCGGCCGCTGCCGCGCGTCGGCGGGCTCACCCATGCCGAGGCCAAGGGCGAGGACGGTTTGCGCTGAGGCGCGTCCCGTCCGTTCGCCAGCGCTGCTAGCTCCGCAGAGCGCCCGGCCCGGCCACCGCGCCGGGCGGGCATTTGCCCGAGATGATCATCCCCAGTACCTCGTCCTGGGTGACGTCGCGGACGTGGGCGGTGCCGACCACCTTGCCGTTCTTCATCACGCTGACGCGGTCGGCGAGGTCGAAGACATCGTGCAAATCGTGGCTGATCAGGAAGATGCCGATGCCCTGCTTCTTCAATTCGAGGATGAGGTCGGCGACCTGCTTGGTCTCGGCCGGCCCGAGCGCCGCGGTCGGCTCGTCCATGATCAGCACGCGGGCGTTGAAATAGATCGCGCGAGCGATCGCGACCGACTGGCGCTGGCCGCCGGAGAGCGCCTTCACCGGCTCCTTGAATCGACGGAAATGCGGGTTGAGCCGGCCCATCACCTGGCGCGTCTCGGCTTCCATCGCACTGTCGTCGAGCGTGCCCCAGGCGGTCAGGAGCTCGCGGCCGAGGAAGATGTTGGCGGCGGCGTCGACATTGTCGGCGAGAGCGAGCGTCTGGTAGATCGTCTCGATGCCGTGGCGCTTGGCGTCGCGCGGCGAGGAGATCGCAACAGGCTCGCCAGCGATCCTGATCTCGCCGGCATCGGCGCGATAGGCTCCCGACAGGATCTTGATCAGCGTCGACTTGCCGGCGCCGTTATGGCCGAGCAGGCCGACGACCTCGCCGGCATGCAGGTCGACGCTCGCCCGGTCGACCGCCTTGATGCCGCCGAAGGCGATCGAGATCTCGCGCATCTCGACGAGGGGCGTGGTCATGTCCATGGCGCCCTCCATCATCCCAGCCGCTTGCGATAGAGCCCGTCGAGCCAGACGGCGAGGACGAGCACGATGCCGACGACGATGTTCTGCAAGGGCGTGTCGACGCCGATCAGCACCATGCCTGATTGCAGCGACTGCATCACCAGCGCCCCCAGCATCGCGCCGGCGATGGTGCCGACGCCGCCGCCGAGCGAGGTGCCGCCGATCACCGCCGCGGCGATGACGTAGAGCTCGTCGAGTTGCCCGGCCGAGTTGGTCGCGGCGTTGAGGCGCGCGGTCGATATACAGGCGGCGATGCCGACCAGGACGCCCATCAGCCCGTAGACCAGCATCAGCACTTTTCGCGTGTTGACGCCGGAGAGCTGGGCGGCCTCGGGATTGCCACCGATCGAGAAGACATAGCGCCCGAAGCGCAGGCGCCGCGCCAGGAAGCTCACGGCAACGCCGACCGCGAGCGCCAGCAGCACCGGCACGGCAAGGCCATGGCCGATGGTGAGGCCGCCCTCCGGCCAGACGCCACCCTTCGCCTCAGTGAGGCGGCGTGCGATCCCGGCCGGCAGGGCATAGGCATTGGCGATCGCGACCGCGGCGATCACCGTTCCGCAGGCGAGCGCAGCCAGCACGATCTCGGCCCAGAGCGGGCGTAGGGCAAAGCCATAGCGCTTGCGCCGGCGCCGGACGAAGGCGATGCCTCCGACGATCAGCGCGCAGATGCCGAGGCCGATCGCCCAGGAGGCGGTGGTACCGATCGCGCCCTCGATGCCGCCGCCGAGCGGGCGGAAGCGCGAATCCATCGGCGCGATGGTCTGGCCCTGCGTGACCCACCAGGCACCGCCGCGCCAGACCAGGAGGCCGCCAAGCGTGACGATGAAGGAGGGGATGGCGAGATAGGCGATCAGCGCGCCCTGGAACAGGCCGATCAGCCCGCCGAGCACGATCGCTGCAAGGATCGAGAGCAGCCAGGTGGCGGGATGCTCGAAGCAGAGCAGGCCGGGGAGCAGTTGCGCCTGGACGAGGCCGGTGACCATGCCGACGAAGCCGAGCATGGAGCCGACCGAAAGGTCGATGTTGCGGGTGACGATGACCAGGACCATGCCGCAGGCCATGACCGCGACCGAAGCGGTCTGGACTGAGAGGTTCCAGAGATTGCGCGGCGTCAGGAAGGCGCCGCCCGAGAGCCAGTTGAAGCCGAGCCAGATCACCGCCAGTGCGGCGATCATGCCGATCATTCGCGCGTCGAACTCGATGGCGCGCAGATGATCGGCGAGGGTCTTCGCGTCCTGCGACGGCGCTGCCGGCGCGGGAGCAGCCTCAGTCACAGACCTTGACCTTGCCGGCGGCGACGCCCTGGCAGACGGCGGCCTTCGGCGCCCAGCCGGCTTCGATGACGACGTTAAGGTTGTCCTTGGTCACCGGGACGGGCTTCAGGAAGAGCGCGGTCATCTTGGCCTTGCTCGGGCCCTGGTCCCAGGCGGTGGCGCCTGCGACCTCGGTCAGCTTGGCGCCGCCGGCGAGCTTGATCGCGATCTCGGCGGCATTGCGCCCGAGCTCGCGCGCATCCTTCCAGATCGTCACCGTCTGGGTGCCGAGCGCGACGCGGTTGAGGGCGGCACGGTCGGCGTCCTGGCCGGAAACCGGCACCGAGCCGGCGAGGCCCTGGGCGGCCATGGCGGCGATGGCGCCGCCGGCCGTGCCGTCATTGGCGGCGACGACGGCGTCGACCTTGTTGGCGTTGCGCGTCAGCATCTGCTCCATGTTGCGCTGGGCGTTGGCCGGCAGCCAGCCATCGGTATAGGCCTCGCCAACATTCTTGATCTTGCCGGCGTCGATCGCGGTTTTGAGCACCTCGATCGAGCCCTGGAACAGGAAGTTGGCGTTCGGATCGGCGCTCGAGCCCTTGATGAAGACGTAGTTGCCTTCGGGCTTGGCCTTGACGATCTCGCGCGCCATCATCCGGCCGACCTCGACATTGTCGAAAGTCAGGTAGAAGGCCTGCGGGATCTCGATCAGGCGATCATAGCCGACGACGGCGATGCCCTCGTCGACCGCCTTCTGCACCGCCGGGCGGATCGCCTGCGCATCCTGCGCCAATACGATGATCGCCTTGGCGCCGCGCGCGATCAGGCTCTCGACATCGGTGAGCTGCTTGGCGGGCGAGGATTGCGCGTCGGCCGAGAGGTAGGTGCCGCCGACCTTCTCGATCGCTGCCTTGATCGCGGCCTCGTCGGTCTTCCAGCGCTCCTCCTGGAAGTTCGACCAACTGACCCCGATCACCGGGCCCTTGCTCTGGGCGAAGGCGGGGAATGTGCTGCCAAAAGCCGCGAGCGCGAGGCCCGCGGCGAGAAAATGGCGTCTCAACACGGCGTTTCTCCCTCGTTTGCGACCGCGCGCTTTCGTGCGGCGCGTCGGATTGGAGGGAAGGTGATCTGATCGCCCCGGGCCCGTCAAGCTCACATTGAAGGCAACGTCGACTGCACGCTGTACGTGCATGTAATCGATTGCGCTTGCGGGGAAGCGGTTGGTTCCGGATGGGATTTCTTCGTCGCGGTGCGTTTCAGCGGCAGATCGTCGTGCGCAATGTCGGCAGGCGCAGGAGTTCGGCGGCCGTGCCGCTGCGCTGCCAGGTCGAGGGCGTGCCGTCTTCCGCCGGCGGATCGATCTTCAGCGACACCGCCGTCCGGTCGGTCAAGCTGCACAAGGTCTCGCGCAGAACGTCGACGGTCATCGCGCCCTCGGGGTCGCTGCCGTCCTCGTTGCGCGCGACGATCGGCGGGCTGCCCGGCAGCGTCAGCGTCACCGTGCGCAGCCGTGTCGGGACCGGTGCGTCGCCGAACAGGAGCCGCATCTGCAGGGCGGTCGTCTGCTGGTATCGCCCTTCGCCGACCGACAGGGCCAGCCGCAGCTTGCCGCCACGATGTGGGCCGAGTTCAACCGAGCCGATCGGCGTCGCCGGCGCGACCAATGTCGCCGGAAGCACCGCGGCTGCGTTGAGGTTGGCCGGCCTTCCGGGCGCCTGGGAGGATCGCAGCCCCGAGAAGGCGAGCGTGGCCGAGCCGATCTCCGTCGCGATCGTGGTCGCCAGCATCTCGTCGGGCTTGAGGTAGCGCATCGTGTCGGCCGGCGTCGACACCGTCACCTCGATGAAGGAGCGGTCGAGCCCCATGGCGTCGAGATAGCGTCGCATCTTGGCGTCGATTTCGCCGGTCGCCTGCTCCTGCTTGACCGTCCGCGTCTCCGTTCTCTCGTCGACCAGTTCCCTGCGTCCGCGCACGATCTTGTAGTCGCGCACCGTCGTCGTCTCGGTCTCGACGATGGTCTGCTGGTGCACGCCGATACGCGATTGCGGCGGGATGATCCGGCGTTGCCCCCCCGCAAGGAGGAGCGTGCAGGCCGAGGCGCAGAGCGGGCTGCGCTCGTCGATGGTGCCGCCGGCCGCATCGCGCTGGCTGAAGACGGTGCGGGCGACGGCGATGTCGAGGCCGCTCTTGCGAACGAGCTCGCCCATGGCGATCGCGGCCTCGACCGTGCCGCCGGTCGAGTAGACCAGCAGCGGCAGCTTGCGCCCGTTCAGCTCGCCGATGGCGCGGCGCAGCTCGGCGGGCGTATCCTTGGTGATGGCGCCCTGGGCGGCGAGCCACTCGCGGCAATCGGGTTCGCAAGGCTCGGCGCTACGGGTCAGCACGATACGCATCGGCTCCGGCTGCGGCGCAGCAGCAGGCTTATCCTGCGCCGCGGCGGGCAGGGCGCTCAGGGACAGGGCGAACGCCAGGAGACGGGCGATGCGGATCACGAGGTCAGCGGTCTCGGCTGCAGTTGCGCAAGGGAACCCCAGGCGCGGGGATTTGACAACAGCTTCCCCACCCCGTCGCTCGGGCAGGGAGGCAAGGTTAATGCTTTCGCTGTGCCGTTGGGCGTCTTTGAGGCGCTCTCGCGGCGGATTTCAGCGCGTGATCGCGTCGATCTCGCTGAGCTCCTCTGGCGTCAGCGCCCAGTCCGCGGCCTTGACATTGGCGGCGATCTGCTCGGGCTTCGTCGCACCGGCGATGACGCTGGAGACGACCGGTTGGGCGGCGAGCCAGGAGAAGGCGAGTTCCAGCAGCGTCTTGCCGCGCGCCTCGCAGAAGGCGGCGAGCTTTTCGGTCTTGCTCCAGTTCGCCTCGGTCAGCACCTCACCGGCGCGTTGGGCCTCGCGGGTCATGCGTGCACCCTCCGGCATCGGGGCGTTGCGCTGGTATTTGCCGGTGAGCAGGCCGTTGGCGAGCGGGAAATAGGGCAGGAGCCCCATGCCGAAATGGTTGAGGGCCGGAATCAGCTCCTTCTCGGCGCCGCGCACCAGCAGGCTGTACTCGTCCTGCGCCGAGGCGAAGCCCTCGATCCCGAGTGTCCTGGCCGTCCACTGGGCGTCGGCGACCTGCCAGGATGGCAGGTTCGAGCAGCCGATATAGCGGATCTTGCCCTGGCGGATCAGGTCCTCCAGGGCACGCATCGTCTCGGCGATCGGGGTCAGCGGATCGGGCCTGTGGATCTGGTAGAGATCGATCCAGTCGGTCTTCATGCGCTTCAGCGAGGCCTCGACCGCCTCGATGATGTAGCGCCGCGAGCCGCCCTTCTTGACGCCCTCCTCGTCCATGTTCATGCCGAATTTGCTGGCGAGCACGATGTCCTTGCGGCGGGCGCCGAGCAGTTCGCCGAGGGCCAGCTCCGAGCCGCCGCGATTGCCGTAGATGTCGGCGGTGTCGAACAGCGTGATGCCGTGCTCGATCGCGGCGTCGACGACCTTGCGCGCCGCCTCCAGGTCGATCCGGCCGCCGAAATTATTGCAGCCGAGGCCGACGAGCGAGACGCGCAGGCCGGAGCGGCCGAGATTGCGGAACTGCATGGGCGATGATCCTTCCTTCGGTCGCTCGCACCGGACCAGAGCCGTGCCTTGACGGCAAGCGCAACAGACGCAGGACGGCTGCGCCCGGGCCGAAGGACATCCGCTGAATGAAGGATGCGGGCGTTGTCGGGAGCGGACTAGCCTGTCCATATACCGCCAAGAGGCAGCGCCCGCGTGTCAAGCCCGTTCAGCTCATATGACTGCGAATCCGACGGTACCTGGAGCGGCCCGCCGAACGGCTTCTCTTACTTCCCGAAAGGGTCCTTTCCGGAGAGCCACGCCTATCAGTTCATACCGCTCGGCCAGTCGCGGACGGTCTGGATTGCAACCCCTCCCGACAGGGAGTGCACGCTGAGCGTAGTGGACCCTGCCAATACCTTCGGCGGTATCGCGATCGAAACCGAGGCGGCTCGGACGGTCGGCGGGCTGTTCGACGTCTTCACGCTCAAGCCGATGAGCACGACCGCTTTCGCGCTGCGCGCCGCAGCGGAGGCGACGCGAATCTTCGTTCTGTCCACACCGGGTTCGGCCGAGCGGCCGACGTTCTATGTCGACGGGGGCGGGGTCATCACGATCCATTATTCCGTCAGCGTCGTCCTGCGCGACTGCTCGCTGTCATTGATCTACTCGGAAGGGGCACTGCTGAATCTCCTGAGCGAGGTTGAGTCGATCTATGCCAGACAGGCGAATATTCGGCTGGTGCGCGTCGGGCCGATCCACAAGCTGGAATTCAGGGGGATGTCGCTCGGCCCGCAAATCATCACCGACGGACCGCAGGGCGAGGCGATCCGCGACCACATCACGGCTGCCGGCCGCGGACATCTGAAGAATCTCGTCTATGGCTGGGACTTCGAAACGAAGCCGAAGCCGCAAAATGCGTCGGACCTGTCCTCCGGACTGGCAGGCGGCAACGTCGCTTTCATCGATTGGGGCAATCCCGCCATGGTCACCGTCCATGAGTTCGGGCACCTCATCGGCCTGCCTGACCGCCCAAAGGGCGATGTGACGATCATGCAGCCGACGAGGTCGATGAGGAAATTCATCGGCTTCGACGGCTTTCAAATCGAGATGATCCGTAGGGTCGGGAGGTTACTGCCGTGAGCCTCCTTCGCACCACGGATCGACAAGGCCACCGGAGCTGACGATGCCGCTTCGTTCCTTCCTGTTCGCCGGCGATGCTCGCCTCGAGGCCTGCCTCGTCGACAATGCGGCCCATCTGACGCGGGGCGCTCAGGGCGAGCATGTCAGGCTGGTCCAGGTGGCGCTCGGCCATCTCGACGGCGCCGTCATCGCCGCAGCGGAGCTGAAGCGCGGCCACTACGGCCCCTCGACTGTCGGCGCCGTTCTCGCCTTCAAGACGAAGCGCGGCATCGTCAATCGCGCCTATCAGAAGTCCGCAGACGACATCGTCGGCAAGATGACGATCGCGGCGCTCGACGCCGAGATGCTGGCGAGCCAACGCCCGGCCCGGCGAGCCGGCATAAAGCCGCACGGGCCGGCCAGGCAGAGTGGCGGCGCCGAGTCCGCGGCGCGGCGTGCCATGGAGCAGGTGCTCCAGGCGGGACTGGCGAAATTGCGCTGAGTACCAGGTCGCGGAAGCCGATGCGGGGCTTGGCTTCAGCCGGTTTTCGCCCAGCCAACCGCGTCGACGATCTCGCGCGCCAGCTCTTGCGGCGGCCTGCCATCGGTCTCGACGACGAGGAAATCCATGGCGTCCTCGCCGGCAATGCGCTGCGCCTGTCGCAGGGAGCGCTCGATCTGGGCGTCGCGGCCCGCGCCGATCTCGCGACGAGCGAGGCGCTCGCGCAGGCTCGCTTCGCTTCCGCGCAGGCGCACCACCGTGATGCGGGCCTCGGGGATCGCGGCGAGGATCCAGCGCTTGTCGAAAGCGACATGCAGCATCACGCCGGACATGATCAGGCGGCTGTGGCCGAGGGCGCGATAGGTCGACCAGAGCGCGGCGAGGTTGAGCTGGCTGATATCGCGGGCGCCGGGCGCGAGCGGAGCCAGCTCCTCCGCGCCGGGCTTGGGGAAGACGCGGTCGAGCTCGTCGCTCTCGATCGCGGCATGGGCGATGCCGGCTTCAGCCAGCACCGCGCTCATTTCCCAGCACAGGGTCGACTTGCCGATCCCGGCCGGGCCGGTGATCAGCAGGATCTCGACGGAAATGTCGGCGGTGGCCAAACTCAGGCCACTTCCGCCTTCTGCTTCTGCGAGCGCTTGCGGTCGTTCGGGTCGAGGATCGCCTTGCGCAGGCGGATCGACTTCGGGGTGACCTCGACGAGCTCGTCATCGTCGATCCAGGCGAGCGAGCGCTCCAGCGTCATCCGGATCGGCGGGGTGAGGCGGACCGCCTCGTCCTTCGAGGTCGTGCGGATGTTGGTGAGCTTCTTGCCCTTCAGCACGTTCACCTCGAGATCGTTCTCGCGGGTGTGCTCGCCGACGATCATGCCCTGATAGACCTTCCAGCCCGGCTCGATCATCATCGGACCGCGATCTTCGAGGTTCCACAGCGCATAGGCCACCGCCTCGCCGGTCTCCATCGCGATCAGCACGCCGTTGCGGCGGCCGGCGATCTCGCCCTTGTAGGGCAGGTAGGCGTGGAAGAGCCGGTTCATGATCGCGGTGCCGCGCGTATCGGTGAGCAGCTCGCCCTGGTAGCCGATCAGGCCGCGGGTAGGAGCATGGAAGACCAGGCGCAGGCGATTGCCGCCCGACGGGCGCATCTCCAGCATGTCGGCCTTGCGCTCGCTCATCTTCTGCACGACGACGCCGGAATGCTCCTCGTCGACGTCGATGACGACTTCCTCAACCGGCTCCAGCAGCTGGCCGGCCTCGTCGCGGGTGAAGACGACCTGCGGACGCGAGACGCCGAGCTCGAAGCCCTCCCGGCGCATCGTCTCGATCAGGATGGCGAGCTGGAGCTCACCGCGGCCTGCGACGACGAACGAATCCTTGTCGCCGGATTCCTCGATCTTCAGCGCGACATTGCCCTCGGCTTCCTTGAACAGGCGGTCGCGGATGACGCGGCTGGTGACCTTGTCGCCCTCGGTGCCGGCGAGCGGGGAGTCGTTGACGGTGAAGGTCATCGACACCGTCGGCGGGTCGATCGGCTGCGCCTTGATCGGGGTCTCGACCGAGGGGTCGCAGAAGGTGTCGGCGACGGTGCCTTTCACCAGGCCGGCAATCGAGACGATGTCGCCGGCGATCGCTTCCTCGATCGGCTGGCGCTCGAGGCCGCGGAAGGCGAGGATCTTGGTGATGCGGCCGGTCTCGACGGTCGAGCCGTCGCCCGACAGCACCTTGACGGTCTGGTTCGGCTTGGCGCTGCCGGAGGTGACACGGCCGGTGATGATGCGGCCGAGATAGGGATTGGCCTCGAGCAGCGTACCGATCATCCGGAACGGGCCGTCCTCGACGGTCGGCGCCGGCACATGCTTCAGGATCAGGTCGTACATCGGGGCAAGGCCCTGGTCCTGCGGGCCTTCCGGCGAGGGCGCCATCCAGCCCTGCTTGCCCGAACCGTAGAGGATCGGGAAGTCGAGCTGCTCGTCGGTGGCGTCGAGCGCGGCGAAGAGGTCGAAGACCTCGTTGATCACCTCGGTGACGCGGGCGTCGGGCTTGTCGACCTTATTGATCGCGACGATCGGGCGAAGGCCGAGCTTCAGCGCCTTGGAGACCACGAACTTGGTCTGCGGCATCGGGCCTTCGGCCGCGTCGACCAGCACGATCGCGCTGTCGACCATGTTGAGGATGCGCTCGACCTCGCCGCCGAAATCGGCGTGGCCGGGGGTGTCGACGATGTTGATGCGCGTGTCCTTCCAGACCACCGAGGTGGCCTTGGCGAGGATGGTGATGCCGCGCTCCTTCTCGAGATCGTTCGAATCCATCACACGCTCGGCGACGCGCTGGTTCTCGCGGAAGGCGCCGGACTGCTGCAGCAGCTTGTCGACCAGCGTGGTCTTGCCGTGGTCGACGTGGGCGATGATGGCGATATTGCGCATGGACATGCGGGAAACGGCCTTGGTTCAAGACCGCGAGCCGGCAGGGAAAACCCGGCCGGCGCAGCCTGTGCGTTGCGTGAATCTGGAATTCGTTGCGCTGCACATAAACGCTTGAGGCCGTTTGGGCAACCGAAACCGGGCGATGCCCGCCCTTCGCCGAGCGCTTGACAGGCGTTCAATCATGTAACATTAAAAGTTACATGAAACAGGACAGCCGCCTCTCAGCCACCCTGCACGTGCTGCTGCACATGGCCGATCGCGGCGCCCCGATGACCTCGGAGGAGCTCGCCGCCTGCCTCGGCACCAATCCGGTCGTGATCCGCCGCACCATGGCGGGTCTCAGGGAAACCGGGCTGGTGCATTCCGAGAAGGGCCATGGCGGTGGCTGGACGCTGGCGCGTGCGCTCGACGCGATCACGCTCGGCGACGTCCATC
The DNA here is from genome assembly GCF_050275675.1 of Allobosea sp. NPDC003192. Lineage (NCBI taxonomy): Bacteria > Pseudomonadati > Pseudomonadota > Alphaproteobacteria > Hyphomicrobiales > Alloboseaceae > Allobosea > Allobosea sp. NPDC003192. Next base: position 77,456 of record NZ_JBNNPK010000003.1, read on the forward strand.
GCGCTCTCGGCGAACCCGCTTTGATCGCGCTCGGCCATCGCAGCGAGAACCCGCAATGCCTGGTCGAGCAGGCGGTGAATGCGGCCCTCGGCGAGGCTTTCGCCGAGGCCGAAGCGCTGCTCGCCGGCCATTTCGACCGGGTGCGGCTGTCCGATCTCGCGGCGGATTTCAGCCGCCGCTTCGACGAACGGAGACAGGCCCATGCCAAGCACTAAGCCTTATGACGCCATCATCGTCGGCGGCAGTTTCGCCGGCCTCTCGGCCGGACTGCAGCTGGCGCGGGCGCGCCGCAGCATCCTGGTGATCGACGAGGGCCAGCGTCGCAACCGCTTCTCCAGCCATTCGCATGGCTTCCTCGGCCAGGATGGGCGCGAGCCGGCGGAGATCGTTGCCGAGGCGAAAGCACAGCTTCTCGCCTATCCGACCGTTGCCTGGCGCGATGCCAGGGCCAGCGAGGCGAAAGCCGAAGACGACGGTTTCAGCATCGCCGATACTCACGGCGAACAGCACCGGGCAAAACGCCTGTTGCTGGCGACCGGCGTGCGCGACGAACTGCCGGCGATCCCCGGTCTCCGGGAGCGTTGGGGCAAGAGCGTGCTGCATTGCCCTTATTGTGACGGCTATGAGCTTGGTGGCGGCAAGCTTGGCGTGCTGGCGAGCGGTTCCTTCTCAGCCCTGAAGGCGGCGCTCGTCGCCGATTGGGGCGAGGTCACGCTGTTCCTCAATGGCGAGGCCGAGCCCGATGCCGAGGCGAGCGCCTTGCTTGAGCGACGCGGCGTCACGGTCGAGCGGGTACCGGTCGTTGCGGCCGAGGGTGACGGAACGGCGATGGCAGGCCTGCGTCTTGCCGATGGCCGGCTGGCGCCGGTCAAGGCGCTGTTCGTCGCCGCCGGCATCTGCCCGGCGAGCCCGCTTGCGGACGAGCTCGGCTGTACCTTTGATGATGGCCCGTTCGGCCCTCTGCTGCGCGTAGACGGGATGAAGCAGACCAGCATTCCCGGCGTCTACGCGGCGGGCGATGCCGCGACCGCCCGGCACAGCGTCGCGCTCGCGGTCGCTGATGGTGTCCTGGCCGGCACTGGCCTGCACATGTCGCTGCTCTAGGTCACGACTTCCGGCAGGCGTAGGGCATGAAGGTCGAGGAGACCCCGGCGTTCATGCCCGCCATCACCATGACATTGGCGAAGTTGAGCTCCTCGGCGCTGCGCGGGCAGACATCGGGCGGGTTCTGGCAGCCCGAGGCGATGAAGGCCTCGTTGCCGGCAATGAACTCCTGGCCGAGCCCCTTCCTGCCGATGCGCTTGAGCGCCTCGTCATAGGCGCTGCGCCAGCGCTCGCATTTCACCTGCGGCCAGTTCTCGGGAGCCTGGGCCTGGAGTGGTCCGGCGGCGGAGACCGCGAGCAGCGTCCCGAGGGCGAGCGAAGCGAAGGCGGAGGTCATGAAGGGGTCTCGAAGCTGTCGGAGCGGCCGCGCAATCCGCATGACCGGGCTTTGCGGCAGGAATAAAGCCGGTCACTCCGCCGCAGCCTCCAGCAGCGCGATGCGCCGCTCCGCCGCCGCGCGGCCGAGCTGGTCCATGGCGAAGCGATAGGCGCCTATCCCGCCGGAATCGATGTCGCCGCGCGCATAATTCGCCAGCACGCCGGCGAGGATGGCATCGGCCTCGCGTTCCATCGCCGCGAGCGCTGGCTCGTCCGTCGCGGTCCGCATCGCGCCGAGCAGCACGACGAGGCGACTGAGGTCCGCCATTGCCCGCTTGCGTCGCGTCGCACTCTCGACGCCGAACAGGCCTGCCGCGCCGGAGCCGACCAGCGAGAGCGCCATCACACCGAGATAGAACCAGTCGCCATAGCGCTCGAAGAAGGTTTCCTGCTCGCCGTCGATGAAGGCGGCCGCGCCGGAATGCACGGCGAGCGGCGCGTCCTTGTCGGTCTCGGGAGTCTCCAGACCCTGGATCGCCGGCAGGTCGGTCGCGAGCGTGACGCGCAGCGACAGGATCGCGCTGACCAGCTCGCCGACCCTGGCGTCGTCGAGGGACTGCGCCGCCATCAGCCGTGAGGTGATCGAGATGCTCGGCAGGTTCTCGGCCGGAATCGGCGGATCGCCGCCGAGCGCCCCGCGGACGATCTCGCCGCTCTCGATCGCATGGTTGCGGGTCGCGAGCGCATCGGCCTCGCGGATCGGGATGATCGTCGGATCCGCTCCGAAGGCCCGGTGCAGGCGCGAGCTCGCTTCGGTGACGACGCGGGCATTCAGCGCGTTGACGGCGAAGAGCACATCGATATGGCCCTCGGAGATCGCCGCAGAGACGTCCTCCGGCCCGAGCGGGACGATCGTCACCTCCTCCGGCTTCACCTCGTATTGCGAGAGCACGAGTTTCAGCAGGTCGAGATTGCCTGATGGTGCGCGCACCACGCCGACGCGCTTGCCGCGCAGGCCGGAGATACGGTCGGTGCCCAGATCCTTGGAGCCGATGAAGAAGGGAAAGGAGCGCCGGGTGATCAGCGCGGTGTCGGCCTTGGCCGGCAGGGCGATGTCGGGCCGGACGATGGCGAGATCGACCTTGCCGGCGTCGATCTTCCTGGCGCTCTCGGCCGAGCCCTCGGTCAGGACAAGGCGTAGGCGCACCGGCTTCTTCTCGCGGCTGAGACCCTGGACGAGGGCGGCGGCGAGCCTGGCGTCGTCCGAGCCGAGCGGACCCACCGCGAGCTTCAGCGTCCTCGGCTGGCTCCACAGGTAGACGCCGAGCGCGACGAGGCCGGCCATCAGCAGAAATGCCGCCAGACCTGCAAAGAAACGCCGCCCCATGCTTCGCCCGCTTTCGCCCCCGCTACCGCAGCCTGTTCCTTGGCATCATGTCACAAGTGCGGCGGGAAGCGCGACCGGCGACGACCAGGAGTTTTCGTAAGGAGCTCATTGCTCTACAGGAACGGCATGACAAGCGACGACGCCTTCCCGATCAAGACTTGCCCGATCAAGATCTGCGGCCTCTCGACTCCGGAGACGCTGGAGGCGGCGCTCGCCGCCGGCGCCGAGATGATCGGCCTCAACTTCCATCCGAAGAGCCCGCGCTATGTCACGCCGCAGCGCGCTGCCGAGCTTGCTGCGCAGGCGCGCGGCAGAACGCAGATCGTCGCGCTGGTCGTCGATTACGACCCGGAACAGGCAGCCGAGCTGGCGGGAGTCGTGCAGCCGGACTGGATGCAGTTGCACGGCAAGGAAACGCCGGAGCAGGTCGCCGCGATCAAGGCCGCGACCGGCCTGCCGGTGATGAAGGCGCTCGGCGTCGCCGATGCCGCCGATCTGGAGCAGGTCGCTCGCTATCACGGCGTCGCCGACCGCGTCCTGCTCGACGCCAAGCCACCCAAGGACGCCGCCTATCCCGGCGGACACGGAAGGCCGTTCGACTGGGGCCTGCTCGCCGGCCTCGACCCGGCTTTCCGCTTCATGCTATCGGGCGGGCTCGATCCGGCGAATGTCGCGGAGGCCATTCGCATCGCGAGGCCGGACGGCGTCGACGTCTCCTCAGGGGTCGAAAGCGCGCCCGGCATCAAGGATGTCGAGAAAATCGCGGAATTCGTCAGGGCCGCCCGCTCGGCGGCTGCACAGTTGAAGAAGGCAGGCCAGGCATGAACGCGCCGCACGCACCGAACAGCTTCCGGAACGGCCCGGACGAGAATGGCCGCTTCGGCCAGTTCGGCGGCCGCTTCGTCGCCGAGACGCTGATGCCGCTGATCCTCGAGCTGGAGCAGGCCTACAACGCCGCCAAGGCCGATCCGGCCTATCACGCCGAGATGACGAGCGGGCTGAAGCACTATGTCGGCCGACCCTCGCCGCTCTATCTCGCCGAGCGTCTCACGGAGCATTTCGGCGGCGCCAAGGTCTACCTGAAGCGCGAGGAGCTGAACCACACCGGCTCGCACAAGGTGAACAATGTGCTCGGCCAGATCCTGCTCGCCCGGCGCATGGGCAAGAAAAGGATCATCGCCGAGACCGGTGCCGGCCAGCACGGCGTCGCCACCGCCACCCTCTGCGCCCGCTACGGCCTCGAATGCATCGTCTACATGGGCGCGGTCGACGTCGCCCGGCAGGCGCCGAACGTCTTCCGCATGCAGATGCTGGGCGCGACCGTCATTCCCGTCGAATCCGGCACCAAGACGCTGAAGGATGCGATGAACGAGGCGCTGCGCGACTGGGTGACCAATGTCGCGACGACCTTCTACTGCATCGGCACGGTCGCCGGCCCTCACCCCTATCCGGCGATGGTGCGCGACTTCCAGTCGATCATCGGCAAGGAGACGCGCGAGCAGATGCAGGAGATGGAAGGCCGCCTGCCGGATTCTCTGATCGCCTGCATCGGCGGCGGCTCGAACGCGATGGGCCTGTTCCACCCCTTCCTCGACGACAAGAGCGTCGAGATCTACGGCGTCGAGGCTGCGGGCCACGGCATTCCGTCGGGCCTGCACGCAGCCTCGCTGACCGGCGGGCGTCCCGGCGTGCTGCACGGCAACCGCACCTACCTCCTGATGAACGAGGACGGGCAGATCAACGACGCCCATTCGATCTCCGCCGGGCTCGATTATCCCGGCATCGGCCCGGAGCATTCCTGGCTGCACGATATCGGCCGCGCCACCTATCTCTCGGCCACGGACGAGGAGGCGCTCGAAGCCTTCCAGCTGATCTCGAAGCTCGAAGGCATCATCCCGGCGCTGGAATCGGCGCATGCGCTGGCGCGCGTCGCCGAGCTCGCTCCGAAGAAGCCGAAGGACCATCTGATGGTCGTCAACCTCTCCGGCCGCGGCGACAAGGACATCCCGCAGGTGGCCGAGATTCTGGCGGGGCGGTGACCTGAGCATTTTCAAGCGAAGTGGACACCGGTTCGCGTGAAGAAAATGCGATAAAACAAAGACCCAGAGCATGTCCGCGTTTCTCCGAATCGCGGAGATGCTCCGGAACGTCCTGATGCTGCCCCAATAGGTTGCGCATGGTCGCGCCGCAGGAGCGTTGCCGCTTCTGCGGACTATTCCTCAGCGAAGGACGATCATGTCGAAGACCAAGAAGGCCCTCATCATTGCCGCGCTCGCGGCCCTCTCCGCCCCGGTCCAGGCCCAGACACCGGGCCCGCTCGCACCGGCGGAAGGCATCGTGATCCAGACCACGGGTGAAGTCCGGGTGAAGCCCGACCTCGCTACCGTCCACGCCGGCGTGGTCAGCGAAGGCAAGACCGCGGCTGAGGCGCTGTCCAAGAACACTCCTGCGCTGGCCAAGCTGATCGAGGCGGTCAAGGCCGCCGGCGTCGCCCAGGGCGACCTCTCGACCTCGCAGATCGCGCTGACGCCGCGGATGACGCAGCCTTCGGCCTCATCCTCGCCGCAGGCGCGCGCACCGAAGATCGATGGTTACGAGGCCCGCACCGGCATCACCGTGATCGTGCGTGATCTCGCCAAGGCCGGCCCGCTGATCGATGCGCTGGTCGCCGCCGGCGCCAATGACATGTCCGGCATCAGCTTCGGCCTCGCCGACGAAGACAAGGCCAAGGACCAGGCCCGCGACAAGGCGGCGGAAGCGGCGCGCGCGCGGGCCGAAATCTATGCCAAGCGCCTCGGCGTCAAGGTCGGCGAGCTCGTCTCGATCGTCGAGGCGGAAGCCGAACCACCGGCGCGGCCGATGGGCGATGTCAGGGCCTACCGCATGGCCGCCGCTGGCGCGCCGGTCTCGGTCGAGCCGGGCGAGGTCACCGTCAGTGCCGCGCTGCGCACGGTCTGGCGGATCGAGAAGTAACAGCTACAGCATCGGCAGCCCGCGCGGCTTCGGACCGCGCGGGAAGGCTGCGTCGAGCTTGGCGATGTCCGCATCGCCAAGTGCAAGCTTCAGCGCGCCCGCATTGTCCTGCGCATGGCCTGCCTTGGCCGCCTTCGGGATCGCGAAGACGGATGGCGTGCGGGTCAGGAACGCCAGCGCGATCTGTCTCGGGCTCGCGCCATGGGCCGCAGCGATCTCGGCCAGCACCTTGCCCTGCGCCGAATGCTCTTCCGGGAAGTCATCCTGTCCGAACGGGCTATAGGCGGTGACGGCGACGCCGCTACGCTCACACCAGGGGATCACCGCATGCTCGATCGCCCGCTCGCGGAGGTGGTAGAGCACCTGGTTGCAGGCGATCTGGCCGGGACCGGCGACGCGCAGCGCCTCGTCGAGATCGGCGACGTCGAAATTGCTGACGCCCCAGGACAGGATCTTGCCCTCGGCCCGGAGCTCCTCGAAGGCGACGAAGGTCTCCGCCAAGGGATATGAGCCGCGCCAATGCAGCAGGTAGCAGTCGAGCCGGTCGGTGCCGAGCCGGCGCAGCGACTGCTCGCAGGCCTTGCGCGTGCCGGCCTTCGAGGCGTTGTGCGGCAGCACCTTCGAGACCAGGAAGACCTCGTCGCGCCGCCCGGCGAGCGCCTCGCCGGTGATCTCCTCGGCGCGGCCATCGCCGTACATCTCTGCCGTATCGACGTGGGAGAGGCCGAGGTCGAGACCGCGTCGCAGCGCTGCGATAGCCTCGTTGCGCGGCGCCCGCTCGATGTTCCAGGTGCCCTGGCCGATCCGCGAGACCGCCGGGCCGCCCTTGCCGAATGCCAGTGTCATAGCGCTCGCTCCGTCGTTCAGCGGACTTCGACCTCGTAGCGGCCATGGCGGATCTCGCCATCGGAATAGCGCACCCGCACCTCGAAGCTGTCACGGCCGCGATAGTCGGGTACGGAGGTGTATTCGAAGGCGAGCGCGTTGCCGACCTTGCCGTCGCAATGCTCATAGGGGCCGGGTCCGTAGACCGCCTTCGCCTTGCGCGTCAGCATCCGGACGCTGCCGTGCTGCGGCTTCTGCGTCAGCACTGCTGTCGGCCGCTTCACCTGCCGGCAACGCTTGTCCATGGTCATATAGGTCTGCTGCATGAAGGTCGGCTCGCCGGCGATGGCGCGGTCGATGCCATCAGCGGCGGTATCGCTGCCGCCGGAAGTCACGCAGCCGCCTAGCGCGCCGCAGAGCAGGATCAGGCCGAGCGTCGTCAGTCCGGGGATTGGCATGGCGCTCCTTGCTGCAGATGGCCGGTCACACCGGCGGCGTACCGTTGGCAGCCAGCACCTCGCCTGCGAGGTAGAGCGAGCCGCAGATCAGGATGCGCGGCGGCGCCGGCCAGTTCCGTGACGCGATCTCCCGCAGCGCCTGCTCCACCGAGCCGGCGATTTCGGCCTTGAGGCCGGCTTCCCGCGCCAGTGTGGCGACCTCTTCGGCCGTGCGTGCCGCTAGCTGGTTCTGCATCGAGACGGCGAACAGCACCTGCGCCAGCCCCTTGAAATGGCCGAGCGTGGCGCGGGCATCCTTGGTCGCGAGCAGGCCAGCGATCATCACCAGCGGCGCCGGGTTCTTCTCCTCGAGATCGGCCATCGCCTGGGCGAGGACGCGCCCGCCATCGGGATTGTGGCCGCCGTCGAGCCAGAGTTCGGCGCCGGCGGGCGCGAGTTCGGCGAGTTTGCCCCGCGCCAGCCTCTGCAGGCGGGCCGGCCATTCGGCCTCGGTCATGCCGCGCTCGAAGGCTATAGCCGGCAGGCCGCCATAGCCGGCGGCGCGCAGGGCTGCGATCGCGGTGCCGGCATTGGTGTGCTGGTGGCGCCCGGCCAGGCGCGGCAAGGGCAGGTCGAGCAGGCCATCGCCATCCTCGTAGACCAGCCGGCCGCCATCCTCGTGGACGTTGAAGTCCTGCGTTCCGACCAGGATCTTCGAGGCACCGATGCGCTCGGCCGCAGCTTCGAGCACGGCAGTCGGCTCCGGCTCCTGCGGTGCGATCACTGCCGGGGCGCCGCGCTTGAAGATGCCGGCCTTCTCGCCGGCGATCTTGGTGACGGTGTCGCCGAGATATTCGGAATGGTCGAGCGAGACCGGGGTCACCACCGTGCAGGCCGGGTGATCGACCACATTAGTCGCGTCGAAGCGCCCGCCAAGCCCGACCTCGAGCAGCACGACATCGGCCTTGTGCTCGGAAAAGAGCAGGAAGGCGGCGGCGTTGGTGATCTCGAAGAAGGTGATGGGATCGCCGGCATTGGCCTTCTCGCAGCGCTCCAGCGCATCGACCAGCAAGGCCTCGTCGACGAAGCGCCCGCCGCCCGGCCGACCCAGCCGGATGCGCTCGTGGAAGCGCACCAGATGCGGCGAGGTGTAGACATGGACGCAGAGGCCGGCTGCTTCGAGGATCGCCCGCATGAAGGCGATGGTCGAGCCCTTGCCGTTGGTGCCGGCGACATGGATCACCGGCGGCAGGTTCTTCTGCGGGTCGCCCAGCCGCTCGAGCAGGCGCAGGATGCGCCCGAGCGAGAGGTCGATCAGCTTGGGATGCAGCGCGAGGAAGCGCGCCAGCAACAGGTCGGATGTGCTCATGCGGACACCGGCCTCCCGGCCGGGGTGGAAATGGTCAGACCGCCGGGGCCGGCAGCGGTTCCGGCGCCGGGTCGTTGACGGCCGGCAAGGGCTGCTTGGTCAGGAGCCGGCCGAGCCGCGCCAAAGTCGCCGGGATCTGGTGGCGATGCACGACCATGTCGACCATGCCGTGATCCCTAAGATATTCCGAGCGCTGGAAGCCTTCGGGCAGCTTCTCGCGGATCGTCTGCTCGATCACGCGCGGCCCGGCGAAGCCGATGAGGGCGCCCGGCTCGGCGATGTGGACATCACCCAGCATGGCGTAGGAGGCGGTGACGCCGCCGGTGGTCGGGTTGGTCAGCACGACGAAATAGGGCAGGCCGGCCTTGCGCAGCATCCGGGTCGCGACCGTGGTGCGCGGCAGCTGCATCAGCGAGAGGATGCCTTCCTGCATGCGCGCCCCACCCGAGGCGGCAAAGACGACATAGGGGGTCTTCTTCTCCAGCGCCGTCTCGGCGCCCTTGATGAAGGCTTCGCCGGCTGCCATGCCGAGCGAGCCGCCCATGAAATGGAAATCCTGCACGGCGATCGTCATCGGCAGGCCCTGGACGCGGCCATAGCCGACCTTGAAGGCGTCGGCGGCGCCGGTCTTGGCGCGGGCGTCCTTGATCCGGTCGGTGTAGCGCTTCTCGTCGCGGAACTTCAGCGGATCGGCCACCGCCTCCGGCAAGGGCACGTCGACCCATTTGCCTTCGTCGAAGGTCAGCCGCAGCCGATCCTGCGCGGTGACACGCATATGGTGGTCGGAGCCGGGGATGACGAAGCCATTGGCCTCGACGTCCTTGTGGAAGACCATCTGCCCGGAATCCGGGCACTTGATCCAGAGATTCTCCGGGGTCTCGCGCTTGAACAGCGTCTTGATGCGCGGACGGACGACTTCGGAAATCCAGTTCATCGGATCATCCTTGAATTGCGGAGCCGCGAACGGCTCAGGCCGCAGCCGAGCATGATGCCGAAAAGTGCGAAGCGGTTTTCGGACGACATCATGCTCTCACCAAAGTTGGAGAGACGGATTCACGCCTCAGGCTGAAATAGCCTGAGGCGATCCGGCTCTCGCGACCGAGCGGACGCCGGCCGCGAGTTCGGCGACCAGCGAGGTGACAGCCGAAACCGTCTTTTCCGTGGCCTTGCCGTCGGCATCGAGCGAGAGACGGACGCGCTCGACCAGGGCCGAGCCGACGACGACACCGTCGGCGCCCTTGGCGATCGCGATCGCATCGGCCGGCGTCTTGACGCCGAAGCCGACCGCGACGGGGAGCTTGGTGTGCTGCTTGATCCGGGCGACCGCCGCGCCAACCGCATCGTAATTCGCGATCGCGCCGCCGGTCACACCGGTCATCGAGACATAGTAGACGAAGCCGGACGTGTTCTGCAGCACGCGCGGCAGGCGCTTGTCGTCGGTGGTCGGCGTCGCCAGGCGGATGAAGCTGACGCCCGCGGCCAGCGCCGGCAGGCAGAGCTCGGCGTCCTCCTCCGGCGGCAAGTCGACGACGATCAGCCCGTCGATCCCGGCGATGCGCGCGTCCTTGAGGAAGGCGTCGACGCCATAGGCCCAGATCGGGTTGTAATAGCCCATCAGCACGATCGGCGTATCATGTCCGGCCTTGCGGAAGGCGGTGACCATGGCGAGCGTCTTGCGCAAGGTCTGCCCGGCCTTGAGGGCGCGCTGGCCGGCGAGCTGGACGGGCACACCGTCGGCCATCGGGTCGGTGAAAGGCACGCCGAGCTCGATGATGTCGGCGCCGGCCTCCGGCAGGGCGTTCAGGATCGCGCTGCCTGTGTCGAAATCGGGGTCGCCGGCGGTGACATAGGTCACCAGCGCGGCACGGCCCGCCGCGGCGCAGGCGGCAAAGCGGGCTTCGATGCGGGCTTGTCCAGTCTCGGTCATGCCGGAGCGGTTAGCATGGCCGCGCCCGGCTGGCGAGAGGGCCCGGCTGCTCGCAGGGTCAGGCGAGCCTGGCGCCGCGCTCGGTCAGCAGCGTCCGCAGCACCGAGCGGTGGCAACGCGCCTCGTTCTCGCAATAGCAGCCGACGGAGAAGTCACTGCCATGGGAGAGCGTCGCCAGCAGGTCGAGCGCGTGGCGCGGCGCCGGCTCCGCCATCTCGGCCTTGAAGGCACGGGTGAAGCCGGCCCAGTCCTTCTCGCTCTCTGCCGCCTTGGCCTGCGCCATCAGCTCCGGCGTCGGCGAGAGCACCGGGAACCAGACATCGAACCAGTTCTCGCTGGCATAGCGCTCCTTCGGCACGCCGCGCGGCACACGCCGGACCGTGCCGATGCGCGTGCCTTCAGTCGGTTCGCGCTCACTGCCGAGGCGGACGATGCGGACGCTCATGGGCTCGCCTTTTCACTGGTCGCTTGCATTCCTGCGGCGCGATATCCATAAAGGTAGTGATATCACTACATCGGGAGGCCGTCATGGTGAAGACGGTTTCGGCTGCTGAGGCCAATCGCGAATTCTCGAAGCTGATGAAGCTCGCCGAGAGCGGCGAGCGCGTCGTCGTGACCTCACGCGGCCAGCCGAAGGTGCAGATCACCCGCATCGAGGAAGACGACGCCGAAAAGGCGCGCCGGCGCGAGGCGTTCGCCAGGTTGACCGAGCGGCTGAATTCCCAGCCTGCCCAGAACCTGCCACGTCTGACGCGCGACGACTTCTACGACTGAGGCGATGCGCGTCGGCTTCGACACCAATATCCTGATCTATGCCGAGGGTTTCAACGATCAGCCGCGCGTGGCGCGAGCACGACAGATCAGAGGAGTTCTTGGCGAAGACCGCATCGTACTGCCATCGCAAGTCATCGGCGAACTCTTCAATGCCCTGACACGCAAGCTCGGCATTCCACGGGGCCGCGCTCGGGACATCTGCCTGGAATGGCGCGGCACGACCAGCTTCCGGCTGGTCGACGCAGCTTGCTGGGATGGCGCGCTCGCACTCGCCGCCACCCACGGCCTGCAGTTCTGGGACGCGTTGATCCTCGTCACCGCCGCGGAGGCCGGCTGCGCCCTGCTGCTGTCCGAAGACATGCAGGATGGTTTCGTGCATCGCGGCGTGACGGTCGCCAATCCGTTCGCCGAGCCGCTGCATCCGCTCCTCGCGGATGCGTTGCAGCAGCACGGCTGACGGGGGCTACGCCACCAGGCTCTTCGGCAGCATGCAGTGGATGCCCTTGGAGCCGTTGACCGTCTGGGTGACCCTGAGGTCGGCGGCGAGGCTGCAGAGCATATAGGCCTCGTCCCGCGTCAGCTTGGTCCTGGAGGTGATCAGGCCGATCATCTCGCGCAGGGCGTCTTTCGCGCAGATATCGAGATCGGGATCGATCCCCATGGTGATGTGGTGGCTCTTCGTCTCGGCGCGCGGCATCGCATGGGACAGATCTTCGCGCAGGTGGAATTCGAAGGTGCCCTCCAGCGCCGTCTCGATCGCGGTGATGCAGACCTCGCCATCGCCCTGGGCGCCATGGCCGTCGCCACAGGAGAACAGCGCGCCCTCGACGAAAACCGGCAGATAGAGCGTGGCGCCGGCGCCGAGTTCCTTGTTGTCGATATTGCCGCCGAAGGCGCGCGGGATCAGCGAGGTCACCCGGCCCCAACGGGCCGGTGGGGCCGTGCCCATCACTCCGAAGAAGGGCGAAAGCGGCAGTTCCATGCCCCAGGGCAGGTTGGCGATGTTCCGCTCGCGGTCGAGATGGATGTAGCGGAGGGCGTGATAATCGAACTCGTCCGGCAGCGTCCCACCGAGAGGGCGGAACATGGTGTAGCCGAAATCGGTGCGCGGCTTCACGCTCCTGATCTGCACCTCCAGCACCTGGCCGGGCCTGGCGCCCTTCACCGCGATCGGCCCGGTGAGGATATGGCCGGGCAGCATGCGTTCGGCCTTCTCATGGATCTCATGGATTTCCGGCGGGATCGTCGCATTGCCTTCCGGCAGATGGGCCGGGCCGCCGGTGACGGTGCGGATGGTGACGCTGTCGCCGCTCTCGATCTCGAGCACCGGCTTCAGCCCGGCGTCGAAATAGCCCCAATGGCAGGTGGCGAGGGAAGCGTCGAGCTGGTGATGCGCCATGGTCTATCCGTGGGTCGTCAGGGCGGGGAGGACAGGTCGGAGCCGACGCGGCTGCGGGCATTGCGGCGCATGGTGTAGAGCGTCGCGCCGATGACGATGGCTGCGCCGACGAGCGTCGTCAGCGTCGGGATCTCCGCAAAGAAGACGAAGCCGGTGAATCCAGCCAGGATCAGCCGGCTGAAATCGAGCGGCGCCAGCGCCGATGCTTCTCCGACCTGATAGGCCTTGGTGATCAGCCATTGCCCGGCGGTGCCGAACAGGCTGAGCACCACCAGCCAGAACCATTGCTCTGACGTCGGCCAGACCCAGAGCGCCCAGGCCGGCCAGGCGAGGACGACCATCAGCACCAGGCCCTGATAGATCAGGATCGTCTCGGTGCGCTCGCTGGTGCCGAGGATGCGCACGCTGACGGTGATGCCGGCGCCGAACAGCGCCCCGCCGACCGACATCAGCGCCCAGACGTTCAGTCCCTCGCCCGAGGGGTTCAGCATGATCAGCACGCCGACGAAGCCGAGGCCGGTTGCGATCCAGCGGGCGGCGTCGACGCGCTCCTTCAGGATCAGCACGGCGGCGACGGTGACGAACAGCACCTGGCTGAAGCTGATCGCCGTCGCCTGGGCGAGCGGGATGTAGAGCAGGGCGCTGAAGCCGCACAGCATCGAAGCGAGCGTGATCAGCCCGCGGAAGATCTGCAGGCCCGGCCGGTCGGTCTTGAAGGCGAGTGGTAGGCTGCGGCCGGCGATGACGAAGACCACCGTGCTCATGATGACCTGCCGGATCATCAGCGTCTCGATCAGCGGGATCGCCGTGCCCAGATATTTGAAGGCGCCGACCATCACCGCATAAACCAGCAGCGCAGTGATCATGTAGACGGTGCCGCGCAGGTTCGGGCTCGCTCCGCGCCACCACAGGCGGGAGCGATTGCGGCGCGCGGCGAACCAGCTTTCGCCGGACGGGGCGGACAGGATCGGCGGGAGAGGAACAGCTACGAGGTCCGAATCGGAGGGTTCGGGAGGCTCTCCCGGACTGCCGTCCTCTTCGGCTGAAACAGGTAGCGCTTCGGCCAAGCCCATGGCCTCGCTGCCGCGACCCGTCGCTTCCGAAAGGCGGTCTTCGCTCATGGCTGCCCCGAGCCGGGCGGATAACGCCGACGGCCTATCAGATATCCTGCAGGATTCGACTGTGGCCGATTTTCCGCCCGTTCGTCAGTGACTTGCGGACATGGCAGGGTTGCCTGGCGGTGCTGCCGCCATGTCCCCTCGCTCCGCCGCGGGGGCAAGGGCGGCATGCCGACAAAGCCCTGTCATCGTCATGCGGATGGCGTATAGCAGCGCCGTGGCGCTGCCATCGACATGCGTCCAGGGAGGTGAGTGGGCGATGCGGGATCTGCTGAGGGACGCGGTCAACGGCATCAGGGAATTGTCGCCGCGACGCTTTCCCTGGCGCCGTTTCCTGTTCGCCCTCGCGCTCGGCACGCTCGGCGGCTGGCTCTTCGCCTATTACCGCCTGCCATTGCCCTGGATGCTCGGCTCGATGGTGTTCTGCACCGCCGCCGCCATCGCCCGTGCGCCGGTGGCCGCTCCCCCGGTGATCCGCCCGCCCATGTCGGCGGTGATCGGTGTGATGCTCGGCTCCGGCTTCAAGCCGGAGATCGTCGCGCAGATGCCGAACTGGCTGCCGACCATTGGCGGGCTCGTCCTGTTCATGGTCGCCTGCGGGCTGTGCTGCGTCACCTATTTCCGCCGCGTCGCCGGCTACGACCCCGTGACGGCCTTCTTCTCCGGCATGCCGGGCGGCCTCGTTGAGATGGTGATCACCGGCGAGGAGAAGGGCGGCGATGCCCGTACCATCGCGCTGATCCACTCCGCCCGCATCCTTCTGGTGGTGATGACGCTGCCCTTCATCGTGCAATGGCTCGAAGGGGTCTCGCTCGGCATCAACCGCAATCAGGGTCCGTCGATGTTCCAGACATCGGCATTGGGCTGGTTCTGGCTGGCCGCCAGTGCGGTCGCAGGGGTGATGCTCGCCCATGCGCTGCGCATGCCGGCGAAGCAATTGCTCGGACCGATGCTGGTCTCGGCCATCGTGCATCTCGTCGGCTTCAGCGATTCCGTGCCGCCCTACGAGATCGTCAATGTCGCCCAGCTCATCCTCGGCGTCACCATCGGCTGCCGCTTCGTCGGTACGCCGCCGCAAGCGATCCTGCGCATCCTGCTGATCTCGCTGGGCTCGACCGTGATCCTGGTGGCGCTGACGCTGGTCTTCGCCTTCGCGGTGGCGCATATATCGAGCTACAAGCCGGTGCCGTTGATCCTGGCCTATTCGCCGGGCGGCCTCGCCGAGATGAGCCTGATCGCGCTGGCGCTGCACACCGAGGTCGCCTTCGTCGCTGCCCATCACATCATCCGGGTCTTCCTGGTGATGATCGGCGCCGGGCCGCTCTTCGGCTTCATCGTCGGAAAGAAACCGTAGGCGTCGTCAGGCGCTGTGCCCTGCCAGCTTCTGGCGAAGCACGCGCAGTAGGAAGGCCGGGTTGCCGACGACATAGCGCCGCCAGAGCCGGCGCGGCTCGAGCCAGAGCCGGTAGACCCATTCCAGCCGCAGGGTGCGGAAGCTTTCCGGCGCCCGCGCCACCTCGCCGGCGAGGAAGTCGAACAGCGCGCCGATGCCGGCCGCGACGGCGCAGTGGCGTGAATCGATCCGGTCGGCGATCCATTTCTCCTGCCGGGGATTGCCGAAGGCGACCAGCAAGAGATCGGGCCGCTCATGCGCGAGCCGCGCCAGCAGGGCCGCTTCC
The DNA here is from genome assembly GCF_050275675.1 of Allobosea sp. NPDC003192. Taxonomy (NCBI): domain Bacteria; kingdom Pseudomonadati; phylum Pseudomonadota; class Alphaproteobacteria; order Hyphomicrobiales; family Alloboseaceae; genus Allobosea; species Allobosea sp. NPDC003192. The sequence goes on from NZ_JBNNPK010000003.1 coordinate 92,766, forward strand.
TCGTCCGGCCCGAAATAGCCATGGCTCAGCACCGAAAAGTGATGCTGCGGGTAGTCGGCGCGCAGCTTCGCCGCGGCGCGCTCGGCGACATCAGGCCGGCCGCCCAGCAGCATCACCGAGAGCGGGTGCTCGCGAGCGGCGAGGATCGCCGGCGTGAAGTCGGTGCCGTTGAGATTGGCGGGGAAGGCCGTGCCGTAGAGCAGGCGCGAGGCGATGTCGACGCCGATCCCGTCGGGCAGGACCAGGAAGCGGGCAAGTCGCTCGCGCAGGCCCGCATCGCGCGCGGCGATGTTGACGAGATTGGCGTTGCAGTACGCCAGATGCAGATGGTTGCCGCCGTCGAAGGCGTGATCGATCAGCGCGAGCGCCTCGTCGCGCGTCAAAGCCGCGACCGGGACGCCGGCAATGTCGCGGCGCGGCGGTTCGAGCGGAGCGACGACGGCAGCCGGTCGCTGCGAGGGTTTGAAGAGAACGACGTTCATTTCGATCGCTGCTGGCGCACGCATCGCCATGCTGACGGCGTAGGCCATTGTCTTCGTTGGGTTTCTACCAGGGGTCAAGCGGAACCCCGCCATAGGATGAACGCCGCCTTTCCCTGATCCGATAGTCTGTCTTGCCGGTTTGGCGGCTCTCTGTCTCGGCGATTGTCCCGTTCTGGGACGCCTTCTTCTGGACGGCATTCCATGTCGGCCCGACGGGGTCGATTTCCCCACATTTCGCGCCAAATCGCGCGCATGCCGCCACGGCACCGCCCTTGCCACCTCGACGGGGGAGGCGGCCTCCGGCGCATCACCTGTGCCGAAACCGGACCGCCTGCGACCGAGCGAGCGCGGCATGATGAGCGTCAACAACCTGAACTACGAAGTCGCCACGGCGGCCGACCAGCGCGCCAATGCGCTGCGGCACTGGATCGGGCTGATCACGGCGCTGGTCGATGCGGTGACGGTGGCGACCGTGGTCGCCGGTACGTCGATCGCCTATCACTTCGTCGCCTATCGCCATCTCGGCAACGACAAGGTCACCGTCGAGCTTGCCTCGATGATCGCCGCGATCTTCGTCTTCACCAATCTGATGCGCGGCCGCTATCGCCTCGAGAACTATCTCTCGACCAAGGGCCAGATCGCCTCGGCCCTCGCGGTCTGGAACCTGACGATGATCGCCTTCGTCGCGATCGTCTTCATGGCCAAGGTCAACGACCAGTATTCGCGCGCCGTCGTCCTCGCTACCTATGTCGCCGGCGTGCCGCTGATCGCGCTCGCCCGTTCGGCGATCGTGCGCACCATCTCGATGGCCTCGAAGACCGGGCGGATCACCTCCGAGCGCGTCTTCCTGATCGGTCGCGAGAGCGAGGTGATGTCCTTCGTCGCGCGCCACCAGCCCTGGAACATCGGCTTCTCGATCGTCGACGTCGCCTTCCTACGCAGCAATGATCCCCGTCGGATCAACGACCCGCAGGCGGCGCTTGCCGCCGATCTCGCCACGGCCTCCGCCCGCGCCCGCGACCTCAAGCCCGACGCCGTCTTCATCGCCCTGCCCTGGTCGGACCAGGAGACGATCGACGCCTGCATCGACGCTTTCATGAACTTGCCGGTCGCGATCCATCTGACGCCGGAGCGGGTCATGGACCGTTTCGACAATCCCCATATCGTGCGCATCGGCTCGCTCGCTTCGCTGCGTTTGACGCGCCCGGCCCTGTCCTTCGCGCAGATCATGTTCAAGCGCGTCTTCGACGCTCTCGCCGCGAGTGCGATTCTTGTCGCGAGCCTGCCGCTGCTGTTGCTGGTCGCGCTGGCGATCAAGCTCGATTCGAAGGGGCCGGTGCTGTTCCTGCAGCGCCGCTACGGCTTCAACCAGGAGCCGTTCCGCATCTTCAAGTTCCGCACCATGACGACGACGGACGATGGCGAGGTGGTCAAGCAGGCGACACGCAACGATCCGCGCATCACCAGGATCGGCGGCTTCCTGCGGCGCTACAATCTCGACGAGCTGCCGCAGCTGCTCAACGTCATCGCCGGCCAGATGTCGCTGGTCGGCCCGCGCCCGCACGCGCTCGCTCATGACCGCGAGTTCCAGCGCAAGATCGCGCTCTATGCCCGGCGCCACAACGTCAAGCCCGGCATTACCGGCTGGGCCCAGGTCAACGGCCTGCGCGGCGAGACCGACACCGACGACAAGATGGCCCGTCGCATCGCCTATGACCACTGGTACATCGACAACTGGTCGTTCTGGCTCGACATCGGCATCCTGCTACGCACCGTGTTCAGCCCGCGCGCCTTCCGCAATGCGCGCTGAGCGCCAGCGCGCTTTCCGTTCGGCCGGATTCGGCCGAACGATAGGAATTCGCGCTAGGATAAAGATATCTGACGCAACCCTCCCCTCAAGCCATCGCGGCTTTGCGATGGCCGGCTTTGCGCTAGAGTTCGAGCACAAGTTCCAGGGAGGGATTCTGTTTCAATGAACCAAATCGATTTAAAGGGCCGGGTCGCCATCATTACCGGCGGGGCGCAGGGGATCGGCCGCGCCGTTGCCGACCGTCTCGCCGCCAGCGGCGCCAAGGTCGCGATCTGGGACCTCGACGGCAAGCTCGCCAACGAGGCGGCAACCGCGATCGGTCCGGCCGCGAGCGGCCTGTCCATCGACGTGACCGACGCCAAGGCCGTGAATGCCGCCGCTGCCGAGCTGGAACAGCGCCATGGCAGCGTCGACATCCTCGTCACCAGCGCCGGCATCGCCGGGCCGAACCTGAAGACCTGGGAATATCCGCTCGACGAATGGGCGAAGATCATGCGCCTCAATGTCGACGGCACCTTGCATTGCTGCCAGGCGGTGATCCCCGGCATGATCAAGCGCAATTACGGGCGGCTCGTGCTGGTCGCCTCGATCGCCGGCAAGGAGGGCAACCCCAACGCTTCGGCCTATTCGGCCTCGAAGGCGGCGGTGATCGCCCTGACCAAGTCGCTCGGCAAGGAGCTGGCGCAGCAGGACATCGCGGTGAATTGCATCACTCCGGCCGCCGCGCGCACCCGCATCTTCGACCAGATGAGCGAAGAGCATATCGGCTACATGCTGGCCAAGATCCCGCGCGGGCGCTTCCTGCTGCCGGAGGAGGTGGCCTCGATGGTCGCCTTCCTGGCCTCGGCCGAGAACAGCTTCACCACCGGCTCGGTCTTCGACCTGTCCGGTGGGCGTGCGACCTACTGACACGCAAATCGATCCCATCACGTTAAAGCGGGCTGGCCACGTCCACGGCCGGCCCGCTAAATAGAAGCCATGACCACGACCCTGCCTTCTCCCGCCGTTCTCGGCGCCCGCGCCTTCGCCACCCTCGCCGGCATCAACCGCTTCAGCGACGAGCCGGGCAAGCTGACCCGGCTCTATCTCTCGCCGTCGCACCGGCAGGCGGCGGAATACGTCAGGGGCGCGATGGAAGTCGCGGGGCTGACCGCCTTCATCGACGCGGCCGGCTCGGTGCAGGGGCGGCGCGAGGGCGCGAGCCCTGGGCTTCCGGCGGTGCTGATCGGCTCGCATATCGACACGGTCCGCGATGGCGGCCGCTTCGACGGCAATCTCGGTGTCGTCGCCGGCATCCTGGCGGCGCAGGCGATTCGCGACGCCGGCATCACCTTGCCCTTCGCGCTTGAGGTCATCGCTTTCGGCGACGAGGAGACGGTGCGCTTCCCGACCTCGGTCTCGACCTCTTCGGCGCTGGTCGGCCGGTACGACCCGGCCTGGCTCGATTCACGCGATGCCGACGGCGTGAGCTTGCGCGACGCGCTCGTCGCCTTCGGCGGCGATCCCGCCGGGATCGCGGCGCTCGCTCGCAAGCCCGGTTCGGTCAAGGCCTATCTCGAGGTCCATATCGAGCAGGGCCCGGTGCTCGAGGTCGAGAACGAGGCGGTCGGCATCGTCACCGCGATCAACGCCCAGAGCCGCGCCACGGTGCGTGTCACCGGCGAGGCCGGCCATGCCGGCACCGTGCCGATGAAGCTGCGCAGGGATGCGCTGACCGCCGCCGCCGAAATGGCGCTGGCGCTGGAGGAGATCGCCGCGGCGCATGATCAGGCGGTCGGCACGGTCGGCGTCTTCCGGCCCGATCCCGGCGCCACCAATGTCGTGCCTGGTGCGGTCGACTTCACCATCGATTATCGTGCGCCACGGGGCGAGACCGTCGCCAGCATGGAGCACGGGATTCAGCAACGCTTCGGCGAGATCGCGGCGCGGCGCGGCGTCGGACTGATCATTACGCCCTATTCGCGCGACGATGCGACGCCGATGGCGGCCGAGCTGCAGGAGGCGCTCGCCACCGGCATCGCCCGCACCGGCTCCAATCTTTCAGCGCGGCGGCTCCCCTCCGGCGCAGGCCATGACGCCATGGCGATGGCGAAGCTCTGCCCCTCCGCCATGCTGTTCGTGCGTTGCGAGAAGGGCATCAGCCATTCGCCGCTGGAGAACATGACCGAGCTCGACGCCGGCATCGCGATCCGCGTGCTGATCGAGACCATCCTGGAGCTGGCGCGGCGCGAGGGCTGACAGGGCGTCATTCTCGGGCTTGCCCCGAGAATCTCAGGACCAGTTTGTGCTGGTTTACGAGATGCTCGGGTCAAGCCCGAGCATGGCGGCGGGCTGCTTCCGGCCTCGGCGCCGGCTTGCGGAAGAGGTGCAGCACCGCGAGCGCAAGCCCGACGAGGGCGACCCAATGGCCGGGGCGGAGCGCTGTCCAGTCCTGGTAGACGACGATATCGGCATTGGCCTGGAAGATCAGCCAGGCCGAGGCGCCGGTTGCGAAGGCGTACCAAGCGGTCTCGGCAAGCGCGGTAGCGAGACCCACGCCGAGCGCAGTGAGTGCAAGCGAGCTGAAGCTCAGCGGAATTTTCAACCGGTTCAGTCCGCGATAGGCCAGCAATAGCGCGAACAGGCCGCTCAGCAGCACTGGCTGGGTGACGTCGATCTTCGACTGCAGCGCGAAGTGGAACAGGCCGAGGCAGGCGATCACATAGACGACATTGTGCAGGCGCTGCCAGCGGCCGGAGCCGAGCCGGCGGATCATGCCGTCGGTCGAGGTGACGCCGAGTACGACGAGGCCGATCAGCGCGGTGATGCCGACGACGAGGTAGAAGCGCTTGACGATCTCGGAGAGGATCAGCCCCCAGTCGAAAGCGAGGTCGATGCAGTAGAGCGCGAGATGGCCGAGCGCATAAGCCATGGCCGAGAGGCCGAGCATGCGGCGGATGCCGATCAGCTTGTTCCAGTCGAGGATTCGTCGCAGCGGTGTCACCGCCAGCGTGATGACCAGGATGCGCAGGGCCCAGGTGCCGGTGTCGTGCACGGCCTGTGTCCACGGCTTCGAGCCGAGTTGATGACTCCAGGCCTGCCAGACGAGGATCAGGGCGGGGACGAGCACGAGCGCGAAGCAGCTGGCCCGCAAGGCGGAGAAGCGCCCCTGCCTGTCGTTCCACGGCCAATAGCTGGCTGTTCCCATCGAAGCCATGAACTGTGCCTTGTTGTCGGTTCCTAACGCGAATACGCCAGAATCGGTGTGAAGGTTACGCCCGTCCGTGCACAAGGACGTGAGTCGTCGCGGCCGCATAGCCGCAGCTGGAATGGAGAAGCCTGTCGTGCCTGAGAATCGCAAGGTCGTCTTCGATGTCGGCAATGTCCTGCTGCGCTGGGATCCGTTCCACCTCTACCGCAGCCTGATTCCGGACGATGCCAAGCGCGACTGGTTCCTCAGGAATGTCTGCACTGCCGCCTGGAACATCGAGCAGGATCGCGGCCGGCCCTGGTCCGAGGCGGTGGCGCTGCTGGTCGCCGAGCATCCCGAATGGGAAGCCGAAATCAAGGCCTATGACGAGCGCTGGCACGAGACGGTGCCGGCGACGATCGAGGACAGCGTCGCGACGCTGGCGGAGCTGAAGGCGAAAGGCGAAGCGGTCTACGCCATCACCAATTTCTCGCGCGAGAAATGGGCGGAATGCCTGATCCGCTTCCCCTTCCTGCAGAGCTTCGACGGCGTGATCGTCTCGGCGCATGAGCGGCTGATCAAGCCCGACCCGGCGATCTACAACGTCCTGCTGGAGCGCTACGGGCTGAGCGCCGGCGAGTGCATCTTCGTCGACGACAGCGCCAAGAATGTCGATGCCGCCCGCTCGGTCGGGATGCAGGTGGTGCATTTCGTCGAGCCGATCGATCTGCGCGCAGAATTGCGCGGCCTCGGCGCCAATCTCTGACCGCGCTTACGCCCTGCACAGGCACAGGCCTGCGCAGGGCGGGGTCATGACCAGATGCTACCAGTAGCGACGGCGGTAATAGTAGCGCGGCCGGTAATAGCGGCGGCGGTAGTAATAGCGGGGTCGGTAATAATAGCGGCGGCGCCAGTAGCGCCTGCGCCAGCGCGGCCTGCGGCGGTAGTAATAGTACTGCGAATAGTCGGCGTCGGCCTTGTCGAGCGCTTCCGCATCGACCTGCGGTGCAGGTTCAGGCAGAGGGGGCTCTGCTACTGCTGGCTTCGGCTGCGGCGCCGCGAGTGCCGCAGTGCCGAGACTGCCGGCCGCGGCCAGGCCGCCGATCAGGCTCGCGAGGAAAGTACGTCTGTCCACGATGCCATCCTCCCTTCGGTTGAGGGTCATGGATCAACATCGTGGCAGGCGGGATGGTTCCCTGCAGAGCTGCATTGCGACTCCTTGGAATGATCACTGCTGCCAGGCCGCGGAAGCTCCTTCAAACGGATGATGCGACTGTGATCAGCCCGCGTCATAGCTGGAACAGTGCAATGCCGCGGTGGTGTAGTGGCGAAGGAGAAGGATATGCTGATCAGCCGCCTTTTCTCGGCCAATGCCCGGCTATGCGCCTGCGCGCAGGTCCACGAGAAACATGTCCAGCGCGGCGACAAGGGCGAGTATGTCGCACTTGTTCAGTATGCGCTCGTCATCATTGAGAATGCCGACATCGCGGACGGCGAAATGGCGGCCTCGTCCTACGGCCCGAGCACGGCGGACGCCGTGCTCGGCTACAAGGCCAAGCGGAACATCATCAACCTGTCCTATCAGACGAAGCCCGACAACATCGTCGGCATCATGACGATTCGCGCGCTCGATCTGGAGATCGCGGCGATCGAAAAGTTCAACGGCTTCACAATTCGCGACCGGCCGGGCGTCGCCCGAAAAAGCGCATGGCGCTAGCGCGTGCGCCGAGCGGATCGCCCTGTGATCGGCTCGGATAACGCGTTCACTGCCAATAGCTTACAAGCGGGTGGAAACTGTCGGAGCTTACCAGTCAAGTCCGAACGGCACTGAAAACCGGCGCAAGGATTTCGAGATGGTAACGAACGTCGACCCCACTTCGATGATGAATATCATCATAACGGCCAACGCAAAACCGGCGCCGTTCTTCTCGCCCAACTCGGTGTTCCTGCACCTGACCAAGGGATTCAGCTCGGACGGCATCCCGGCATTCCTTTTGAGCCGCAAAATATCTGACGTCATTACGGGCTCCGCCTGGAGCGGAACCAGTGAATTCAACCTACTCCCGCCCGTCACGCCAGCGTCGGCCAATGCCGATTACGGTTATACCCAAATCGCGACCGTCGGCCGCTTCGAGGCGACTTATCGTGGGCAGAGACCCCAGATGGGGCAGACCGATGTCAAGCTGGGCCTGGATGGGCAGACGTTCGGAGACTGGGACTCGGGAAACCGGCCTTGGGTGGCGCCGGACGCCATGCAACGCCAACAGCTCTCGGGGAACACGATTGTCTGCCCGATGCAAGATCATCCCAACATCGTTTTCCCGAATAAGATTTTTAACAAACATCCCTCTTTCAACAGTAGTAATTCGATTGTAAATTATCTTTATTTTGTCAATTATTCTATTTCTCTTATAGCGATTTTATGTGCCAGAAGCACTACAACCCACACTATGGAGCCAATACAGTTTTTCCGCTGGACCGTGCAGTGGAGATTCAAGGTGAAGTATCATAGAGGAAAACCGAAGGTCACCAATATGTCGGGCATCCATTTCGACACGCCAAAGGCCGGCGATCCCAGTTTGAGTGGGGCCGAGCGCAAAATCTTCGATAATCCCAATAGCAAGCTCTTCAACGACCAAGTACCTGCTGCTCTGCAACTCGCCTTTCCCACCGGAAGTTCGTCGCTGCAGACTTTCAGGAGCGATTGGGATTCGGACCTGCCGAAAGACTTCTTCCGCTGAGCGCGGGCCCGTTCAGTCGTCCATCTTCAGCGCGGCGATGAAGGCTTCCTGCGGGATCTCGACGCGGCCGAACTGCCGCATCTTCTTCTTGCCTTCCTTCTGCTTGTCCAGGAGCTTGCGCTTGCGCGAGGCGTCGCCGCCATAGCACTTGGCGGTCACGTCCTTGCGCAGCGCCCGGATCGTCTCGCGGGCGATGATCTTGCCCCCGATGGCAGCCTGGACAGGAATCTGGAACATATGCGGCGGGATCAGCTCCTTGAGCTTCTCGCACATGGCCCGGCCGCGGGCATCGGCGCGCGAGCGATGGACCAGCATCGAGAGCGCGTCGACCGGCTCGGCATTGACCAGGATCGACATGCGCACGAGGTCGCCCTCGCGATAGTCGGTGATGTTGTAGTCGAAGGAGGCATAGCCCTTCGAGATCGACTTCAGCCGGTCGTAGAAGTCGAACACGACTTCGTTCAGCGGCAGGTCGTAGACGACCTTGGCGCGCGAGCCGACATAGTTGAGGTCGATCTGCAGGCCACGGCGGTCCTGGCAGAGCTTCAGCACCGAGCCGAGATACTCGTCCGGGGTGAAGATCGTGGCGCGGATCCAGGGCTCCTCGATGAACTCGATCTTCATCACGTCTGGCATGTCGGCCGGGTTATGCAGTTCGAGGGTCGTGCCGTCGCGCAGTTTGAGACGGTAGACCACCGAGGGGGCGGTCGAGATCAGGTTGAGGTTGAACTCGCGCTCGAGCCGCTCCTGGATGATCTCCAGATGCAGCAGCCCGAGGAAGCCGCAGCGGAAGCCGAAGCCGAGCGCCGCCGAAGTCTCCATCTCATAGGAGAACGAGGCGTCGTTCAGACGCAGCTTGGCCATGGCGCCGCGCAGCACCTCGAAATCGGCGGCATCGACCGGGAAAATGCCGCAGAACACCACGGGCTGCACCGGTTTGAAGCCCGGCAGCGGCTCGGCGATCGGCTTCTTGTCATCGGTGATGGTGTCGCCGACGGCGGTGTCGGCGACTTCCTTGATCGAGGCGGTGAAGAAGCCGACCTCGCCGGGTCCGAGCTCCTTGACCTCCAGCATCTTCGGCTTGAACACGCCGACGCGGTCGACGCCATAGCTGGCGTTGGCGCGCATCATCCTTATGGTCATGCCCTTCTTCAGCACGCCGTCGATGATGCGCACGAGCACGACGACGCCGAGATAGGCGTCGTACCAGGAATCGACCAGCAGGGCCTTGAGCGGGGCTTCGGCATCGCCCTTCGGCGCCGGCAGCTTCTCGACGATGGCTTCCAGCACGCCCTCGATGTTGAGGCCGGTCTTGGCCGAGATCGGCACGGCCTCGGAGGCGTCGAGGCCGATCACATCCTCGATCTGCTGCTTGATCCGCTCCGGCTCGGCCGCGGGCAGGTCGATCTTGTTGAGAACGGTGACGATCTCATGATTGGCGTCGAGCGCCTGATAGACATTGGCGAGCGTCTGCGCCTCGACGCCCTGCGAGGCGTCGACGACGAGGAGCGAGCCTTCGCAGGCGGCCAGCGAGCGCGAGACCTCATAGGCGAAGTCGACGTGCCCGGGCGTGTCCATCAGGTTGAGGATGTAGGTCTTGCCGTCCTTGGCCTGGTAATCCAGCCGGACGGTCTGCGCCTTGATGGTGATGCCGCGCTCCTTCTCGATGTCCATCGAGTCGAGGATCTGCTCGCTCATGTCGCGCGCCGCTACCGTGCCGGTCTGCTGGATCAGCCGGTCGGCGAGGGTCGACTTGCCGTGGTCGATATGGGCCACGATCGAGAAGTTGCGGATATTGTCGAAGCTGCGGGTGCTCATGCGCGCGCCATAGCAGTGCGCGCCCGTTGCGCCAAGGGTCGCGCCACTGGTTTGCGGCAGACGAAGGCGGCTTCACTCCGCCGCGAGCATTTGTTCGCGGGCCCAATTCAGCGCCCGATAGTCGAAACCGGCCTCCAGCGTCGGCTTCACCACCGAGAAATAGGGCGAGATATCGAAATCGCGCGGCATGTAGAGCGAGTGATGCCGGATGTGCAGGATTTCCCGGAATTCGTCTTCGCCCATCGCCTGCGCGTATTCGACCGTCGGCAGGACGGGATAGCGCGCCGCCTCGAAGGCCTGGGCGATCAAAGTCGAGCAGATCGCCCGCGTCGGGTCGCCGGAGCCGAGCGCGATCATGCGCCGGCGCCAGCTTGCTGGCGCCCACGGAATCGGGATCAGCCAGTGCGCCAGATCGAGGATGTTCTTGAGGTCGTACTGGTTTCCGAGCCGCTCCAGCACATAGTCGACCGCGATCTGGCGGCCCTCGCGGTCGAGCGCCTGCGGCCGGCAGATGCGAGTACCGAAGGCGCCGTATTTCGAGAGGGGAGACAGCACGCAGCCGACATCCATCTCGACCTCGGCCAGCACCAGCGGCTCGCCTTCGGGGCTGAACTGACCGGTCTCGCCGACATAGAGCGCGGCATGTGACCAGGTCGACTGGGTCAGGTATTTGATCGCGGCCGAGACCTTCATGTGGCCTTCGACAAGCAGTACGTCGCCGGGCCGGAGTGCAGCCTGTAGCCGCGCCAGAGCTTTGCGATCGACCGGCCCGCTCTGCGGCTTGCCGCGCGTGATGAAGCGGACCACCGAGCGACCGATGAAGTCCAAGCCCCTGTTCATCGACGCCTCCCGTTGCGCCGGCGCCGTCCCTGGCGTCTTCCGGCTCTCAGTCAAACGCGAGCCCGTGACTTTTTTGGAAATCACCTGCCGGGTTTGCGTCGGAGAGACCGGGATTCGCCGAACGTCGTAAAATCCGGGTTGACGACGGGCCTGGGCGCTCTTGCTCCGTATTATCCACTATGTTGGAATTAATCTTGCATAGTAGAATGCATCGCCGATTGGTGGCGCGAGGAGATGGGTCATGACGGTGTCGGACAATATGACCATCGAGCAGCTCGACGGGGATGGAGCGCGGGCAGCCGTGCCGGCCTTGGCGGAGATCCTGCGCGATTCCGTGGCGAACGGCGCCTCGGTCGGTTTCATGGACTGGAGCACACCGGCCGAGTTCGAGAGCTTCTGGCGCGGCATTGCGGGCGAGGTCGCCGCCGGGCGTATCCTGCTTTTCGTCGCGCGCGACGGCAGCGGCATCGTCGGCACGGCGCAGCTCCACCCAATCGGAAAGCCAAACCAGCCGCACCGCGCCGAGGTCGCCAAAGTGCTGGTGCATTCGCAGGCCCGCCGCCGCGGCATCGGCGAAGCGCTGATGCGGGCGGCGGAGGCGGCCGCGCTGGCGCTGGGACGCGACCTCCTGGTGCTCGATACCGACGAGGCCGGCGCTGCACGCCGGCTCTACAACCGCCTCGGCTGGACCGAGCTCGGCACCATCCCGCGCTATGCGCTGATGCCCGACGGCCGCGATTGCGGCTCGACCTTTTTCTACAAAATGTTGCGCTAGCCCGGTGCCGCGCGGCCAAGCGCACCGGCTCTCGATTCCGGGCCCAGCCCTATGGGCCGCCCGGAATGACGGCGCCCCAGCGTCTACTCGGCGTTGCGGAAATAGGGCTCGACGGCGCCCTTGAGCTTCACCGTCATCGGATTGCCGTGGCGATCCTTGGCATTGCCGGCAGTGAGGCGGACCCAGCCCTCGCTGATGCAGTATTCCTCGACATTGGTCTTCTCGACGCCCTTGAAGCGGACACCGATGTCCCGTGCCAGCAGCTCCTCATTGTAGAAGGGGCTGTTGGGATTGGAGGACAGGCGATCGGGCAGGGTGTCGGTCATGGCGCTACTCGTCGGTTGCGGTGATTTGCCGGACAGGTAGCAGGCCATGGCGCATTCGGCAAAAGCGCAGGGCGGACCGTGAATGCAGAACGGCCGGCCTGCGGGAACAGGCCGGCCGTTCTGAACGATATGCGCCGGATCTCAGCGCTCGGCGAAGGCCTTCTCGATGACGTAGTCGCCGGCCTCGCCGTGATTGCCTTCCTCGAGGCCGCGTTCGTCGAAGATCTGCTTGAGGTCGACTAGCATCTGCGGGCTGCCGCAGAGCATGAAACGGTCGCCTTCGGCATCGAACGGCCCCAGGCCGGTGTCGCTGAAGAGCTGGCCGGAGGTCAGGAGGTCAGTGATGCGGCCGCGATTGCGGAAGGGCTCGCGCGTCACGGTCGGGTAATAGATCAGCTGCTCGCGGATCATCTCGCCCAGGAACTCGTCGTTCGGCAGTTCCTGCTGGATGCGCTCGCCATAGGCCAGCTCGGAGACCTGGCGGCAGCCATGCACGAGCACGACCTTCTCGTAGCGCTCATAGGTCTCGGGATCGCGGATCAGCGACAGGAAGGGCGCGAGGCCCGTGCCGGTGCCGAGCAGGAACAGGCGCTTGCCGTCCTTGAGGTTGTCGAGCACCAGCGTGCCGGTCGCCTTCTTGCCGATGATGATGGGATCGCCGACCTGCAGGTTCTGCAGGCGCGAGGTCAGCGGGCCATCCGGCACCTTGATCGAGAAGAACTCGAGGTTCTCGTCGTAATTGGTGCTGGCGACGCTGTAGGCGCGCAGCAGCGGCTTCTCGCCGACCTTGAGCCCGATCATCGTGAACTGGCCGTTCTTGAAGCGGAAGGTCGTGTCGCGGGTCGTCGTGAAGCTGAAGAGCGTATCGGTCCAGTGATGGACGGAGAGGACGCGCTCCTCGTAGAAATTGCTCATCTCGTCGATCCTTAGATAGTCTAGCGATTTAGCAGATTATCGGATGCAGCCCACCCAGTATCACATTGCCGGGCGTTCGGAAAGCAGGTCGATCTTGTCCGGTATTCCCTTCCAGTCGTCGGCATCGGCCGGCGGCTCGCTCTTCTGGGTGATGTTCGGCCAGAGCGGCGCCAGCCTTGCGTTCAAGGCCAGCCACTGCTCGGCCCCGTCCGCGCTGTCGGCGACGATCGCCTCGGCCGGGCATTCCGGTTCGCAGACGCCGCAGTCGATGCATTCGTCCGGATGGATGACGAGCATGTTCTCGCCCTCGTAGAAACAGTCGACCGGACAGACCTCGACGCAATCCATGTACTTGCAACGGATGCAGGCGCTGGTGACGGCGTAAGGCATGCGCGATCCTTGCTGCTTGACAGCCGGGTCCGGACGGGGCAGAAATTCATTCGTATACAAACAATATCTCGCATCCCGTCATGCTTGTCAATCGGGCTTGTGGCGATGAGGATGGCGGCGGATTTCTGATAACGACGACAGGGCGGATACGATGGCTGAACAGCAGGCGACGACGGTCAGCAGCACCCACAAGCTGGTGGTGAAGAATATCGGCCTGATGCTCTCCGGCGACATCGAGCGCCCGATCCTGGAGGCCGATACGCTCGTCGCGATCGGTGGCCGGATCGCCGCGGTCGGCCGCTTCAAGGACCTCGATACAGAAGGGGCCGACACCGTCATCGACGCCAACGGCACGGTGCTCTCGCCCGGGCTGATCGACAGCCATGTCCACCCGGTCGCCGGCGACTGGACGCCGCGCCAGAACCAGCTCGGCTGGATCGACTCGACCATGCATGGCGGCGTCACCACTATGATCTCCGCCGGCGAGGTCCATACCCCCGGTCGACCCAAGGACATTGTCGGCCTGAAGGCGATGGCGATCTATGCCCAGCGCGCCTTCACTGCCTTCCGCCCCGGCGGCGTCAAGGTCCATGCCGGTGCGCCGGTGATCGAGCCCGGCATGGTCGAGCAGGACTTCAAGGATCTGGCCGATGCCGGCGTGAAGCTGCTCGGCGAGGTCGGTCTCGGTGGCGTCAAGGACGGCGCGCGTGCCAGGGAGATGGTGGCCTGGGCCCGCAAATACGGGATCCAGTCGACCATCCATACCGGCGGCCCCTCGATCCCCGGCTCCGGGCTGATCGGCGCCGACGTGGTGCTGGAAGCCGATACCGACGTGGTCGGCCACATCAATGGCGGCCATACCGCTTTGCCGGACAAGGAGATCCGCTGCATCTGCGAGGGCTGCAAGCGCGGCCTCGAACTGGTCCACAACGGCAATGAGCGCGCCGCGCTCTATACGCTGCGCGTCGCCCGCGAGATGGACGAATTGAAGCGTGTCATCCTCGGCACAGACGGGCCGGCTGGCTCGGGCGTGCAGCCGCTCGGCATCATCAGGATGGTCTCGATGCTGTCCTCGCTCGGCGATGTCCCGGCTGAGGTCGCGTTCTGCTTCGCGACCGGCAACACTGCCCGGATGCGCAGCCTCGATTGCGGCCTGATCGAAGTCGGCCGCACCGCCGATTTCGTCTTCATGGACAAGGCCCAGCACTCCGCCGGCAAGACCTTCCTCGATTCGATCCAGCTCGGCGACCTGCCGGGCATCGGCATGATCGTGATCGACGGCATCGTCCGCAGCGGCATCAGCCGCAACACCCCGCCGGCGGAGAAGATCCCGTCGGTCGGGCATTGAACGGTTGGCAGATGTGACATCCGCGGGAACCCCTCTCCTGGAAGGAGAGGGGTAGGGGTGAGGTGTTCAGACTGCAAACGTTGGCCGTAACCTGATCGCGCGTTGAGCGCTCGCGTCATTGGTCCAGCGGCCTACACCTCACCCTGCCCTCTCCTTACAGGAGAGGGTTCCCCGCGCATTTCGCGTTCAGATCGCGTCGCTGTGGCACGGCGTGCCTTCCTGCTCAAATCCCGCTTGCGGCGCGCTCCGATTTGTCATTATTCTCATTCGTATACGAATGATCTTGGTGGCCGTGACGATCAGGACGATCAGGCGCGCCTCGCCCCGCCCGGGCGAGTCATGAGGACGACGAAGCGCTTCACGCTTCGCGTCAACGGCGCGAGCCATGAGATCGAGGGCGAAGCCCAGACGCCGCTGCTGTTCTTCCTGCGCAACGACCTTACGCTCAACAGCCCGAAATTCGGCTGCGGCCTCGGCGAATGCGGCGCCTGTACCGTGCTGATCGACGGCCAGGCGGCGCGCGCCTGCGCGCTGCCGGTCAGGCTGGCCGAGGGACGCGAGATCGTCACGCTCGAAGGGCTCGGCAGCGTCGAGGCGCCGCATCCACTGCAGCAGGCCTTCATCGACGCGCAGGCGGCGCAATGCGGCTACTGCATCTCCGGCATGGTGATGACGGCGAAGGCTTTCCTCGATGTTCGCCCCGACCCGAGCGAGGCCGAGGTGCGCGAGGCGCTGCGCCATAATCTTTGCCGCTGCGGCACCCATGTCGAGATCGTCAGGGCGGTGCTGCTCGCCGCCGAGCGCGGCCTGCAGGACGCGGCGGCGCCATGAGCGAGCCACTCTCCCGCAAGGCGCTGCTGAAGCGTGCCGGCGTGATCGGCGTGGTCGCGCCGCGCAAGGGCGCCGCCGCCGATGCAGCGCCTGAGGACGGGCTCGATCTGCATGTCTGTCTGACGGCTGAGGGCCGCGTCCTCGCCTTCAACGGCCATGTCGATCTCGGCACCGGCATCCGCACCGCGCTCGCCCAGATGGTGGCGGAGGAGCTCGATTTTCCCTTCGACGCCGTCGAGATGGTGCTCGGCGACACCGCCGAGACGCCCGATCAGGGCCCGACCATCGCCAGCGAGACGGTTCAGGTCACCTCGGTCGCGATCAGGATCGCGGCGACGCAGATCAGGGTGAGATTGATCACGCTCGCAGCCGCCGCGCTCAGCTGCAGCGAAGACGAGATCACGCTCAGCGACGGCGTGATCTCGCGCAAGGGCGAGACGGTGCCCGCCATCGCGCTCGACACGCTGCTCGCCAATGAACGCATTCTGCTGCCGCTGGCCGAGAGCGCCGAGTTCAAGCAGGTCGACCAGCACAGGCTCGTCGGGCGCTCGGTCGCCCGCGTCGATATCCCGGCCAAGGTCACCGGTAGCTTCACTTACGTCCACGATGTCCGCGTCGCCGGCATGCTGCATGGCCGGGTGGTGCGCCCGCCCTATGCCGGCATGGATGCAGGTGACTTCGTCGGCAGGAGCCTGATTTCGGTCGATCGCGACTCGATCGCCGATGTCCCCGGCATCCGTGCGCTGGTGGTCGAAGGCGACTTCATCGGCATCGTCGCCGAGCGCGAGGAGCAGGCGGCGGAAGCGGCGCTCAAGCTCAGGACGCACTGGCGCGAGTTCACGCCGCCTGATCTTTCCGACCTCGGCCAGGCGTTGCGCACCCACCCCTCGACGCCGCGCCTCCTCGCCGAGGAGGGCGATGTCGACACGGCGCTGGAGAGCCTGGAGGCCCGGCTCGACCGTACCTATGTCTGGCCCTACCACATGCATGGCTCGATCGGCCCGTCCTGCGCCGTCGCCGATGTGCGCGCGGACGGCATCACCGTCTGGACGGGCAGCCAGAATCCCTATCCGCTGCAGAACGACCTGGCCGTGCTGACCGGCGTGCCGAAGGAGCGGATCGACGTCATCCGCTTCGAGGCTGCCGGCTGCTATGGCCGCAACTGCGCCGACGATGTCGTCGCCGACGCGGTGCTGCTCTCGCGGGCGGTCGGCGCGCCGGTGCGGGTCCAGCTCACCCGCGAGCAGGAACATCTCTGGGAGCCGAAGGGCGCGGCCCAGCTGATCGACATCAAGGGCGGGCTCGGCCCCGGTGGGTCGCTGAAAGCCTACGACTTCCACACCTGGTACCCGTCCAATGCCGCCCCGACCCTGGCGCTGCTGCTGACCGGGCGCATCCCGAACCAGCCGGCGACGCTGCGCATGGGCGATCGCACCGCCGTGCCCTCGTATGACTACGAAAACATGCGGCTGACAGCCTATGACATGCCGCCGATCATCCGGGCGTCCTGGCTGCGCGGCGTCTCGGCCATGCCGAACGTCTTCGCCCATGAGAGCTATATCGACGAGCTCGCGCATGAGGCCGGCGTCGACCCGGTCGAATTCCGCCTGCGCCACATCAATGACGAGCGCGCCGCCGAGCTGACGCGGGCGACGGCCGAGCGGGCGAACTGGCAGCCGCATGTCGGCCCGCGTATGGAGGCCGATGGCGAGGTGCTGCGCGGCCGCGGCTTCGCCCAGGCACGTTATGTCCATGGCAGCTGGCCGGGTGTCGGCGCAGCCTGGGCCGCCTGGGTCGCCGATGTCGCTGTCAACCGCGCGACCGGCGAGGTCACCGTCAATCGCGTCACCGTCGGCCAGGACACCGGCATGATGGTCAATCCGGCCGGGGTGACGCATCAGGTCCACGGCAATGTCCTGCAATCGACCAGCCGGGTGCTGCGCGAGGAGGTGACGTTTTCGCAGACGACAGCCGTCGCCAGCCGCGACTGGGGCTCCTACCCGGTGCTGACCTTCCCGGAACTGCCGGCGATCGACGTCATGCTGATGGATCGCCAGCATCTGCCGCCGATGGGCGCGGGCGAGTCGGCCTCGGTCCCGAGCGCGGCAGCGATCGTCAACGCCGTCTATGACGCGACCGGGGTGCGCTTCCGCGAATTGCCGCTGACGCCGGAGCGCGTGCTCGCCGGCCTCAACGGCTCGAAGCTGCTCAAGGCCCCGCCAGGCGAGCTGGCAAAACGCCTGCCCTGGTGGAGCAAGCTCGGCGCCGCCGTGGCGGGCGCCGCGACCTTCGCCGCGGTCTCGCTCGCCTTCGTGCCCTCGATCGCGCCGATCGCGCGGCCGGACCCATTGACCTGGTCGTTGGCGACGATCGAGCGCGGCCGCCAGCTCGCGGCGCTCGGCGCCTGCGCGGTCTGCCATACCGGCAAGGACGGCGTGCCTTATGCCGGCGGGCTCGCTCTGCCGACACCGTTCGGCACGGTGCTGACCACCAACATCACGCCCGATGTCGAGACCGGCATCGGCAGCTGGTCCTATGCCGCCTTCGAGCGGGCGATGCGGGCCGGCTTGCACCGCGACGGCCGCCAGCTCTACCCGGCCTTCCCCTATCCGAGCTTCGCCAAGACGAGCGAGGCCGATCTGCAGGCGCTCTACGCCTTCCTGATGTCGCAGCCAGCGGTGCGGCAGGAGAACGAGCCGAGCAAGCTCACCTTCCCGTTCAACCTGCGCCCGCTGCTGGCAGGCTGGAACCTGCTGTTCAACCGTGGCGGCGAGCTGAAGCCCGATTCCGCCCGTTCGGCCGAGTGGAATCGCGGGCGCTATCTCGTCGATGGGCTCGGCCATTGCGGCGCCTGCCACACGCCGCGCAACGCGCTCGGCGCCGAGAAGGGCGGCAGCGCCTATCTTGCGGGAGGCGAGGTGGAAGGCTGGACGGCGCCGGCACTGACCAGGCTCTCGGCCGGGCCGATTCCGTGGAGCGAGGCCGAGCTCTACGCCTATCTGAAGACCGGCACTTCTCGGCAGCATGGCGCGGCCGCTGGCCCGATGGCGCCGGTGATCGCCGAACTCAGGGAATTGCCCGATGCCGATGTCCGGGCGATGGCGACCTATCTGGCCTCGCTGAGCGAGCCCCTGCCGGAAGCGGAAGCCATGGAGCGCGTCAAGCGCATCGAGGCGATGACGGCTTCCGTTGCAAACCCCGCGACCTCGCAGACTGCTCGGCTCTATGAGGGAGCCTGCGCCGCCTGCCACGAGACCGGCCGCGCTGCGCCGCTGGTCAATGCCGGGCCGGCGCTCGGCCTCTCGTCCAAGCTCCATGCCGAGACGCCGACCAATCTCGTCAACATGCTGCTCGAAGGCGGCCAGCACGGTATCGGCTCGATGCCCTCCTTCGCGACCGTGCTCGACGATCGCCAGCTTATCGAGCTAGCCGCCTATCTGCGCGGCCGCTTCGCGCCGGAGAAGCCGGCCTGGGGCGGTATCGAGGCGGCGATCGCGAGGGCGCGCCAGGCGGCGCACTGAGCGCCTGTTGCCTGTGCGGCTTCCGGCAGGAGAAACCGGGTCCGCCCAGCGGACAGACCCGGCCAGTCGTTCAGGCTGTGGCGTGCGGTTCGTGCCGGTAGTTCCAGACGGCCCAGGCCGAGACGAACGCCGTCAGCAGGCCGAGCACCAGATGCGTCCGGAAGGCGCTGGTGTTGCCGGTGAAGCCGAGCACCCAGGGCGCGGCGATCAGCCAGAGGCCGAGCGCCAGGTTCACCCATTCCTCCCATTCGGCGAAGGCCGAGAGCGCCGCGATCGCGATCACGGCCAGCACGGCGCCGACGAGCCAGGCATTGCGGGTCGGCATGGTGTCGGCCAGGAAGCCCATCATCCAGGGCGAGATGAACAGGAGTGCGCCGAGGATCAGGTTGAGCCAGTCCTGCGGCCGTTTTCCACTCATATTCGCGGTCAACATGATCACCTCCATTGGTGAAGATCATCCAACCACGGCGCCTCGCGCACGGGGCGCTTGGTCGAACATATTATACACCTGAAGCAGAAACAGCTCA
Source organism: Allobosea sp. NPDC003192 (assembly GCF_050275675.1). NCBI lineage: Bacteria > Pseudomonadati > Pseudomonadota > Alphaproteobacteria > Hyphomicrobiales > Alloboseaceae > Allobosea > Allobosea sp. NPDC003192. The sequence goes on from NZ_JBNNPK010000003.1 coordinate 112,259, forward strand.
AGGACTGACGATTAAATGGACATGGCCGGCGTGAGCCGGCCATGACGATGCCTGACGACTTTGCGCAGGCGGGATTCGACTTCGCCGTGACTTGGCGATTTGCCCGGCTCACTTCGCCGCGAGCAGTTCCTTCACCTGCAGCAGCACCAGCTCGTTGTCATCCGCCTTCTTCGGGTCGCGCGACGACGAGAACGGCAGGTTGTTGTCGTTGCCGACGACGATGATGCCGTTGGCGAGATCGACCACGTCGACGTTCTCGATGGTGAAGAACGGGAAGGGCAGCACGCCGTCGATCGCGCCCTGCTTCGCCTTCTTGTCGGGATCGGCGATCTTCATCAGGTCGATATAGCCGACTTTGCGCACGGGCTTGCCGACATTGGCGTCGGTCATCTCGATCTTCACGATGCGCTTGAACTTGGCGAGGTCGTGGAAGCAGTCCGGGCCCTTCTGACTGGGCGCGCAGGCGCGGTCGGCGGTGCCTTCGCCATTGTCGCGCTCGATGATCAGCGCGGTCGTGGCGTCGATCATGTTGAAGTCGCCGATGGCGAGGCCCTTCTGCTCGAGCGGGAAGAACCAGGAGCGGCCGGTCCACTTCTCGTTCTGCACGTCGAATTCGAGGATGCGCAGCACTTCCTTGCCGTCGACCTCTTCATTGCCCTTGGTCTCGGCGTTCCAGAGCGGGCCTTCCAGCAGCGGGTAGAGGAAGCGGCCGTCCGGCGACTGCGCCATGCCCTCATAGCCCTTGGAGCGGCGGACATTGAACTCGACCGGCAGGTTCGGTGCGCCCGGCGTGGTCACGGCGTAATGGTCGGGCGAGCGAGCCGGCTTGCCGTCGACCGTGGTCTCGAACACGGCCTCGACCTTGCCGGTCGCATCGACGCGGATCAGATAGGGGCCGAACTCCTCGCCGATCCAGTACTTGCCGCCGATCGGCTGGATCGACTCGGGGTCGAAATCGGCGCCGGTCAGATAGCGCTTCTCGGTGCCTTCATTGGCGATGCGGAACGGCACCTTCTTGTCGGGGTCGTGCAGGAAGGTGGTCGCGGTCCGCTCGATCTTGCCGCCCTCGAAATCGGCCTTGAGGCGGTGGAAGAACAGCATCGCGTCCGGCGAGTTCGCCTTGGCGCCGAAGCCGTTGTCGGTCAGCACCAGGAACTCGCCATTGCCGAGCGAACGGATGCCGGAGAAGCCCTGCACCGGCTGGCCGGCGAAGGGGGTGGAAAGACCCGTCGGGCGGCCGCCCGACAGACCCATCACCGTGCCGGCCTGCTCGACGCGCTTGCCCGGTGTGACGAACTTGCCGGAGACCTTGAGATCGGCCGGCGCATCGGCCGGGGCCGGGATGATGGTGTTGGCCGGCAGCAGGGCATGGCCGACCAGCTTGGCCGGGAACTCCTTCGGCGCTCCTTGGGGCGCATCCTGCGCGCCGGCGAGCATGGTGGACGACAGAAGCAGGGCGGCGGCGAGGCGCAGACGCATGGGACACTCCGATTGCGGAAGAGCGGGACGGCCCCGCTTCGCGTCCGGAGTTTGCAGTCGCGCGACAGCGCCGTGACGCTTGCATGACGGGCCGTCCACCCGGCCGAAACCAAATCACGGCCGCGGCGTTTCCACCAGCAGGAGAGCACGGAGCCGCGACGTGACGACGACATTCGACAAGGACACCAGGGTGACCTGGCGTTGGGGCGCCCATACCGCCAGGGGCCGCGTCGAGCAGGTCTTCACCGAACCGGTGACCCGCACGATCAAGGGCACGGAAGTCAGACGCAACGCTTCGCCGGACAACCCGGCCTATCTGGTGACCCAGCCGCGCGGCGGCTACGCGCTGAAGTCGCACAGCGAACTTGAGGAAGACAGATGAGCATCGCCCATGTCGACCTGACCCCGCCTCTGCGCGTCGCCGAGAACGCCGGCAAGGGCCTGCGTTTGCGCCGCGAGTTTAACCGTGGCGGCACGGTGATCGGCGTCGCCTGCGCCCGCGATCTCAGCAACCGCCGCAAGCTCAGCACCGAGACGGTCGAGCGCATGGTCAGCTATTTCGCCCGCCACGCCCTCGACAAGCAGGCGAAGGGCTTCGGCGACAGCAAGGAGCCGTCGGCCGGCTACATCGCCTGGCTGCTCTGGGGCGGCGACGAAGGCTGCAACTGGGCGAACGCAAGATGTCGGAGATCGCCGGGCAGGACGAGGGCAAGCGGGCGTGAGGCTCAGCCGGTCGCCAGCAGGCGGCGCGCGAAGCTTGCACCGCCATCTCCCCTCAAATCTCCCCTATCCGGATCGCTTCCTTAGTCGCCGCGATGCCCAGGCTCATGAACGGTCGTGCTGAAGCCGCGCGGCGCGCTTCTGTTTCGCCGCCATTCGGCTGGCCAGTTCGTGCAAGGCCATATCGATGAAATAACGCAGCATCGATTCACCGGTTCTCTGCGTGATCGCCCTCGCCGCCATCAAATGCCCGGCGATCGAATCCAGAGCGGTATTGCTGCGGGTCACATCGACGACCACTCCAAGATAGCGCAGCGGCTGGCCGTCCCGCATCTCGATGCATTGACCGCGATCCCACAGCCAACGCGTCGCGCCATTCCGATCCACCACGCGATACTCGCAGAAAAACTCGCTGCCTGTCTCCACGGAACGGGTGACATCCGCATCGAAACGCGCGCGATCGTCAGGGTGGACGGCGGGAAAATAGTCCACGATCGGCGCGCCGAGCCGCGCACGCTGGGGGTCGATGCAGAACGCATCAGCAATGGCGCGGCTCGCCGTCAGCGTTCCCATATCGATCGCCCATAGCCAGGAGCCGAGAACCCGCGACGGCCCCAAGATCTCCTGGCTCTGTTCCAGTTCGTCGTTCCAGCCTTGATGGTGTCCAAGCTCGATCAGTGTCATGGTGATACCCCGCCCGATGGTGGCCCCCCGGTCACCGAGCACAATTCGGCCACATTTGAATCGCTGCGAGCAAGCGTCTGTTTGCGCCGAGCTGCTCGGTGCGGCGATCAACCGCGCCCGCCACCTCGACCGCTGCCGGCTCGACACCAAGACGATGAAGCGCATGGTCAGCTATTCCGCCCGCCACGCCGTCGACAAGCAGGCCAAGGGCTTCGGCGACAGCAGGGAGCCGTCGGCCGGCTACATCGCCTGGCTGCTCTGGGGCGGCGACGAAGGCTGCGACTGGGCGAAGCGGGAGATATGCGTCTTCCTTGAGTAATTGATAATACTAGTAAAAAATGCCTTTGAGGTGGCTTTTATTTAGCTGCTTAGCCATCGGGTAGCGTTGAGCAACTCGCTGATTTCGTTGATGAATGCTCCACAGCGTCGGCAGGCGGAAGCAGCAAGGACGCGACTTAAAAAGCGAAAACGAGCACGGCTATGAAGCCATTGCCGCGCGTCTTGGGGCCGGGGCGGAAGCTGCCATGTACCGCGCGAAGGCGGAAGGCATTCCCCTGGTCAAAAGCGGGCGCCGAGTATGGGCCCGCAAGACGACCCTTGATGCGTGGCTCGCCGAGTGCGAGGCGAAGGCTCGGAAGGACCGGACCAGTACCGGCAAGGCCAAGTGATGGAGATTAGTCCTTCTTCAGCTTGAGCCGTGCGAGGACCTTGGCAGCGGTTGTCTCCGTCTTCGGGCGAAGCGCTCCACCGGACGCGTGAAGGAACCGGGCAATCGCAAAGTGCGTAATTGCGAACGTGCGATCATGATGCGACCCGCACTTTGTCCCGCGCGGCAGTTACCGATGCTCTCGCTTGAGACATAGTCGCGAACTTCGCGTTCTGCATTGTGGTGTTCGGCAGCCGGTGATCCTGCGCGTCGCCAGCGCCGCCTGGCGGGCCGGATCGAGCGCGAGCGGATCGCTCCAGATGCGGGCGATCCGCTCGCGGGTGGCGGGATCGCGCAGGTCTTCGAGATAGACCCGGAAGCGGTGTCTGTCCGGGAACTGGGCGTAGTTCTTCCCCTGCCCGGAGAAGTCGGCATAGAACTCGAAGCAGTGGCCGACGTCGCATAGGATGATGAAGGGCGGCCAGCCATGCGATGCCGGCAAGGCGCGGCAATATTGTTCCGCCTGGCGCTTGGCGTTCAGCATCATCACGTCGAGACCGCGATCGGCGCCGCGTCGCCCGCGCGGTGCGCGGGTTGGCTCGTCATCTCCGCTGCCTGCCGGCAGGATTTCCTTGGGCTGGCCTTTCAGCCGTAGCTGCTTGGCCTCAGCCACGAAGCAGCGCTTCCGGTAGAGATCGATCCAGCCGGTGGTCGCTGAGCCGTCCGGCCCGAACTGCCGGACGGGATACTCGAAGCGATAGGTCACCGCCTCAGGATCACTGGTTGGTGGCTGCGGGCGTTCGATCCGCAGCAGCTCGCAGAGCTCGCCGATGAAGGACGGGAACGACGCCCGTTCGGCCCCTTCAGACGCACGCCAGCGTGCGATGAAGGCTTCCACCTCCACCGCATCCGGCGCGACCTTGCCCCCCGACATGGTCGCCGCTCCCGATTGTATTTAGTAATCCATGCAAGTAAAAGTTGATATTCCGCTTCCTGTCAACTCCTGTCACCAATGCGCTCGCTCGGGGCTCGCCCCCTCTCGCATCCCCGGCAAATCGCGCCCATATTCCGGCCATGCCCAAGAGCACCGACAAGACGCCCGAGACGACCTCCGCCAAGCCCAAAGCCGCCGCGAAGAAGTCAACCGCCACCCGCACGCCGAACTCCAAGGCGAGCAAGCCCGAGCTCAAGCCGCTCGACGGCTATCTCGCCGACCTGCTCAACCCGGCGATCAATCGCGGCAAGGCGGTGCCGGGTGGCGCGGCCGGCTTCAGCGACGCGCCGCAGGCCGGCTACGAGGCGCGGCCGGGCGACGCCGATGAGAAGAAGCCGCGCAAGCTCTCGAAGAAGGCGGATTCGGCCTTCGACCCCGACAGCGACAGCGCGGCATCGCTGACGGCGAAGTCGCTGCAGGCCCTGTTGGAGACCGGCAGCCCGTTCATCGAACCCGGCAAACCCTGGACGCCGCACCGGCCCGAGCGCCCCGAGAAATCGGAAGGCGGCGTGCGCTTTCAGATGAAGTCGGACTTCTCGCCGTCGGGCGACCAGCCGACCGCGATCGGCGATCTCGTCGACGGCGTCCGCCGGCAGGAGCGCGACCAGGTCCTGCTCGGCGTCACCGGCTCCGGCAAGACCTTCACTATGGCCAAGGTGATCGAGGAGACGCAGCGCCCGGCGCTGATCCTCGCCCCGAACAAGACGCTGGCGGCGCAGCTCTACGGCGAGTTCAAGAGCTTCTTCCCCGACAACGCGGTCGAGTACTTCGTCTCCTATTACGACTATTACCAGCCGGAGGCCTATGTCCCGCGCTCGGACACCTATATCGAGAAGGAATCCTCGATCAACGAGCAGATCGACCGCATGCGCCATTCGGCGACGCGCTCGCTGCTGGAGCGCGACGACGTCATCATCGTCGCCTCGGTCTCCTGCATCTACGGTATCGGCTCGGTCGAGACCTATACGGCGATGACCTTCTCGCTGAAGCTCGGCGAGCGCATCGAGCAGCGCCAGCTCATCGCCGATCTCGTCGCGCTGCAATACAAGCGCGTCCAGCACGATTTTGCGCGCGGCACCTTCCGCGTGCGCGGCGACACGGTCGAGCTCTTCCCGGCCCACTATGAGGACCGCGCCTGGCGCATCGGCCTGTTCGGCGACGAGGTCGAGAGCATCTCCGAGTTCGATCCGCTCACCGGCCAGAAGACCGGCGAGCTCGAATTCATCAAGGTCTACGGCAATTCGCACTACACCACGCCGCGCCCGACGCTGAACCAGGCGGTCAAGTCGATCAAGGAGGAGCTCAAGGCCCGCCTCGACGAGCTCAACCGCATGGGCCGCTATCTGGAAGCGCAGCGGCTCGACCAGCGCTGCACCTTCGATATCGAGATGATCGAGGCGACCGGCTCCTGCAACGGCATCGAGAACTATTCGCGCTATCTCACCGGCCGCAAGCCGGGCGAGCCGCCGCCGACCCTGTTCGAGTACCTGCCCGACAACGCCCTCGTCTTCACCGATGAGAGCCATGTCACCGTGCCGCAGATCGGCGCGATGTACAAAGGCGACTTCCGCCGCAAGGCGACATTGGCGGAATACGGCTTCCGCCTGCCCTCCTGCATGGACAACCGGCCGCTGCGCTTCGAGGAATGGGACGCGATGCGCCCGTCCTCGATCCATGTCTCGGCCACGCCCGGCGGCTGGGAGATGGACCAGACCGGCGGCGTCTTCACCGAGCAGGTCATCCGCCCGACCGGGCTGATCGACCCGCCGGTCGAGATTCGCCCGGCCAAGCACCAGGTCGCCGACCTCCTCGACGAGGTCAAGGAAGTCACCGACAAGGGCTACCGCACCCTGGTCACCGTGCTGACCAAGCGCATGGCCGAGGATCTGACCGAATACCTGCACGAGAACGGCGTGCGCGTGCGCTACATGCACTCCGACATCGACACGATCGAGCGCATCGAGATCCTGCGCGACCTGCGCCTCGGCGCCTTCGACGTGCTGGTCGGCATCAACCTGCTGCGCGAGGGCCTCGACATCCCCGAATGCGGCTTCGTCGCCATTCTCGATGCCGACAAGGAGGGTTTTCTGCGCTCCGAGACCTCGCTGATCCAGACCATCGGCCGCGCCGCCCGCAATGTCGACGGCAAGGTCGTGCTCTATGCCGACCACGTCACCGGCTCGATGGAGCGGGCGATGGCCGAGACCAATCGCCGGCGCGAGAAGCAGGAGGCCTACAACGCCGCCAACGGCATCACGCCGCAGACGGTGAAGAAGAACATCGGCGACATCCTCGGCTCGGTCTATGAGCGCGACCATGTCACCGTCGACAAGGGCCTGGTCGAGGGGCCGGTCGCCGGCCACAACCTCAAGGCCGCGATCGCCGATCTCGAAAAGCGCATGCGCGAGGCTGCCGCCGACCTCGAATTCGAGACCGCCGCCCGCCTGCGCGACGAGATCAAGCGCCTGCAGGCGACCGAGCTCGCCATCGCCGACGACCCGCTCGCCCGCCAAAGCGATGTCGAGGGCAGCGCCGGCAAATACCAGGGCGAGCGCAGTTACGGCGCCTCGGCCAACCTGCCGACCCGCGCCCGCAAGCCGACCGACGCCGATATGGGCCCGCACAACTGGGGTGGGGGTGAGGGGCGGCCGAAGGCGAGCGTGGCGCGGCCGCGCAAGCCGACGCTCGACGAGATGGGGCCTGTGCCGGAGGCGCGGCCTAAGGGGGCGGGGGAGAGGCGGGGGAGGCGGAGGTGATTGTCCAAGCCACCGAACCGTGAAAGATTTGCATTCTTTTGGCAGTTCTGAGGGAGGCATATTTGGAGTTTTCTAAATCAAAGATCGATCGCTCTGGACGTGTTCTCTCTTCGGCTGGTGAGATTGACGAAGAGTATCTAGAGCTTGAAGATGTTTTTGATTCTTATAGAGCTCAGAATCTTGAGCCACTTTCCCATTTGACAATAGATTTGCAGAGGTGGCTGCATGAATATGGAAATGGGTATTATATTGCACAAAGATTGAAGCGAAAGCCGCAAATTTTGAGAAAACTAAAAAGATTGAGCGTTAGGTTGACGCAACTTCAAGATATTGGCGGATGCAGGATTATTGTCAATTCGAACAAAGATGTAAATGATCTAATAAATTTTGTTGATGGAAAAATATCAAGCCAATCAAATTTAAAAAAACTTAGAGTGACAGACTACCGTGAGAGAGGGCGGGACGTAACAGGTTATCGCTCTGTTCACATGATGATAGAGGCCGACAAGAGAGTTCTTGAGCTTCAAATAAGGAGTAGAATTCAGCATTATTGGGCTGAATCTATTGAAAGAACCTCTGTAATTTATGGTCGACACCTGAAAGAACAGGACGGAGATCCGGAGGTTATCTCGTACTTTAAGGAGCTTTCTGATGTCTTTTACGAGATCGAAAGCGGACGTGTTCCCAGCGTTCAATCCAAGATATCGCTGGATAGAAGGCGGACGAGCGCTCAGCGTATAATAGAAATTGCTGATAAAAACAAGGTATTCGATAGTTTTGTTAACGAAGGTATTGTAAAAACATTGACATCGACTCAAGGTTTATCTGAATCATTAAATAATTGGATAATTGTATTTGATTGGAATTCAGGTGATTTTGTTACTTGGGAATCTGTTGGAAGAAATACAGATGAGGCTGTTAGAAAATACATTGAGTATGAGAATCAATTCACTAGCGATAAGAATTATGAGGTTGTCATGATTGGGTCTTCTGATATTGCTACGGTTCGACAGACTCATAGTCACTACTTTGGTATCGAAAAATTTGATGATATTCTTGAAAATTTAGATCAGGCAATTTATGGATTCCAAACAAGAATGGATATTGACGTCGGAGCGAGGCAGATACTTGGATTATTACAAAGAAGAAAGTACTGGGGAAAAAAAGCAGTTTCCATTGACACGCTAAAGAATCACTACCTTAAAGACCACCTAACTATAGATTCGTCACTAAAAACTTTAAGAGACAAGGATTTAATTAACAAATCCGACTCGCCAATTTCTTTGAATATAAAGAAGAAAGCGGAAATACAATCGTATCTCTAATTGTCGTAGATCGTAAGCTCGCTGCGCGGCGAAGTGAGGTGCAAGGAACCCCTCTCCCGAATGGGAGAGGGGCAGGGGTGAGGGCCCGCCGCTGATCATCGGAACACGACGGAGCTGCTGCTACCTAAACCAGAGACGGCAGGCCCTCATCCGGCGCTCCGCGCCACCTTCTCCCATCCGGGAGAAGGAAGGTGCGAGGTTCCGGCACCTCGATGCAGTCTCGCCGTTCGCATCAGACGAACCCCGGCCGCGAAGAGCGCGACGAACCCCTCTCCCGGATGGGAGAGGGGCAGGGGTGAGGGGCGCCGCTGATCATCGGAGCGCAACGGCGCCGCTGCTACCTGAATCGGCGAGGGCAGGCCCTCATCCGGCGCTCCGCGCCACCTTCTCCCATCCGGGAGAAGGGAGGGTCGAGGTTCCGGTGCCTCTATGCAGTCTCGCCGTTCGCATCAGACGAACCCCGGCGACGGAGAGCGCGGGGAACCCCTCTCCCGGATGGGAGAGGGGCGGGGGTGAGGGCCTGCCGCTGATTATCCGAGCACAACGGAGCCGCTGCGGCCTTCTACGGCAACGGCAGGCCCTCATCCGGCGCTCCGCGCCACCTTCTCCCATCCGGGAGAAGGGAGGGTCGAGGTTCCGGTGCCTCGATGCAGTCTCGCCATTCAGATCAGCCGAGCCTCGGCCGCGAAGCGCGCGGGAAACCCCTCTCCCGGATGGGAGAGGGGCAGGGGTGAGGGCCCGCCGCCGATCATCTGAACGCAACGGCGCCGCTGCCACCTCAATCGGCGAGGGCAGGCCCTCATCCGGCGCTCCGCGCCACCTTCTCCCATCCGGGAGAAGGTTGGGACGAGGTTCCGGCGCCTCGATGCAGCCTCGCCATTCGTACCAGACGAACCCCAGCGGCGAAGAGCGCGGGGAACCCCTCTCCCGGATGGGAGAGGGGCAGGGGTGAGGGCCCGCCGCTCATCATCGAAACGCGACGGAGCCGCTGCGGCCTCAATCGGTGACGGCAAGCCCTCACCCGGCGCTCCGCGCCACCTTCTCCCATCCGGGAGAAGGGAAGGTCGAGGTTCCGACGAGCCCGTTGCGGTTCCGGCGCTCGCCGAGGCATCCTCGCCTGATGACCACCGAGCAACGCAGCTTCGCCCGCAGGCTGCGCCGGCGCGCGACGCCGGCCGAGGAGGTCGCGTGGGAGCTGCTGCGCAATCGCCGGCTCGACGGCCTCCGCTTCCGGCGGCAGGTGCCGCTGCTCGGCTACACCGTTGACTTCATCTGCATCGAGCGCCGGCTGATCGTCGAGCTGGATGGCGTGCAGCATGATCACGAGCAGGACTACGATGCGGCGCGGACGCAAGAGATCGAGCGGCACGGCTTCACCGTGCTGCGCTTCGCCAACCCGCAGGTGCTGGGCGATCGCGATGCGGTGGTCGAGGCGATCCGGGCGGCGTTGCGGATTTAGGCGGGTGAACCGCGGGGAACCCTTCTCCCGCGGCGAAGTCGGGTCTACCCGACTTCGCCCACTCTGAGTGCTGATCTCGGGCAAGCCCGAGATCAGTGGAGGAGGGCAGGGATGAGGGCCTGCGCTCGCCGATAAAGGCGCAGCGGCGCGTCTCGTCCTAATAATCAGCGGCGGTCCCTCACCCCTGCCCCTCTCCCATCCGGGAGAGGGGTTCTACGTCGAGGTTCCGGCGCCTTGCGGGAATAGACCGCAAACTTATCCCCGCCCTCCCAACCTCCCGTATAATGCCGCGCATCTCATCCCCGAGGGGCGGCCAACCGGAGGCATGTCGTTTGGCGGGGTGGGTGCGGCGCCTGCGGGCGAGGGTTGCGCCTCGCTCCCGGGAGGCTTCGGGAACCGACCTGGGGGCACTACGACCTCTGCGCGAGGAGCTCGCTAGACCGCGCCGGCTTTACAAGCAGGCGCGACAGAAGCGCGGCCCGGAGCTTTCAAATCGCCGCTGGCGGAGCGCCACGGGGCGTGCGGATGGTGGCTCAATCCATCCGCGCCGCTTCCTGGCTCAATGGAAGCGGATCACCAAACCAGCGCCTCGCGGCGCTCCGCTGCCCCTCACATGCGACAACGCCCGCAGGATGCGCCTGCGGGCGGGGACGATGCCTGGGCGCGCGGAGCCCCTCTCCGGATCGGCGAGGGGCGGAACGAGCCTGGCGGCATCAGCGGAACGGCGGCTCGTCGAAGCTCCGGAGCTTGCGCGAATGGATCGACGAGCCGGCTTCCTTGAGCTTCTCCAGCGCGGCGAGGCCGATCTTGAGGTGCTCGCCGACGGCGCGCTCATAGAAGGCATTGGCGGCGCCCGGCAGCTTGATCTCGCCATGGAGCGGCTTGTCGGAGACGCAGAGCAAGGTGCCATAGGGCACGCGCAACCGGTAGCCCTGCGCCGCGATCGTGCCCGATTCCATGTCGATCGCGATGGCGCGCGACAGGTTGATCCGCTTGCGCTCCTTGCTCCAACGCAATTCCCAATTGCGATCGTCCTGGGTGACGACAGTGCCGGTGCGCAGGCGCTGCTTCAGCCGGTCGCCCTTCTCGCCGGTGACCTCGGCCGCCGCCTGCTGCAGCGCGACCTGGACCTCGGCCAAAGCCGGGATCGGAATGTCCGGGGGCACCAGCTCGTCCAGAATGCCGTCCTGGCGGAGATAGGCGTGGGCGAGGACATAGTCGCCGATGATCTGCGTCTGGCGCAGGCCGCCGCAATGGCCGACCATCAGCCAGCAATTGGGCCTGAGCACCGCGAGATGGTCGGTGATGTTCTTGGCGTTGGAGGGGCCGACGCCGATATTGACCAGGGTGACGCCCTCGCCGCTTTCGCGGATCAGGTGATAGGCGGGCATCTGGAAGCGGTGCCAGGGCGCCGACATCACCCGTTCGGCGGCGCTGACGTCGATGCCGTCGCGGTCGATGCGGATGCCGCCCGGCGCGACCAGCGCCTGCGCCGTGCCGGCCTCGATCTCCGCCAGGGCCAGCCGGACGAACTGGTCGACATAGCGGTGGTAGTTGGTCAGCAGCACCCAGGGCTGCACGGCGCGCCAGTCGGTGCCGGTGTAGTGGACGAGGCGCCGCAGCGAGTAGTCGACGCGGACTGCGTCGAAGAGCGAGAGCGGGCGCGGCTCGCCCTCGACGATCTCGAAGGTGCCGTCCGCGACCTCGTCGCCCACCAGCGCCAGCAGCGGCGTCGGAAAGTAGCGGGCGAGCTCGGCCGCCGTGACGGTGCCACGGCCGAGCTCGTCGCCGCCGTCGAGCGCGTAGGGGTAGGGGATTTCCTGGTTGCTGATCCCGGTCTCGATCGTCGCGCCGTATTCCTCGACCAGCGGCTGGAGCTGGTCGAGCAGATAGGCGCGGAACTCGGCCGGCTGCGTCACGGTGGTCGAATAGATGCCCGGCATGGAGAATTTCGCGTAGCCGCGCCGCGTAGCCGCCGGCAGCTTCGACGGTTCGTAGCTGACGCGCAGCATCGGGTAGCGATAGAGCGCCCGCTCCTCCAGCGTCGGCGGCTGCGCCGTCTGGAAGAAGCGCTGCAAATCGTTGCGCAGCGCTGTCCGCGCCTGCTCGTAGAGCAGCTCCAGCCGATCGACGGCCTCCTGCGGCGTGGCGGCGATCTCGAATGTCATGCGCGAACGATCCTCTCGTTCGGGGTGCTTGTAGCTGGGCCGGCGAGCCCCTGACAACAGCGTTGCATCGGCCTGCTTGCAGTCAGTCAAATATTGGATACAATTATCCCATGACCGCCACGCGCCTCGCCGCCGCCACGACCGCGTCCGCCCTCGCCCAGCGCCTGCGGGAGGCGATCGACGCCGGGCATTGGAAACCGGGCGACTTGTTGCGCCAGGAGCAGATCGCGGCCGAATACGGCGTCAGCCGCATCCCGGTCCGCGAGGCCCTCGCCCAGCTGCAGAGCGAAGGCCTGCTCGATGTCGCGCATTACCGCGGCGCGCGCGTGAGCCGGCCGCAGGCTGGGGAGATCGACGAGCTCTTCGATCTCAGGCTGATGGTCGAGACGGACCTGCTGGTGCGGGCGCTCGGCCGGCACGACCAGCGCTCGTTGCGCGAACTCGAGCGATTGCAGGATACGCTGGACGATGCCGATGACCGGCTCGGCTGGATTTCCGGCGACATTGCCTTCCACGAGGCGCTCTACCGGCCGGCGGAGCGGCCGCGCAGCCTTGCGCTCTACCGCCAGCTGCGCGCGCCGATCGACCGGTTCAGCGTGCAGGCGCTCGGCCCCGGGGCGCGAAAGCAGGGCTGGGCCGACGAGCATCGCCGGCTGATCGCCGCGGTCGCGGACGGCGACGCGACAACGGCCCAAGCCGTTCTCGAACAACATCTGCAGGCGACGCGGGCAGTGGTGCTCGCGGCCTGCTCGGAACAGGGAGATGGCTGATGGCGACGCATGGCGCGACGATCACCTGGCAGCGTGGCGAGGAGGCCTTCCTCGACAACCGCTACAGCCGCGCCCATCTCTGGCGCTTCGACGGCGGATTGGAGGTACCGGCCTCGAGCTCGCCGCATGTGGTGCGCGTGCCCTTCTCAAACCCGGCCAATGTCGATCCGGAGGAGGCCTATGTCGCGGGCTTGTCGAGCTGCCACATGCTTACGTTCCTCAACCTGGCGGCGCTGCGCGGTTTCCGGATCGACAGCTATGCCGATGCCGCCGAAGGCGTGATGCAGAAAAATGCCGACGGCAAGGAGTGGGTCGCGACGGTGACGCTCAAGCCGCATATCGTCTTCAGCGGCCCGAAGGCGCCCGATGAGGCCGCGGTCGAAGCCCTGCACCATGACGCCCATGCAAACTGCTTCCTGGCCAATTCGGTGCGTTCGGCGATCGAGACGCAGGGCAGCTGGACCTATCGGGCCGCAGCCTGAGATCGAGCGCGCGAGCCCCGCATCGATGTGCGGTCACTGCGCCGCGAGCAGGTCGTCCTCGGCGACGAGCCGGCCGATGAAGCCGAGCTGGCGATCGACGCAGGCCTCGCGCTCATAGCGCGCGATGACGGTCTGGCGCGCAGCCGCGCGCAGCGGTGCGACCTCTGTTCGCCTGTCGATCGCAGCAATCACGGTCTTTGCCAGCCGCGCATCGTCGAAAAAGGGGGCGAGCAGGCCGTTGACGCCATGGCGGATCACCTCCTGCACCGGCGGCGTCGCCGAGCCGACGACCAGCGCACCACAGGCCATCGCCTCCAGCATCGACCAGGACAGCACGAAGGGAACGCTCAGATAGACATGGGCGGCCGAGACCTGGAACAGCCTGACCAGATCGGCATGGGCGAGCCAGGGGATATGGACGATGCGGTCGCCGAGACCGGTCTCCTCCAGCATCACCTCGCGCCAGAGGCGGCCGTCCGGGCGCGGCCGGCCATAGCCCGGACCGTCGCCGCCGACCGCGACGAAGATCATATCGGGCCGCTCCTGCGCGATCCGCGCCGCCGCCCGCATGAACTGCCGGTAGCCGCGATAGGGGTCGAGATCGCGGGCTGCGAAGGTGACGACCGGGTCGCCGGCGCGCAGCACGCGACCATCCGGCAGGGTGAAAGCGGCCTGTGCATCCGGCCGGCAAGCATGGACATCGATGCCGTCATGGCAGACGGCGATGCGCTGCTGCAAAGCGCGCGGATATTGTTGCTGCTGCCAGCGCGTCGGCGCATAGGCGAAATCGAGCGTCTGCAGGGTCACCAGCTGGGCGGCGTTGCGCATGCGGATGCGCCGCCGCTCGGCCTCCGGCACGGCGAAGGCCGGATCGAAGTCGAGGTCCGAGCCGGCGGCATTGTAGAAATACTCGCAATAGCCGATCAGCGGCACGCCCGGCATCGCATCCTTGGCGAAGAGCATGCCGCCCCAGCCGACATGGCCTAGAATCGCGTCCGGCCGGTCATGCCGATGCAGACTGCTCAATTCAGCGGCAACCGCCTCGCCGGTGCGGACATGATAATCGGTCGCGGCCAGCGTCGCGTGTGCGGTCGCGGGCTCGCCGACGGAATAGGCGATCTGCCTGATTCCCGGGCGATCCGGCTCGGGCCTCTCCGTCACCAGCGTGACCTCGCCGCCCTCGGCGACGAGGCGCTGGATCAGGTGAGCGAACTGACCAGATCCTGAACGATGAACGAATAGGACGTGCATGAAGCCAGCAGGATTCCGCCATAGCGCAGCGCGTCGCCCCACCATTGTTCGAGGCGGCGCAGCGTGTCGTGGGTGGTCTGGAGGTCGGCGTCGAGATCGCCGAGGCCCTGGCCGAATTGGCTGGTCTCGTCGAGCAGCTTCAGGCGCTCGATCAGGAGCTGGCCCTTCGGCGAGAGCGAGATCCGGGCGAGACGGCGGTCGCGTGGCGAGGCGCCGCGCTCGAGATAGCCGCTCTCGACGAGCTGTTTGAGATTATAGGAGGCGTTCGAGCCGACATAGTGGCCGCGATCGAGCAGGTCGCGTACCGCGATCTCGCCGGAGCCGATGGTGAACAGCACCATCACCTGCGAGGGCGAGATGTCGTCGACGCCGAGCTTGGTCAACTCGAGCCTGAGATAGTCGAGGAAGCGCCGGCTGACCCGCTCGACCATGCGGGCGAGGTCGAGCTGCGACACCGGTGCCCGCGTCGGCACTGATTCGGACTCGAGGCGACGGATGCCGTCGGGCGGATCTCCATTGAAGCCATTGCCTAGGAATCGAGCGCCGTCATGGGGTTTCAAGTGCATTCCCTACTCCGCCTGATCTCGAAATGAGCAGTCAGCCCTCCGGGCCCCTTCGGCTGACGAATAGCCTATACGCAAAGCACATGCCACCCCGGACGGAATGGAATTAAGATTTTATCGGAATCGACATAGTCATGAACTGTTTCAAATTTTGAAATAAAGCACCATTCTGCCATATTCTTAGCAATTGTCTTTATTTCACAAGGTCTCATCTGTCATAATATGGACACGACTTATGTGAGACGCTTTATACAACGCTCATCGCTCGTTATCATCCGCTCCAGCGCATAACCGCCCGCTGATGGCCGCCCCCTTTCGGAGAACTGCATGAAGGTTGCGATCCAGCCTGCCGACGTCCTGATTCGAAGTCTGCAGCGCGGTTTTGCCGGGGGGCTGGCCTATGCCGCCTTCCTCAGCTTGTGCATCAACGTCCTGCTGCTGACCGTGCCGATGTTCATGCTGCAGGTTCAGGATCGCGTCATCGTCAGCCGCAGCTACGACACGCTGACCATGCTGCTGGTGATCGCGGTCGGGGCGTTGGCGCTCTACGGCACGATCGAGTTCATCCGCTCGCTCACCTTCCAGGCGATGGCGAGCATCCTCGCGCGGCGCCTCAACCTGCCGGCCCTGCAGGCCGCCGTCTCGACTTCGCTGGAGAAGGGCTCCGGCCAGGCGACGCAGGCGATCCGCGATCTCAACGAGCTCCGCTACTTCATCGCGAGCTCGGCGATCGCGACGCCGCTGGAGGCGATGTGGACGCCGGTCTTCCTCGCCGTGCTGTTCGCCTTCCACTGGATCTACGGCCTTGTCGGCCTGGCCTCGCTGCTGATCCTGCTGCTGCTCGGCGTGGTCTCGGACATGCTGACCCGGCGCGCTCTGAAGGAAGCGAACGAGGAGGGCGTCGCCTCGATCAACGAGATCAGCGCGAGCCTGCGCCATGCCGAGACGATCGAGGCGATGGGTATGCTGCCGGCACTGTCGAGCCGCTGGCGGTCCAAGCAGATCGCCATGCTGGAGCATCTCGACCTCGGCACCCGCCGCGGCAAATTTATCGCCGCCATCACCCGCGCCAGCCGCATGACCATGCAGCTTGCCATCTATGCGACCGGCGCCGTGCTGATCATCCGGCACGAGGTCACCGCCGGCACGTTGATGGCAGGCAGCATCCTGCTCGGCCGCCTGCTGGCGCCATTCGATTCGATGATCACCGACTGGCGGCAATGGGTGCTCGCCGCTGCCGCCTGGAAGCGTGTGCGCGACCTGCTGCAGTCGCAGAGCTCCCAGCGCCAGAGCGTGCCGACTCCGGCGACGGAGGGCGATCTGGTCATCGACCGGCTGGTCTACGCCCCCAAGGGTGGCGAGCAGACCGTGATCAAGGGCGTCTCCTTCTCGCTG
Organism: Allobosea sp. NPDC003192; assembly: GCF_050275675.1. NCBI lineage: Bacteria > Pseudomonadati > Pseudomonadota > Alphaproteobacteria > Hyphomicrobiales > Alloboseaceae > Allobosea > Allobosea sp. NPDC003192. Next base: position 128,951 of record NZ_JBNNPK010000003.1, read on the forward strand.
CAGCCTGGCGAGGTGCTTGGCCTGGTCGGCCCGTCCGGAGCGGGCAAATCGACGCTGGCGCGCATGATCGTCGGCGTGCTCAGGCCGAATGTCGGCGGCGTCTATCTCGACGGTCACAACACCTATCTGTGGGAGCGCGGCTCCTTCGGCGACATGGTCGGCTATCTCCCGCAATCGGTCTCGCTGCTCGACGGCACCATCGCCGAGAACATCGCCCGGATGCGCAAGCCCGATCCGCACGCCATCCTGGAGGCGGCGCGCATCGCCGGCGTGCACGAGCTGATCGGCCGCCTGCCGCTCGGCTACGACACCAATGTCGCCGACAGCGACTTCAAGCTCTCGGGCGGCCAGCGCCAGCGCATCGGTCTGGCGCGGGCGCTCTACGGTCTGCCGCGCCTGATCGTGCTCGACGAGCCCAATGCCAATCTCGACGCCGAGGGCGAGCAGAGCCTGATCCGGGCGATCAACGCGGCCCGCGACAGCGGCGCGATCGTGATCCTGATCGCGCACCGCCCCTCGGTGATGCAGACCGTCGACAAGATCCTGGTGCTGCGCGAGGGCCGCGTCGCCCAGTTCGGTCCGCGCTCGGCCGTCGCCGGCATCATCACCCCCGGTGGCGTCGTCGAGCTCGAGCCGGCGAAGCAGCCCTCTGCCCCGCGTGAGGTGAGCGCATGAGCGAGCTTCCGATCCTGCGCCGGCCCGACCGCGCACTCGTGCCGCTGAAGACCGAGACCGAACCCGAGGAGCGCATGCCCTCGCTGCGCAATCTCGTCCTCGCCGGCGTCTGCGCCGTGGCGATCGGCTTCGGCGGCTTCGGCGCCTGGGCGGTGACGGCGCGGCTCGACAATGCCGCCGTCGCGCAGGCGACGGTGATCGTCGACAGCCGGCGCAAGACGGTGAGCCATCTCGAAGGCGGCATCCTCAAGACCCTGCTCAAGGCCGAGGGCGAGCGCGTCACCCAGGACGAACCCCTGCTCAGGCTGGAGGACGCCCGCGCCCGCGCCGAACTGCAGCAGCTCGAAGCCAAGCGCGTCGGCCTGGACGCCCGGCTCGCCCGCTTGCGGGCCGAGCAGGGCAACGCGGCCGAGATCGATTTCCCCGACGACATCGAGAAGGCGCGCACGCCGATCGCTCGCGAGGTGATCAGGGCCGAGCAGACGCTCTTCCGCGCCCGGGCCCAGGTCTATGACGGCAAGACCCGGATCCAGCAGCGCGTGATCGAGCAGCATCAGGCCGAGTCGGAGGCGTTGCAGGCGCAGATCGATGCGGTGCGCAACCAGCGCACGCTGATTGACGAGGAAGTGAAGACGATCGCGGAGCTCTACGAGAAGCGCTACGCCAAGCGCTCGCAGCTCGTCGAGTTGCAGACCCGCCAGAGCGAGCTCACCGGCCGTGCCGGCGAGATGGCGGCGCGCAAGGCCAAGGCCGAGCAGGCCGTCGCCGGCGCCGAGCTCGAGATCAAGTCGATCAGCCTGGAGCGCCAGAGCGAGATCGCCAAGGAATTGCAGGACAGCCAGCTGCAGCTTTCCGAAGTGGTCGAGCGCATCGTCCAGGCGCAGGACGTGCTGCGCCGGCTCGTGGTGACTTCGCCGCAGGAGGGCATCGTCGCCAATATCCGCATGCGCACCGCCGGCAGCGTCGTCGCCGCGGGCGAGGCGATCCTCGATATCGTGCCCGAGCAGGAGCCGCTGGTCGTCGAGGCCAAGGTCGATCCGCGCGACATCGATTCGGTCCGCGTCGGCGCCGACACCCAGGTCCGGCTGACCGCTTTCAATGCCCGGCTCATGCCCCCGCTCCTGGCGAAGGTCTCTTATGTCGCCGCCGACCAGCTGATCGACGACAAGACCGGCAATGCCTTCTTCATTGTCCGCGCCGAGATCACGCCGGAAAGCCTGAAGGAGAACAAGGTGACGCTGCACGCCGGCATGGCCGCCGAGGTGCTGATCGTCAACGGCCGGCGCTTCGCAGCCGACTACCTGCTTTCGCCCATCAAGGACAGCTTCAACCGCGCCTTCAGGGAGGACTGAGGCGGCGGCTTCACCTGCGAAAGATGCCGAGCATCGCCGGTGTGACGAACATGCCAACAAGATAGTTCGAAAACCAAAGCAACTTGTAAGTTCAATTCCCGATATAACAAAATATAAAATGACATAACCTTTGTTGCATCGCAAAAAAGTCATAATAGATTGCTTGATACGACATAGTTCTTGGCTACTCTCCTGAGCGTCGTGCGATGGCGATCCTGTTTGTTCGCCGTCGAAATCGCACCGTGACCCAGAACGAGCGGCGGACGTTCTCCGCACATCTGGTGGTGCTCTCAGATCACCGAGGAGGTGACGAATGGCCACGATCGAAGGCAGTGCATTCGATGATTTCTTGATTGGGACACGCTTCAGTGACGTGATCCTCGCAGGCGCCGGGGACGATATCGTCCATGGCGGCAACCAGGTGGATTCCCTCTTCGGCGAAGAGGGTGACGACCTGATCTATGGTGGCGAAGGCAACGACTTCCTGTCCGGCGGCGAGGGCAATGACGCCCTCTTTGGCGGTCAGGGTGACGATGTGCTCACCGGCGGCGAAGGCAATGACAGCCTGTTCGGCGGCGAGGGCGAGGACGTTCTCGACGGTGGCGCCGGCGACGACATCCTGCGCGGCAATGCCGGCGACGACGTGCTGCGCGGCGGTGACGGCGACGACCTGCTCCAGGGCGGGCCGGGCGACGACATCCTGCTCGGTGGCACCGGCAATGACGTCCTTCAGGGCGGCGCTGGCAACGACGTGCTCGAAGGCGGCGCCGGCAACGACGTCCTCCAGGGCGGCGCGGGCGACGACCTGCTCTTCGCTGGTGCCGGTGACGACATCCTGTCCGGCGGTTCCGGCGACGATGTCTTCATCTTCAACGGCGGCGGCGGCAACGACGTCGTGCTCGATTTCGACGCGGGCCACGATCTGCTGCAGATATCCAGCGGCATCAACGGCACCGATATCGGCTCGGCCGAGGACGTGGCGGCGCGTGCCACCACCGTCGGCGGCAATGCTGTCGTCGATCTCGGCAACGGCGACACCGTGACCATTGTCGGCGTCACCGCCGAAGACCTCCAGGCTGATCCGAACTCCTACTTCTCGGTCGCCTGATGGCACGGGACGCCGGCCGGTCTTCGGTCCGGCCGGCGTCTCATCCCTGCCCTTTCGGAACAGGTTCTTCATGCTCTCTCTCGCGCCCGCGCCTGCCACGGACGGCCTGAGCCCGCAGCTTCATCTCTCCCGGCTGAGCGGCTCGGTTTTCCTGCTGAGCTGGACCATCGAAGCCCCCGTGCTCTCACGGCCGCGCATTTCGCTCGCGGCGCAGGAGAAGCGCCTCGTTTCGGCTTCGGTCGTGCTACCGCTCGGCGATGGGCGCATGCGCGCTATCGTCGCCTTTCGCCATGGCGGCCCCGGCGAGGTTGTCGCGACTCTGTCCGGCGACAGCCCGGGCGGCGACACCACCGCGCGCTTCGATCCCGATCTCGTCCACGGCATGGCCGATGCGGAGGATCTGGTTCGCGATGCCACGCCGGATGCGCGCCGCATGCTCGCCAACGCGCTCGTCGGCCATTGGCCCACTCTGTTCGGTCTGAGCCAGGCCGCGAGCTATCTCGGCTTCCTGCGCCAGTTTCTGCTGATCCTCGCCCGCAAGCCCTCGGCCGCGACACCGGTCGCCAAGCTGACCGAGGGCAAGCTTCTGCTGGAATCGGCCGTTCCCGGCCGACTCTCCGGCATCCGCACTGCCTATCGGCTCGATGCGAGCGGCCTTTCCCGCCTTCCCGGACGGCCGCGGCTCGGCCGCTCCGATCGCACCGGCAACCGGCCTTTGCATCTGATCATCGACGCATTCCCGCCGCAGGCCGGCGGACTACTGGTCCTCCAGGCCGAATCCGGCCTGATCGTCCGCGCTGTCGCCGCCAGGCAGGATATTCCGTCGCTGGGTCGCTGGTGGGCCGGCAAGGCGAGCCAGCGCGACGGTTTGCGCAGCTGGCTGGTCGAGCAGCTCTCCGGCCTGTCCGAACAAGGGCGCCTGCTGGCGATCGAGATGCAACGGCGCCTGCCGCTCGCCGCCCAGAGCGTGCGCCGCAATGATGACCTGCCCTCGGCCGAGCTCGACCTCGCCGTCACGACGCCGGCTGGGCTCCTGCTCGGCGGCTGGTACCGCGACGCCGATGGCCTGCTCGACGAGATGCTGCTGCATCGCTCCGAGGGCGAGCCGATGCCGGTGCTCGAGCGGCTGGAGCGCTTCCCGGCGCTGCTGCCCGCCGGCTCCAAGGGCGAGGGCAGGACGGGAGACGTCGTGCGCGCCAATGGCTTCGCCGCGCTGATCCCCGGCTATGCAGCGGGAGCGCCGGTGCTGCAGCCGCGGGTCGAGCTCAAGCTGAAATCCGGCACCGTTCTGTCGCTGCGTCCGAATGTGCAGCCGGCCGACGCCATCGCCATCCGTGCCCGCGCGCTGGCTGCGATCCCGCCGCAACACCTGACCGCGCAGATGCTGGAGCGAACGATCGCGCCGGTGCTCGCCGACTGCCAGAAGGCGCTGCGCGAGAACCTGCCGGAGCCGCGGATCAAGAGCTTCGGCAAGGGGCCGGCGAGCCCGGCCGTCTCGGTCGTGATCCCGCTCTACCGCGTCTACGATTTCCTGCGCGTCCAGGTCTCGGCCTTTGCGGCCGATCGCTGGTTCGCCGAGAAGGCCGAGCTGATCTACGTGCTCGATTCGCCCGAGCATGAGGGCGAGGTCGCCCATCTGCTTGGCGGCCTCTTTCTCGCCTACGGGCTGCCGATGCAGCTCGTGGTGATGGGCCGTAATGGCGGCTTCTCAGCCGCCTGCAATGCCGGCGCAGCTGCCTCGCGCAGTCAGGCACTGGCCCTGGTCAATTCCGACGTCATTCCGAACAGCGATGGCTGGCTGCCGGGGCTGCTGCAGCGCATCGAGCCGCACCGGCGTACCGGCGCGGTCGGTCCCAAGCTGCTGTATGACGATGGCTCGCTGCAGCATGCCGGCCTCTACTTCAAGCGCGACAGTAAAGGCACCTGGCTTAACCATCATTACTTCAAGGGCATGCCGAGCGGGTACGCGCCGGCCAATGTCGAGCGCCCTGTGCCCGGCGTCACCGGCGCCTGCATCGTCATGCCGCGCGCGCTGTTCATGGAAGTCGGCGGCTTCGACGACAGCTATGTCATCGGCGACTACGAGGACAGCGATCTCTGTCTCAAGATCGCCCGGGCGGGGCTTGGCATCGTCTATGTCCCGAGCGTGTCGCTCTATCATCTCGAGCGTCAGTCGATCTCGAAGAGCCTCGACTACACGCGCGGCGTCGCCTCGCAGCACAATTCCTGGCTCCAGACCAGGCGTTGGGACAGCCAGATCGAGGCGCTGATGGCGGCGGTCGACAAGCCCGCGGCGCAGCAGCCTGCGCCCCCGCCGGCCTCACGCCTCGATCCCGAATTCCTCCTCTCCCGCGCCAATCTCAGAAGGGCGACAGCGGCATGACGGCGACCCTCGCCCTGCGACAGACCACTTCGGAAGCAGCGCCCGCGATCGGACCGATGACGCCCGATCTCGCCTGGCTGATGGCCCATGTCCAGACCAACCGCTTCCTGCCGCATCCGCCGCCGGATTCGATCTTCGTCGGCGACGGTGACTATCGCGCAATCGGCGCCGAGTTTTTGGGCCATTTCGTCCGGATCGGCCGGTTGCAGCCGCATGAGCGCGTCTTCGACATCGGCTGCGGCATCGGCCGCATGGCGGTGCCGCTGACCCAGTATCTCGACCCCGAACGAGGCAGCTATGACGGCGTCGATCCTGTCATGGAAGGCATCCTCTGGTGCGCCCAGACGATCACGCCGGCGTATCCGCGCTTCCGCTTCCAGCGCCTCGACATCGCCCACCCGCTCTACAACCCGCAGGGCTCTCTGCCCGGCAATGAGGTGCGTTTCGGCTTCGCCAACCAGAGCTTCGATTTCATCACCATGACCTCGGTGGCGACCCATCTGCCACCGGACGAACTGGTGGTCTACCTCAACGAGGCGGCGCGCCTGCTCGCCCCCGGCGGGCGGCTCTTCCTCACCGCCTTCGCGCTCGATGGCCAGAGCACTGGCCAGGAGCGGCTGAAGTTCCGGCGCTGGGGCGAAGGCCCGGGCTGGTATGCGATCGAGGAAGCGCCGCTGGCGGCCGCCGGGGTCGATGCCGGCTTCCTGCTGGAGCACGCGACCCAGGCCGGACTTGCGGTCGAGCGGCTCGACCCCGGCCATTGGCGCGGCCAGAGCTCGGCCCACTACCAGGACCTGCTGCTCGCGGTGAAACCGGGGGCCCAGCGATGAGCCGGCGAATCCTCGTCGTCGCCCATAACCACCCGGACCTGCATCCGGGTGGCACCGAGATCTTCGCGCATGACCTGGCGAGCGCTTATCGCGGCGAGGGCTGCGAGGTGCTCTTCCTCGGCGCGACCAATGCGATCCACCGCCAGCCACATCCCGGCACCGCCTTCCAGTCGACGGGGCCGGATGGCGACCTCTTGCTGTGGAGCGGCCATTTCGACCGCTTCCACCTCAGCCAGATCGACCATTACGGCACCCTGCAGGATCTCGGCTCGCTATTGACCGAGTTCCGGCCGGACGTGATCCATATCCATCATCTCGTGCTGATCGGCGCCGAGTTCCTGGCGCTGGCGCGGCGGCTGCTGCCGCAGGCGTCGATCGTGATGACGCTGCACGACTACTATTCGATCTGCCACCATGACGGGCTGATGGTGCGCGCCAGCGACAAGCAGCGCTGCACCGGTGCTTCGCCCGGCAAATGCCATGGCTGCTTCCCTGAGATCGGTCCCGACCGCTTCCTGCTGCGTGAACGGTTCCTGAAGACGCATCTTGCCGCCGTCGACCGCTTCGTGTCGCCGAGCCATTTCCTGCGCCAGCGCTATGTCGACTGGGGCCTGCCGGGCGAGAAGATCGAGGTCGTCGCCAATGCGCGTCCGGCACAGATGCCGGTGCCACACCGGCACACCCATGGCGCCCGCAACCGCTTCGGCTATTTCGGCAACCTCAATCCCTGGAAGGGCGTGCTGCCGCTGCTGCAGGCGGCGAAGCTCATGCGGGAGCAGGGCGCTGAAGGCTTCGAACTGCGTATCCATGGCGGCGCGCCGTTCCAGAGCGAGGCTTTCACCACAGCGCTCGACAAGGCTCTGGCGGAAGCCGGCGCCGAAGTCGTGCATTGCGGGTCCTATCGCCGAGACGAAATGCCAGCGCTGATGGCCGAGATCGACTGGGTGGTGATGCCGTCCATCTGGTACGAGAACGCGCCTCTCGTCATTCAGGAAGCCTTTCAGCATCTGCGGCCGGTGATCGCCAGCAATATCGGCGGCATGGCCGAGATGGTGCGCGACGGCGTCGACGGGTTGCACGCCCGCCCCGGCGACCCGCGCCAGCTTGCGCAGGTGATGGCCCGCGCCGCGAGCGAGGACGGGCTCTGGCGCCGCCTCGTCGACGGCATCGAGCCTCCACCCGGCATGGACGATTGCGCGCAGGCGCACCTTGCCCTGTTCGATCAACTCAAACTGGCGGAGGCGGCATGACCAGCATGACGACGATGCACAGTCCGGGCGGTACCGTGAGCGAAGCGAGCGAGACCCCGGCAAAGCTCAACGGGCGCGTCGACGCGCTCGACGGCAACCGGCTGCATGGCTGGATCTGGGACGAGGCCCGTCCCGAGGAGCGGCTGACCGTGCGCCTGATGCGCCATGGTCTCAAGGTTCAGGAGGCCGTGGCCGACCAGGGCCGCATCGACCTGCGCCGCAACGGCATCGGCGATGGCCGGCACGCCTTCGCCATGGAGCTCGACGAGCGGACCGCAGCGGCGCGCGAAGCGCTGACCATCGTCGGCATCTCGCCGAGCACAGGAGCCGAGCTCGAACTGCGTCTGCCGCCGCCGGCGGAGCTCGCGGCGGAAGCGGCGATCGCCGTGCCGCTCGCCCGCTTCTTCGACCGGGTCGAGGCGCTGATCGCGCTGCAGCGGCGCTCGCAGCTCACCCAGAAGGAGTTGCTCGACAAGGTCGGCGAGCTCGGCGTGCAGTTGGCGCAGCACCGCCAGCGCGAGGCCGAAACGAAGCAGTCCGAGGAGGCCGAAGGCAATGGCTCGATCGCCTCGCGCCTTGCCGAGATCGACGTCTTCCAGATGCGCTTCGACCAGACGCTGCGCGCCTTCGACGACCGGCTCGTCTCGATCCGCAAGGAAGCCAAGGCGCCGCTCCGGCAGGTCACCGTCGTGCTTGGCTTCCTGTCGGGCCTGTCGGCCGTGCTCTCCTTCGTCACCCTCACCGTCATGCTGATGGGCAGGTGAGCATGAACGAGGTCATCATTCCCGAGCGGACCATGATCAGCCCGGCGCCGACCGTCGCCTGGACCCCGCTCGGCGAGAACGCGATCCTGGTGATGAGCGCCTGCGACGCGCTGCCCGGCAAGGTACCGGTCGCGGTCGACGGCAATCCGCGCAACCGGGTCGAGACGATGGCGCTGACCTGGCGCCGGCCACAGGCCGACGCCGCGCACGCCACCGGTTTCCTCTGTCTCGCCCCCGCGCCATCGCCGGATCGTGCCGGCTCCGGCGCGATCCTGCTCGGCCGGCCCGGCCGGCCCTTGCGGCTGATCCTGGCGCCGAAGCCGATGCCATTGCAGGCTTTCCTCGCGGCGCTCGCCGACGAAGCCGGCCAGGCTTTCCCGACCGTGGTCGACGGATTGCTGGAGGTGCTGCTCTCCGGCAAGTCGAACCCGCGACGCCTGCGCGCCGTCGGCATGCTGCTGCAATCGGTCGCCAAGCCCGGCGGTTTCGTCGAGGTGATGGGCCCGCTCGACGAGGGCATCTTCCTGCAGGGCTGGACCTCGAATTTCGCTGCGGGGCGGACCAAGCTGCTGATCGCGCATGGCGGGCTCACGCCAGCCGTACTGGAGGCCGGCACCTTCGAGCGTGACGATCTCGGCGAGGGCGCCTGCGGCTTCTTCGGCCTGCTGGAGGAGTGCGCGATCCGCCATCCCAGCGAGATCGAGCGCCTGTTCTTCCGCGCCAATGACGGCTGGCGCGCGCTCGAGGTCTACGACCGCCACGTCCTGCTCGAGCAGATCACCGTGCCCGGCCATCTGCGCGACGGGCTGCAGCGCGGCAGCGCGCCGCCAGCGACGGCCGAGAAGCTGAAGCATGCATCGCAGCGCTTCGACGGGCGCGACACCATTTCCTTCCTCGAGCAGCCGGTACGTGCCGGCATCGACGACGCCACCATTGTCGAGGGCAGTGGCGTCCTGATCATCGGCTGGCTGTTCGATCCCGAACGGCAAGTCGGCAACGTCATGCTGCGTAGCGGCACGCAGTCCTGCGCCATCGACGCGATCTGGACGCGTGCCGTCAGGCCGGACGTCACCGCCGCCTTCGCGGAGGACCCACGCTTCGGCCCGGCCATGGCGAGCCGGCGCAACAGCCACGGCTTCATCGTCTTCGCGCCGAAGCTGCTGCCGGAGCCCGGCCAGCCACTCTATCTCGAATTCGAGATCGAAGGGCACGGCCCGGCATTCCTGCCGCTCGCACCCGGCCGCAATCCGGCGCGGCGCGCGCTGGAGCGGGTCTTCGGCCTGCTCGATCCGCGCTCCTCGACCGCGACCTCCGTGGTCGAGAAACAGATCGCGCCAGCCCTGCAGGCCGCCGAGATCCCGCCGCCCAAGGCGATCGAGACGCATGACATCGGCCGCTTCAACGCCGATGCGGCGCTCGGCCTGGTGATCGGACTCGACCAGCGCCAGCGCGAGCTTTCCAGCCTTTTCGCCTTGCTGGCGATCGATCCCGAGATCAGGCCACTGCCGATCGTCGTCGCCGCTCCCGGCGAGAGCTTCGACCGGCTCGGCGCCGAGGCGCGCCGGCTGGCAAAGTTCTACGGGCTCCAGATCAGGCTCGTCCTGGTCGATGGCGTCGAGGACAGTTGCGATGCGCTCGAAGCGGGCGTCCGCGCCTGCCGCTTCCAGACCGTGGCTCTGCTTTCCGGCGCGGCCCAGATCCGGATGCCCGGCTGGCTCGGGCGGCTGGAGCGGGCCTATCGTGGCCGCGGCGGCCAATGCGTGGCGAGCCCGACCCTGCTGTTCGAGGACAATTCGATCCGCTGGGCCGGTGCCTGGCTCGAAGGCGAAGGCCCGAACCGGCGCGTCTACAACCGCTTCGTCGGTTATCCCCTCGATGCGATCGGCAGCCTCGGCCCGATGGAGGTCGCCGCCGGCGCGACCGAATGCTGCGTGATGTCGCGCAACGCCTTCCTCGAGGCGGACGGCTTCTCGCGCAGCTATTTCACCACCGGCGAGAAGGGTCTCGATCTCTGCCTGAAGCTCCGGATGAACGGGGTCCCGTCGCTCTGGGTCCCCGAGGTCGAGGTCTATGTCGTCGAGGACGGCGAGACCCGCCCGCATGTCGGGGCGCTGATCAACCTCGCCGACCGCACCAGTTTCGACCGGCGCTGGGCGCTGGCCATTTCCAACATGAGAGGATGAGCATGCGTATCCTCGTCGTCTCGCACGGCCACCCTTCCTTCTCGCTCGGTGGCGCCGAAGTCGCCTCCTACAACCTGCACAAGGGCTTCCAGGCCAATAGCGAGGTGGACACGCATTACCTCGCTCGCGTCGGCGCGCCGACGCCGCGCCATGCTGGCACGGCGCTGATGAGCCTGCGCCAGCGTGGCGGCGAATTGCTTTACTACGCTGAGGAATACGACCACTTCCTGCTGTCGAACCGCGCCACCGACGAGATCGAGCGCGATTTCGTCCGCGTGCTGCGCGACCTGAAGCCGGACGTGGTGCATTTCCACCACTTCATCGGCCTCGGCCTCGAATGCATCTTCGCGGTGCGTGACACGTTGCCGGATGCGCTGATCGTGGTGACCTTCCACGAGTATCTCTCGATCTGCCACCACCACGGCCAGATGGTGAAGACCGGCGCCTTCAAGCTCTGCTACCGGGCCTCGCCGAGCGACTGCAACGCCTGCTTCCCGGATATCTCGCCATCGCGCTTCCTGGCGCGCGAGACCTTCATCAAGGGCATCCTCAACCTCGCCGACCACTTCATCTCGCCGAGCCGGTTCCTGGCCGAGCGCTACCAGCAATGGGGCTTGTCGGCCGAGCGCTTCTCGGTGATCGAGAACGGCATCGACGTCGCCGAAGTCGCGCCGCCGCGGCCAGGGCCCGAAGCGAACGGCCGGCGCTCGCGCTTTGCCTATTTCGGCCAGCTCACGCCCTACAAGGGCGCCGATGTGCTGATCGACGCCGTCACCCGCATCCCGGAGGAGGTCTGGGGCGAGGACAGCCTGCTCCTCGTCTATGGCGGCAATCTCGACCGGCAGCCGGAGGCCTACAAGAAGAAGTTCGCCGACCTGGTCGAGGCGGCTGGGCGGCGCGTGCGCTTCTGCGGCGCCTTCCAGAACCACGAGATGCCGAACCTGATGCGTTCGGTCGACTGGATGGTGATGCCTTCGGTCTGGTGGGAGAACTCGCCGGTCGTGATCCAGGAGGCCTTCTTCCATGGCCGCCCGATCCTCGCCAGCAATCTCGGCGGCATGGCCGAGAAGATCACCGACGAGGTCGACGGGCTGCATTTCCGCTCCGGCAGCCCGGAGGATCTCGCCGACTGCATGACCCGGGCGCTGAGCGAGCCCGGGCTATGGGAGCGCCTGCGCGCAGGCATCAAGAAGCCGCTCAGCCATGTCGACTGCGCCGACCAGCATCTTGCGCTCTACCAGCGCCTGATCGCCGAGCGAGGCATGCCGGCTCCGGCCAACCGCGCCGCCGCGCCGATGATCGCGTGAGCTGCGCGGACACAAGAAGGGAGAACGCAACCATGGCCCGCATCCTCGTGATCAGCCCGTCCGGTGAGGTCTACGACCACGACAATGTCCGCTGGTACCGCCACGCCGACCTGCAAAGCCACATCAATCACTACCACAATATCGGCGACGCCTTCGTCTTCGATTCCTCGCTGAAGCTGCTCAACTTCGAGAAGCTCGAGGAATTACCGATCACCAGCATCGATCCAGCCCAGATCGACAGGTTCAACGCCGAGTTCGACTATGTCTTCCTGCGCGGCTCGAACTATGTCCATGCTGGGATGAACTGGAGCCGCACCGCCGAGGTGCTGCGCCGGCTGAAGCTGCCGGTGCTCGCCTTCGGCATCGGCGCGCAGGCCCCGGTCAGCGGCAAGCTGGAGCTCAGCGAGGACAGCAAGACCGTTCTCAAGCTGATCGCCGATTCCACCGCCTCCGTCGGGGTGCGCGGCACCTATTCGGCCGAGGTGATGAACGAGCTCGGCATCAAGAACGCGCGGATCATCGGTTGCCCGACCGCCTTCCGCAACAACCGGCCCGACCTCGCCATCCGCCTGCCGGCGCTCGACGCCATCAAGCAGGTCGGCGTCACCCTGCGCCGAGAGGTCTCCAAGCACTACGCCAAGGACATCAAGCGCTACCTCACCTTCCACCGCGACCTGGTGAAGGCGATGGCGGACCGCTTCGAGGTCACCCTCATGTCCCAGGGCGAGGTCGAGGAGAAGAAGCTCGCTTTGGGCACGCCCGAGCAGAAGCAGGAAGGCATGGCCGCCCTGCGCGAGAATGGCTGGGCGATGTCCTGGTATCTCGACGAGCAGATGGAAGGGCTCTACCGCGACCGGATGTTCTATTCGGACGTCGTCGCCGAATACGAGCAACTCGTCCGCAAGCTCGATCTCGTCCTCGGCTACCGGCTGCACGGCAATCTGATGGCGCTCGCCAATGGCACGCCCTCGATCTACTTCACCTATGACAGCCGCACTGTCGAATTCGCCGAGACCTTCCAGATCCCGAGCGTCGACGTCTTCGGCGACAAGCCGTTCAGGCTGGAAGAGTACTGGGACCAGGCGCGCTTCGACCGCTTCAACGCGGCCTATGCCCGGACCTATGGCGCGATGAGCGCCTTCCTCAGCGAGAACAAGGTCGACCACAAGATGGCAAGGCCGGCTGCGGTTGCCCCGTCCACCCAACCGGCGCCCGAGCCGGAAAGGAAGGTGGCATGAGGAGCGCCCGCACGGCCCTCGCCTGTCTGCCGGCAGCCTTGCTGGCGATCGGAATTCCGGTCGCCGGCTTCGCGCAAGCGCCGGGCCGGCAGGCGCCGGACTACCGGCTGGTCATCGCGCCCGACGCGAAGGAGGAGACGGTCGTCTCCTGGGCGCGCGAGCGCTGCGAGGAATGGGACCTGCCCGACGCGCCCCTGCGCGCCTTTCGCGACAACAAGGGCGAGGTCGTCGCCTTCGCCAGCCATTACCGCAGCCGGCCGCTGATCGGCGGCAATCTCGGCGCGATCCGCAAGAGCTGCGCGGTCTCGTTCGAGGCGAAGAGCAGCGCCGATCCCAGCCAGTTCAGCGACAAGAGCTGGATCGCCGCGACCTGGACGGGCGATGGCCGCAATGTCGAGGCGCTGGTCCATGCCGAATATCACGCCGACAAGCATCCCGGCGCCTGCCGCTTCAAGGATGCGATGAGCTGCTGGTACAATGTCGTCACCGCTGCCCATTCCGTTGATGGCGGCCTGAGCTTCAAGACCGACGAGCCGCGCCCGCTGGTGGCCGCCCCCGGCTTCCCTCAGGATGTCGGCCAGGGCCGGCATCGCGGCTTCTTCAACCCGTCCAACATCGTCCAGAAGGACGGCGCCTGGTACGCGCTGATCATGACCACCGGCGGCGAGGGCCAGAAGAACGGCGTCTGCCTGTTCCGCTCGACCGACATCAAGGACCCGACCTCCTGGCGCGCCTATGACGGGCAGGACTTCACCATCCGCGCGGTCGATCCCTATCGCGACGATCTCAGCCAGGCGCGGCCCTGCCAGACGCTCAAGCCTCTGCCGACCAATGTGGGATCGCTGACCCGCCACGAGCCGAGCGGGAAATGGCTGGCGCTCCTGCATCTCGGGCCCGACCCCAGCCAGAACATCGCCGGTGGCCGCGTCGCCTATAGCTGGTCCGACGACCTGATCCGCTGGTCGCCGCTGCAGACCCTGATGGTGCAGCCGACGATGTGGAGCAAGAACTGCAGCGACCGGCTGCGCTACGGCTATGGCGCCCTCGCCGACCCCGCCTCGCGTTCGCGCAATTTCGAGACCACCGGCGACGAGGCCTATCTCTTCATGACCAGGATGAAGGTCGCCGACTGCAAGCTCGGACCCGATCGCGATCTGGTCCGTCTCAAGGTTCAGTTCGTCAAGGAGGGGCCATGAACGCGCCCGTGCTCAATCTCGGCTCCGTCGTCTCGGCCGAGAACGCCATCAAGATCCTGCGCGCCACCACCGGCGAGGTCGTCGTCGCCATCGGCCGCCGGCCCGACCGCAGCTGGCCGGCGCTCAAGCTGATGCTCGACGGGCAGGACTACGCCACCATCCATCCCGGCGCGATCGTCACTGGCGAGGCCGATGTCGCCGAGCTGACGATCCCGCTGCCCGGTCTGCCCAATGGGCGCCCCCACTCGGTCGCGATCGCCGACGCAGCCACGGGCACGCTCGCCCCGGGCTCGAATCTGCGTCCGGTCGCGACCGAGACCAAATTACGGGCGCTGGTGATCTATCCGGCCGGCGAGGTGCATGAGCACGACAAGGTGCGCTGGTACCGCGCACCGATGGAGAAGCTGCTCTCCGACTACTTCAACATCGGCGACATGATCGTCTACGATTCGACGCTGAAGCTCCTGCGCTATGCGCATCTGGAGCCGATGAAGATCATGTCGCCGACCGAGGCCGACATCGAGCGCTATGCCAGCGAGTTCGACTTCGTCTTCGTGCGCGGCTCGAACTTCATCCATGAGAACATGGAGTGGTTCCGCGCCGTCGAGGTGCTGGAGCGGGTCAAGCTGCCGGTCTACGCCATCGGCGTCGGCGCCCAGGCGAGCCAGAACCGCAAGATCGAGCTGCCCGAGCCGTCCAGGCGCTTCTGGTCGATCGTCGCCGAGCGCTGCGCCTCGATCGGCGTGCGCGGCGCCTTCAGCGCCGAGACCCTGCGCCAGAACGGCATCCGCAATGTCGAGGTGGTCGGCTGCCCCTCGATCTTCCGGACCCGCAACCGCGACCTCAAAATCCGCATTCCCGATCAGCGCGAGATCCGCAAGGTCGCCTTCAGCCTGCGCCGCGAGGCCGACAAGAGCTACACCGCCGACCCCGAAGCCTATCTGCGCAACCAGAAGGCCGCGCTGCTCAAGGTCGACGCCCAGAGCGAAATGGTGATGTCCTCGCATGGCGAGCAGGAGGAGAAGGCGTTCTTCCTGCGCGACGGCGCCGCCAAGGAGAAGGCGGTCGCCGAGTTCGTCAGGACCAAGTGGTGGGACGGCCCGGACGATGCGCCGATGCGGCGCATCTACGAGAAGCAGCTGTTCTCCTTCTTCGACGTCGAGCGCTATGACGAGTTCGCGAGGTCGATCGATCTTGCCGTCGGCTACCGCGTCCACGGCGTTCTGCCGGCTGTCGCGCATGGCGTGCCCGGCGTACTCGTCGCCTATGACACCCGTAGCCAGGAATTGGCGGAGACGCTGAAGATCCCGGTCGTGCCGGAGGCGGCGCTGGCCGAAGGCGGCTGGCGCGCCGTCTATCAGGAGGCGGCGCTGAACAACCTCGCGAAGAGCTATGCCGCCTCCTACGACCGGATGCGCGGCTTCCTCGACCGCAACGGCATTCCCCACCGCATGTGAACAGACCCGGCGCGGCAAAGATCGCGCCGGTTGGAGGAAACGCTCGGAGGTCCCCGGGCCATCTGTAAGCGCCCGGCGAACCCATACGGCTTTTTAAAGTCCGCAGCGTCGAGCCCGAGAGGTTTGCACGAACCAGGAGACGATCGATGAAGATCGAATACGATGCAGGCACGGCCCTTTCCATCATGCGCGGCAATCCCGTGCGTGGCTGGATCTCGGGCAAGCCCGAGAAGATGGCCAAGGAGCGGCTGACGACCGGCGACTATCTCGCCGTCCAGCACAAGCCGAAATTCAAGATCGACCCGACCTGGCCGATCTTCACCATGGGCTCCTGCTTCGCGCGCGAGGTCGAGAACCTCCTGATGATGCGCGGCCTGCCGCTGCTGCTGCGCGGCCATGGCGTGCCGGCCGAGCATTTCGAGAGCTGGGACGAGGAGACCGGCCGTGGCGGCGGCGCCGATCGCGGCCAGCTCTCCCGCGGCGCGCTGAACAAGTACTCGGTCCGCTCGATGACGCATGAGCTGAAACGCGTGCTGCGCGGCGAGAGCTACCCCAATGACGGGCTGATCGAGCTCGCGCCCGGGCAATGGTTCGACCCGCATGCCAGCGGCCTCAAGCTGCTGGACCGCGACACCGCCTTCGCCAATCGCAAGCGGCTCACCGAGGCGACGGCGACGATCAAGCAGGCGAAGATCTGCTTTTTCACGCTCGGCCTGACGGAGACCTGGCTCGATGCGGAAACCGGCATCGCCATGAACGCCCATCCCGGGCCGAGCTGGCTGCAGCGCATGCCGGAGCGCTTCCGCTTCGTCGACTACGGCTATGACGCGACGCTGGCCGACATGCTCGACATCATCGGGTTGATCCGCGAGCACTGCAATCCAGAGATGCGCTTCGTCGTCACGGTCTCGCCGGTGCCGTTCGGCGCGACCTTCAAGGATGCCGACGTGATCGTCGCCAATAGCGCTTCGAAATCGCTGTTGCGCGCCGTGGCCGAGGAATTGTTCCGCCGCTTCGACTATGTCGACTACTTCCCGAGCTACGAGATCGTGCTCAACTCGCCGCGGGCGATCGCCTTCGAGGACGACCAGCTCCACATTGCCCGCGAGATGGTCGCGCATGTGATGACGACCTTCCAGGGCGCCTATCTGCCGCCGGCCGAGCAGCCGCAGGCGGCCTGATCCGACAAGCCGGTCGCCGCGGCCGGCAGACCATGCCAAGATGTGCCGGGCGCCGAAATGCGGCCCCCGGCGCGGCTTGTCCGGTGGCCGTCCGACTGCCCGATCGATCAGCGTCGGGAGGACGAGATGAATGTCGCCAATCTCCAACTCGAAGGCATGCTGCTGGCCTTCACCGCAGTACTGCGCTCACTGGTGGAATCGGGCGCCCTCAGCGAGGCGCAGCTAAAGGCTGCGCTGGCAGAGGCTGAGCGGACCGGGCTCTCCGACAGGCAGCGCTGCGAGCAGCTCAGCCCGAGCCAGCGTGACTCTCTCGCCTTCTCGGCCCGCTTCCTGTCGATCGCCACCCGCGCTGACAGCGGGATGCGGCCGTTCTCGGACGTCGCGCGCGAGGTCGGCCGCACCACCTGACCTGCGACCTCGCGCCGCCCTCACCCGCTTGTCATTGGCTTTTCGCGGCGGAAGCAGGCATCTGATCGACATGACCGCGACAAGCCTTTCGCGCCGGACCACACACCGGCTGTTGCAGCGTGCCTCATTGGCGCTGGCCCTGCTGGCGCCCGCGCCGCTGCTCGCGGCGGAATCCGTCGCCGTGACCTCGCCGCGCGTCACCGCCACCTTGCTGTCGAGCCGCGATGCCGTCGCGCCAGGCGAGCGCTTCCATGTCGCCCTGACCCAGAAGCTCGCGCCGGGCTGGCACAGCTACTGGCAGAACCCCGGCGATTCCGGCGAGGCGACGAAGATCGACTGGACGCTGCCGGAGGGCGTCAGTGCCGGCGCGATCCAGTGGCCCGCGCCGAAGGCGATCCGGGTCGAACCGCTCGTCAATTTCGGCTTCGAGGACAATGTCGTTCTGCCGGTCGAGATCTCGGTCCCGGCCAATGCCAAGCCGGGCGAGACGCTGACGCTCTCGGCCAAGGCGACCTGGCTCGTCTGCGAAAAGATCTGCATCCCCGAAGAGGGCGCCTTCACGCTCGATCTGCCGGTCGCGGCGGCCGGCACTGTCGACACTGCTGCGGAGGCGCGCATCGATGAGGCCCGCGCCGCCCTGCCGAAGCCCGCGGGCTTCACCGCCAAGCTGACGGCGAAGGGCGACGACAAGCTCGCGCTCACCTTGCCCGGCCTGCCGGCCGGCGCCAGCAATATTCACTTCTTCCCTGTGCTGGACACGCTGATCGAGCACGCGGCCGAGCAGCCGGTCGCGAACGGCGAGCTCACCCTCACCCGCTCGACCGCCTTCAAGGTGGGCACGCCGACGACCGACGGAGTCATCACCTTCGAGGAAGGCGGCAACAAGCGCGCGCTCGCGCTCAGCGCCGAGGTCGAGCCCGCCCTGCTGCAGGCTGCGGCTGCCCCGGCGCAGGCGCCTGCGAAGGTGACTTTGCCGCCGCCCCCGGCCGAGGATCTGACGCTCCTTCTGGCGCTGGCCTTCGCCTTTGCCGGCGGTTTGATCCTCAATCTGATGCCCTGCGTGCTGCCGGTGCTGTTCATCAAGGCGCTCGGTTTCGCCCAGGTGGCGCAGGCGAGCCGGAGCGAGGTCCGCCAGCAGGGCCTGCTCTTCCTCGCCGGCGTGCTCGCGACCTTCTTCGTGCTGGCCGCAGCTGTGATCGCACTCGGCGCCGGTTGGGGCTTCCAATTGCAATCGCCGCCGCTGGTCATCCTGCTCGCCGTGCTGATGACGCTGATCGGCTTCAACCTGATCGGCGCCTTCGAGATTGGCGGCAAGCTGCAGGGGGTCGGCGACGGGCTCGCCAGCCGCAGCGGCCCGGTCGGCGCCTTCATGACCGGCGCGCTCGCCGTCGTCGTCGCGACACCCTGCACCGCTCCGTTCATGGGCGCGGCGATGGGCTACGCGCTGACGCAGCCGCCGGCCGCGGCGCTATCGATCTTCATGGCGCTGGCGCTCGGCTTCGCCGCGCCCGTGGTCGCGCTCTCCTTCGCGCCGGGGCTGCTGCGGCTGCTGCCCAAGCCCGGCCGCTGGATGCTCGTGCTGAAGCAGGCCTTCGCCTTCCCGATGTTCGCCACCGCGATCTGGCTGATCTGGGTCGCGACCATGCAGGCCGGGGCCGACGGTGCGCTCGCCGCGCTGGTCGCTATCCTGATCGCCGGCTTCGCGCTCTGGCTGATCGGTGTCACGCGCGGCAGCGGCCGGGGCCTGCGTGCCGTCGCGGCTGCGGCCGCCGTCCTGCTCGTCGGCGCTGCGTCGGCCTTCGTGATCGAGAGCGCGACGCCGTCGCCGCAGCCGACCGCGCAGGCCGGCACGGATGCGCCGGGCGTGTGGTCGCCGGCGCGGGTCGCGGAACTGCAGGCGCAGGGCAAGCCGGTCTTCGTCAACTTCACTGCCGCCTGGTGCATCACCTGCCTCGCCAATGACCGGGTCGCGCTGTCGCGGCAGGAGGTGAAGGACGCCTTCGCCAAGCTCGGCGTCGCCTATCTCAAGGCCGACTGGACCAATCGCGATGCGGTGATCGCCGCGACGCTGGCCGAATACGGCCGCGCCGGCGTGCCGCTCTATTTGTTCTATCCGGGTACGAAGGGCGCGCAGGCCGAGGTGCTGCCGCAATTGCTGACGCCCGAGACGGTGGTCAGCGCCGCACAGCGCGCCGCCGGCAAAGAGGTGAAGACCGCTACCGCACGATAACTGAGCACTGCCCACGCCACCCCTCTGCCACCGACCAATGGAGACAGATATGACAGACGTGACCAGACAGCTTTTCATCGCCGGCCTCGCCGCCACCGCACTGGCGCTCGCCTCCGGTGCCGCCTTCGCCCAGAGCGCGGCGAAGCCCGGCGCGAAAGCCCCCGATTTTTCCGTCGTCGATGTCGACGGCAAGCTGCAGAAGCTCTCGGATTATGCCGGCAAGACGGTGGTCCTCGAATGGACCAACCATGACTGCCCCTATGTCCGGAAGCACTACAACAGCGCGACGATGCAGACCCTGCAGAAGGACATGGCCAGGGACGGCATCGTCTGGCTCTCGGTGATCTCCTCGCCCGTCGGCGAGCAGGGCCATGTCGACGCGGCCAAGGCCAAGGAGCTGAGCAAGACGCGCGACGCCGCGCCGGCCTCGATCCTGCTCGACCCGAAGAGCCAGCTCGCCCGCGCCTATGGTGCCCAGACGACGCCGCATATGTACATCATCGATCCCAAGGGCACGCTCGCCTATGCCGGGGCGATCGACGACAAGCCCTCGTCGAGCGCCTCGAGCCTGACCGGCGCCAAGAGCTATGTCCGCCAGGCGGTGGCCGAGCTCAAGGCCGGCAAGGCGGTCTCGGAGCCGGCGACCAAGGCCTATGGCTGCGTGGTGAAATACGCGCCGGTGAGCTGAGTCAGGCTGCCGTCATTGACGAGATGAACGCGGGGAACCCTCTCCGGTAAGGAGAGGGTAGGGTGAGGTGTAGGCCCTGTGACCAGTTCCGCGAGGCCCGACCGCGCGGTTGGGTTCAGGCCAACGTTTCCAGTCCGAACACCTCACCCCTGCCCCTCTCCTTCCAGGAGAGGGGTTCTACGTTGCGGCTCCCGCGCTCAAACCTTCCCCAGCCGAACCCCGCTCTCCGCGTCGAAGACGTGGACCTTGTCGGGATCGACCGAGATCCAGAGCCGGCCGGGCTGCGCCGCGACTTCTCCCGTCGCCGCCTGCATGACGAAGGGCTTAGCCGCGAGCTGGCCGTGGAAGAGCTGGGTCGCGCCGAGTTCCTCGATGAACTCGACGTCGAAGGGCAGCGAGCCGGCCGCGCCTTCCGAGGCGACCTCGATATCCTCGGGCCTAAGGCCGACCTCGACCGCCGTGCCAGCGGGCAGATCCTCGCGCAGATCGCGCGCCTGCAGCAGGGCCTCGCCGAGCGCGATGATGCCGTGTCCGTCGACCTTGGCCGGCAGCAGGTTCATCGGCGGCGAGCCGATGAAGGTCGCGACGAAGCGGCTCGCCGGCTTGCGATAGACCTCGGCCGGCACGCCGATCTGCTCGACCTGACCGCCATTCATCACCACCAGCTTGTCGGAGAGCGTCATCGCCTCGACCTGGTCGTGGGTGACGTAGATCGCGGTGACGCCGAGGGCTCGCTGCAGCTTCTTGATCTCGACGCGCATCTGCACGCGCAGTTTGGCGTCGAGATTGGAGAGGGGCTCGTCGAACAGGAAGACCTGGGGCTTGCGCACGATGGCGCGGCCCATGGCGACGCGCTGGCGCTGGCCGCCGGAGAGCTGGCGTGGGCGGCGCTGCAGGAAGGGCTCGATGGCGAGGATGCGCGCGGCCTCGGCGACGCGCTTCTCGATCTCGTCCTTGGGCGTGCCGCGATTGCGCAGGCCATAGGCCATGTTGTCGTAGACGCTCATATGCGGATAGAGCGCGTAGTTCTGGAAGACCATGGCGATGTCGCGGTCGGCCGGCTCGACCTGGTTGACGACGCGGCTGCCGATCGCGACCTCGCCGCCCGAGATCGTCTCGAGCCCGGCGACCATGCGCAGCAGGGTCGACTTGCCGCAGCCGGAGGGGCCGACGAGGACGCAGAAGCCGCCATCGGGGATGTCGAAGGAGACGCCCTTCACCGCCTCGACGCCGCCGGCATAGATCTTCTTGACGTTGTTGAGCGTGACCTGAGCCATTGGCGGGCTACTTCTCTGTCTCGACGAGGCCCTTCACGAAGAGCCTCTGCATGGCGATGACGACGAAGACCGGGGGCAGCATGGCGAGCATGGCGGTGGCCATGGCGAGCTGCCATTCGGTCAAGGCGTCGGAGGTGGTGATCATCTTGCGGATGCCGATCACGATGGTCTGCATCGAGTCCTTGGTCGTGATCAGCAGCGGCCAGAGATACTGGTTCCAGCCATAGATGAACTGGATGACGAACAGCGCCGCGATCGTCGTCAGCGAGAGCGGCAGCACCGTGTCCTTGAAGAACTTGAACGGGCCGGCGCCGTCGATCTTCGACGCCTCCAGCAGTTCGTCCGGAATGGTCATGAAGAACTGCCGGAACAGCAGCGTGCCGGTGGCCGAGGCGATCAGCGGCACGGCCAGGCCCTGATAGCTGTCGAGCATGCCGAGGTCGGAGACGATCTTGAAGGTCGGGAAGATGCGGACCTCGACCGGCAGCATCAGCGTGACGAAGATGATCCAGAACGCCGCCATCCGGAACGGGAAGCGATAGTAGACGATGGCGTAGGCCGAGAGCACCGAGATGAAGATCTTTCCGATAGCAATCGTCATCGCCATCACGAAGGAGTTCAGCATCATGCTCGCCACCGGCTCGCGGGTCGAGCCGGAGGTGCCGACGAAGAGGATGCGGTAGTAATTGTCCAGGAAGTGCGGCCCGGGATAGAGCGGCAACTGCCCGTTGATGATGGTGGCATTGTCCCAGGTCGAGGCGACGAAGGTCAGCCAGACGGGAAAGGCGCAGATGAGCACCCCGATCGTCAGGATGATATAGGCGATCGCATCGCCCAGGCGGCGGTCCTCGACCATCAGTGCCAGATCTCCGCATCTCGATCCGCCAGCCGCAACGCCATGGCCACGACGATGGCTTCGACGATCGCCTCGCCCTTTTCACCGGTCGCTCGCCGAGCATCACCCCAGACACCGCCCGGGCACTTTTCCTTGAACGACCGGTAGCGCGCGATCGTCCTGCGGCCCTGCCGGCGCGTCTCGGCCGTTTCGCCGTCATGCGCCTCGCTCAGCCGGTCGGTGCGGACGAGGTCCGGCGCCACCGCCATCATCATCGAGGTCTCAACCTCACAGGCATGCAACATCCCCGGCTGGTCCTGGAGCAGCGCCGCGACCGTCCTCTTGGCGAAGTCGGGATAACTGACGGCAAGAACCCGCAAACTGGTTTCGCGGGCGAAATCCGGCAAGAAGGCATTGAGCGCTGCGATATTGCCGCCATGACCGTTGACGATGACGACACGATGGAAGCCTTGACGCTCAAAGCTCTTCAGCAAAGCGAGCAGCACCGCCCGATAGGTCGGAATATCGAGGGTGAAGGTGCCGCCGAAGGCCATGTGATGCTCGGCCATGCCGCACCAGACGGTGGGCGCGACCACGACCGCTTCCCCGCCCACCCGCTCAGCCGCCGCCTTGCAGACTGCGCCGCACAGGATCGTGTCGACCCCGGTTGGGAGATGCGGGCCGTGCTGCTCCATCGAGCCGACAGGCAGGATGACGATGGCGTCGGCCGCGGCGCGGGCGCGCAGCTCTTCCGCCGTCAGTTCCTGCCAGAGCACGCTCGCCATCAGCCCTGTCCTCCGCGGTCGCTCAGAAGCTTCGCCAGCGCATCCGCCGCCGCATCGAGGAAGGCCTGGCCCTTCTCCGCCGTCGCATTGCGGGCGTCGCCGATCACGCCGGTCTGCGTCATCTCGCGGAAGGGCTTGTACTGGCCGACGGTCGGGCGGGTCAGGGCGGTGAGATCGGCTCCCAGCATGCCGAACGCTTCCGGCAAGCGATCCTGCCTGACTGTCTCCGGCGCCAGCACCATCATCATAGAGGTCTCGACCTCGCAGGCGTGCAGCACGCTGACCTGGTCGTCCATGAAGGGCGCCATCGCCTCCTGCGCCAGCAGGAAATAGGTGGTGGCGCGGATCTGGAGCGAAGTCTCGCGGGCGAAGTCCGGCAGCAAGGCGGCGAGCGCGGCGATGTTGCCGCCATGGCCGTTGACGATGAGGACACGGTGGAAGCCGTGGCGCTCCAGGCTTTTCAGCAGCGCCAGCAGCACGGCGCGATAGGTCGGGATGTCGAAGGTGAAGGTGCCGCCGAAGGCCATGTGATGCTCGGCCATGCCGCACCACAGCGTCGGCGCGACGACGACCTCGACGCCCTCAGTGCGCTCTGCGGCGAGCCTGCAGACGCCGCCGCACAAGATGGTATCCACGCCGACGGGCAGATGCGGGCCGTGCTGCTCCATCGAGGCAACCGGCAGCACGACGACGGCATCGCGGGCCGCCTTCTCGCGCAATTCCTCGGCGGTGAGATCCTGCCAGAGCACCGAGGTCATTGCCGCGCCTTCAGCATCGGGAGAAAGAAGAGCTCGGCAAGCGTCTGCGCCACCCAGGGCGCCCGCGCGGCGGCTTCGCCCTCGTTGATCGAGATCATCGGCGTATAGCTCAGTACCTTGTAGGGCCCGTCCTTGCGCATCTCGAACAGCGAGCCGGCGCTCAAGGACCGCAGGACGAGAGTGAGATCGCGGTTCTTCAGGCTGCCCGTCGGCTGCGAGATGCCGAAGCGGACATGGATGATGCTGAAGATGTCGAGCCCCTCCTCGGAGGCGCGACGGTCGAGCGTCACATCGTCGGAGGGGGTCGGCACCGCGACGAAGGCGATCTTCGCGGCCTCGGCCTGCTTGCGCATCTCGCCGATCAGCAGCTTGCAGATGCGATCGGCCCAGGCCAGCTCCGTACCCGGGCCGCAATTCAGCACCACGCCCTTCCAGGCATCGATCATCCGGCCCTGCGCCGACGCCAGGGTTGGCACGAGGCAGAAGCCCGCGAGCGCCGCGACGCCAAGGCGACGGCTCCACCGCATCAGTAGTTCACCTTCCGCTCGATGAAGCGGAACTGGAAGGCGGTCATGGCGATGACCATGGCGAGCAGGATCACCGACTGGGCCGCCGAGCCGCCGAGATTGGTGCCGCCCTTGCCGTCCGAATAGACCTTGTAGACCAGCGTCTCGGTCGCGCCCGAGGGGCCGCCGCCGCTGACGGTATCGATGATGCCGAAAGTGTCGAAGAAGACGTAGACGAGGTTGACGACGAGCAGGAAGAAGGTGGTCGGCGAGAGCAGCGGAAAGACGATGGTCCAGAAGCGCCGCATCGGCCGGGCGCCGTCGATCACCGCCGCCTCGATCACGCTCTTGGGGATCGACTGCAGGCCGGCGAGGAAGAACAGGAAGTTGTAGGAGATCTGCTTCCAGGTCGCGGCGAGGATGACCAGCGTCATCGCGTCATTGCCGTTGAGGCGCGGATTCCAAGCGACGCCCAGCGACTGCAAACCGCGGGCGAGCATGCCGAGGGAAGGATCGAACATGAAGATCCAGAGCACGCCGGCAATGGCGGGCGCGACGGCATAGGGCCAGATCAGCAGGGTCTTGTAGATCTCGGCGCCGCGGATGGCCCGATCCGCCATGACCGCGAAGAGCAGCGCCAGCGAGAGCGATAGCAGCGCGACGAAGACCGAGAAGATGCCGGTGTTGATCAGCGCCTTGTAATATTCGGGCTTGGCGAACAGGTCGCGATAGTTCTCGAACCAGACGAACTCGGTCGAGATGCCGAAAGCGTCCTGCAGCAGGAAGCTCTGCCAGACCGCCTGGCTCGCTGGCCAGTAGAAGAAGACGACCGTGATCGTGAGCTGCGGCAGGAGCAGCAGCAGCGGGATCGTCAGCCCCTTGAAGTGAGCGTATTTCTGCATCCGGCAACCTGGTTCGCGCTGGTCGTCCCGGGCGACCGAAGGGAGACCCGGGATCCATTCCGGAACGGTTCAGGAATGGATCCCGGATCTCCGCTTCGCTACGTCCGGGATGACATGCACATGGTGGTCGATCAGCGGGCCGCGGTGCGCTCGAACTGGCGCAGCGCCTGGTTGCCACGGTCATTGGCCGCGTCGAGCGCCGCCTTCGGCGTCTTCTGGCCGTTCAGGGCCGCCTCGATCTCCTCCGACCAGATGTCGCGGATCTGGACCAGGCCGCCGAAGCGGACGCCGCGGGAGTTGTCGGTCGGCTCCTTGTTGTTGAGCTCGAGCAGCGGCGTCTCGAGATAGGGGTTCTGCTTGTAGAAGCCCGAGGCCTTGACCTTCTCATAGGCCGCCTTGGTGATCGGCAGATAGCCGGACTCGGTGTGCAGCTTCACCTGCCGGTCGACGTCGGAGAGGAAGGTGAAGAACTTGGCGACGCCCTTGTACTCGTCGGCCTTCTTGCCGCCCATGACCCAGAGCGAGGCGCCACCGATGATCGAGTTCTGCGGTGCGCCGGCGACATCCGGATAATACGGCATCGGCGCGTTCGACCAGTCGAACTTGGCGTTGGCCTTGACGTTGCCGAAGAAGGCCGAGGAGGTCAGGAACAGCGGGCATTCGCCCGAGGTGAAGCGGCCCTCGCCGGTGTTGGTGCGGCCGGAATAGGAGAACACGCCCTCCTTCTGCAGGTTGGCGAGGTTGGTCAGGTGCTTGACGAAGAGATCGCTGTTGATGCGGAACTCGGTATCGAAGCCGTCGAAGCCGTTGGCCTTGGTGCCGACGGGCACGTTATGCCAGGCGCCAAGCTGCTCGATGTTCGCCCAGGTGGTCCAGGCGGTCGAGAAGCCGCACTTGTCCCAGCCGGCTGCCTTCAGCTTCTTGGCGGCTTCGAACACGTCCGGCCAGGTCTTCGGCGGCGCTTCCGGCAGGCCGGCCTTCTTCAGCGCGTCCTTGTTGTACCACATCACCATCGAGGACGAGTTGAACGGGAAGGACAGCATCTCGCCCTTCGTCGTCGAATAGTAGCCGGTGATCGCCGGCAGATAGCTCTTCGGGTCGAACTTCTCGCCGGCATCCTTCATCACGTCGGCGACCGGCTTGATCGCACCCTTGGCCGACATCATGGTCGCGGTGCCGACCTCGAAGACCTGCATGATGTGCGGGGCATTGCCGGCGCGGAAGGCGGCGATACCGGCGTTCAGCGTGTCGGGATAGGACCCCTTATAGGCGACGACGACCTTGTAGTCCTTCTGCGAGGCGTTGAACTCCTCGGCCAGTTTGACGACGACGTCGTTGTTGGCGCCGGTCATGGCGTGCCACCACTGGATTTCAGTCTGCGCCAGAGCCGGCGAAGCGGCGGCCAGCGCAAACGCGCCGACGGCGGTCAGGGTCTTCAATTTGAAGGTCATGATCAGCTCCCTCTAAGCCCCCGGTATGCGCGGGCGTTCTTGTCGTTGGTGCGCAAGCTAGCATGAAGCCGGGGCGACAGTTCAATGACAAAACGATGACATTTCCGTCCCGCTGTGGACGCGCATCGGCGCACTTGCGATTTCCCGCAGAAGCGGCTGTTCTTCGCGACCATCTTGTACACTGCACACAGCCCGGATCAGCCATGCCCTCGCTCTCGCTCACGCCCGCCAACACCCTGCCGGCCGATGCCGACCGCGCCGCGCTGGCCGGGCGCGTCTGGCGGCCGGACCTTGCCGGGCCGTCAGTGGTCAAGCTGCAGGGCGATACGGTGATCGACGTCACCGCGACCTTCCCGACGATGCGCGACCTCTGCGAGACCGCCGATCCGGCGGCAGCGTTGCGCGCCGCGAATGGCGAGAATCTGGGTTCGCTTGCCGACCTCCTCGCCAACAGCTCGGCCGCCAGCCGCAATGACGGCAAGCCCTGGCTGCTCGCCCCGGTCGACCTGCAGGCGGTCAAGGCAGCCGGAGTCACCTTTGCCGTCTCGATGCTGGAGCGCGTCATCGAGGAGAAGGCGCGCGGCAACCCGGCGGCGGCTGCCGCGATCCGTACCGAGATCGGCAAGCTCATCGGCGACGACCTTTCCAAGCTGAAGCCGGGCTCGCCCGAAGCGATGAAGCTGAAGGAGGTGCTGATCGCCCAGAACAGCTGGAGCCAGTATCTCGAGGTCGGCATCGGGCCGGACGCCGAGATTTTCACCAAGGCGCCGCCGATGTCGGCGGTCGGCACCGGCGCCGATGCCGGCCTGCACCCGGCCTCGAGCTGGAACAATCCCGAGCCGGAGATCGTGCTGGTCGTCGCCTCGGACGGACGCATCGTCGGCGCCAGCCTCGGCAACGACGTCAATCTGCGCGATGTCGAGGGGCGCTCGGCGCTGCTGCTCGGCAAGGCCAAGGACAACAATGCCGCCGCCGCGATCGGCCCGTTCATCCGCTTCTTCGACGGCGATTTCTCGCTCGACCATGTTCGCAAGACGACGGTGAGCCTGACCGTCGCAGGTGAGGACGGCTTCACGCTCGAAGGCTCGTCCTCGATCGCCAGGATCAGCCGCGACCCGGCCGATCTCGCCGCGCAGATGATCGGTCCGCACCACCAGTATCCCGACGGGGCGGTGCTCTATCTCGGCACCATGTTCGCGCCGATCAAGGATCGCGACGCGCCAGGCGGCGGCTTCACCCACAAATACGGCGACATCGTCACCATCTCGGCGCCCGAACTCGGAGCGCTGGTCAACCGTATGCGCCGCACCGACGAATGCGAGCCCTGGCGCTTCGGCGCCTCGCATCTGATGCGCAACCTCGCCAAGCGCGGGCTGCTGTGACAGGCAAGGGCGTCCTCGTCTATGGCGAGGCGCTCGTCGATATCGTGCCCGGCGCTGCCGGGCACGAGCGCGAGGCAGTGCTCGGCGGCTCCGGCTTCAACACTGCACTGGCGCTGGCTCGCTGCGGCGCGCCGGTGGCCTATAATGTCAGCCTCTCGCGAGACACGCTCGGCCAATCTTTCCTGCAGCGCTTGGCAGAGGAGGGCATCGACCAACGCTTCGTCGGAGTCTGCTATGCACCGACACCCTCCGCCACGGCCTCTCTCGACGCAGACGGTGTCGCGACCTACCGTTTCTCATTGAACGGCACGGCGTTCGATACGGCGCCCCCCGCGCCGGCGGATCTCGACGATTTCGCGCATCTGCACGTCACCTCCTTCGGCGCGACGCTCGGCGCGTCCGGCGAGGCGGCGCTGGTGCTGATGCGGCGTGCACGCGAGGCCGGGCTCAGCGTCAGCTATGATTTCAATATCAGGCCGGCCGTGCTGCCGGCGCTTCCGGAGGCGCGCCGCGCCGTCGAGGAGCGGGCCGCCCTGTGCGATCTGCTGAAATGCAGCGCGGATGATGCGCAAGTTCTTCACGGCGCAGAGTTCGGCTACGCCTTTGCGCGCTGGCTTGCCCATGGGGACCGGTTGCTGCTGGTCACCGACGGCGAAAAAGGCGGCTATCTCCTGCCGTTCCGCCGTGAACCCATGGTATTCCCTGCCCTCGCGCAGGACGTCGTCGATACGATCGGTGCAGGCGACAGCTTCATGGGGGCCTTCCTCGCGTCGCTCTGGCGAAATGGCGGTCTCGGCGAAGTGCTGAGGAACCTGCCGAACGAACTCTGCGCTGCTGCTCTCAGCTTTGCCGTCGTGGTGGCGGCTGAAAACTGCGCCCAAAGGGGCTGCAATCCACCCCGGCTCGAGCCGCCTTCAGCCCATGACTGACGGACGACGACCCATGCGCCTGAGCTATATCGACTACCACACCTGCGGCGAACCGGTGCGCATCGTCACCGGGGGGTACCCGGAGTTGACTGGCGCCGGCATCCTCGGCAAGCGCCGGCAGGCTCGGGAACAGCACGATCACCTACGTCGCGCGATGATGCTGGAGCCGCGCGGGCATGACGGCATGTATGGCGTCATCCCGGTGGCGGCGAGCCATCCCGAGGCGGCCTTCGGCGTGCTGTTCACGCACAATGAGGGCTACTCGACCATGTGCGGCCACGCGACCATCGCGCTCGGTCGCTATGCGATCGAGCAGGGGCTGGTCGAGGCGACCGCACCGGTCACCCTTTTCGCCATCGAGGCGCCCTGCGGGCTGGTGCGCCTCGCCTGCGAAGTCGAGGGCAACAAGGTCGGCAATGTCAGCTTCGAGAGCGTGCCGGCCTTCGTCGAGGCACGCGACCTTTCCGTGGAGGTGCCTGGTCATGGCCAGGTGATCACCGACATCGCCTATGGCGGCGCCTATTACTGCATCCTGCCGGCATCCCGCTTCGGTCTCGACCTGATGCAGACGCCGGTCGAGGAGATCGTCGCGGCGGCGGGCGCGCTGACCGACAAGGTCCGGGCGGGCGTCACGATCAAGCATCCCACCGAGCCCGATCTCGGCTTCCTCTATGGCACGATCGTCACCGACGAGGCGGGTCCGGGCGAGGACAGCTTCAATCTCTGCGTCTTCGCCGAGCGCCAGATCGACCGCTCGCCGACCGGCTCGGGCGTCACCGCCCGGATGGCGCTCGACCATGCGAAGGGGCTGATCCCCGTCGGCCAGAGCCGCAGGATCCGCAGCATCACCGGCGGCACCTTCACCGGCAAGGTGATCGCACCGGTCGACTTTCCGGCTGCGGACGCGGTCACGGTCGAGGTCGGCGGACGCGGCTATCTCGCCGGCGAAGGCAGCTTCGTCATCGAGGCGGATGACCCGCTCGGTCACGGCTTCGCCCTGCCGAGGCGCTTCGCCGAGATCGAAGGGTGAACGCCTTCATCGCGTGAAGGGTAGCCGAAAATTCACGGTGATCTCGCGCCAGCGCCGATAGAGCGCGTCATGGCGCTTCAGCCCGTCATAGGGGGCACAGCGGATGACCGCCCGGCGAGCACTTTCGGCCAGTAGCGCAAACGCCGGTTCCCCAGGGCGGGGATTCAGCACGACCGGATCGTCAGCCAGCCTGCCATCGCGCTTCAGCCGGACTTGCACGCGCACGACAGCGTCGAGCTTGGCCGCAGCGGGCGGCACGGTCCAGCACGTGACGATCTTGCCGTGCACATAGCCAACGGCATCGGCCAGGCCGCGCTCCCGTGCCTGCGCAGAAGCGCCCGCGGTCGCAGCAAGGGCCGCTCCTAGCAGCAAGGCGGTCAGAGGTTGAGTGGGCCAACTCGCCATTGGAATGATCTCACAAGGCACCGGAAACTGGGCGGTCCAATCGGGGTAAACCCGCTTTTCATCTTGTCGGGAAGGGGCGCGGTAAGATTCTTCTGCTATCTCGCCGCACGTGAGGACGGAACGGACCATGAGCGTGAGCACGGACCAGCCGGCCGCTGCGGGATCCGCGAAGATGCTCGCCATCGCGCGGCCCTGGGCCAGCCCGGTGATCTGGCTCGCAGCCTTCCTCGCCTTCGTCCTCGCCGGCCTGCTGCTGCCGTTGCGCCTGCCGCTCGGCTCGTACTACTGGGACACGGCGGTCTATCTGGACGCCGCCCAGCGCATCCGCGAGGGCCAGGTCCCGAACATCGACTTCTTCGCGCCGGTTGGCCCGCTCGGCTATTATCTCGTCGCCGGCCTCGACCGGCTGTTCCCGACCGCTCATCCGCTGCTGACCGCGAACTGGGGCCTGCTGCCGATCGCGCTGCCGCTGCTGGCGATCCTCGTCTTTCATGTCGGACGGCATTCGCGCGGGCTCGCGCTGGCGCTGCTGCTGCCCTTCCTGCTCTTCGCCTCGCTGCCGATCAACCTGCACGAGGTCTATCCGCTGCCGGGCTTCGACGGCTATGGCCACTACAACCGGCATGTCGCACTGCTGCTCTATGTGCTGATCGCCACGCTCATGTTCGCGCGGGAACGGGCGCTGATGACCTGGCTCGTCGCGGCGCTGATGCTGACGCTGTTCCTGGTCAAGGTCACCGGGGCTGTCGCCGGTGCGATGCTGGTCGGCTATGCCGTGCTCACCGGCCGGATGCGTCTGCGCGACGCCTGCCTCGCCGCCGCCGCTGCGGTCGGCACGCTCGCCGTCATCGATCTTGCGACCGGCGGGCTGGCGCGGGCCTATCTCGACGACATCCTGATCCTGCTCAAGCTCAACACGGGTGCGCTGCTGCCACGCTTCCTCACGGTTGCCTCGTTCAAGTTCGAGGTGATCGCGCCGACGCTCGCCCTCGTAGGACTGCTCGCCTATGTGGCCTGGCAGACAAGGCCGGCCGGCACGCTGTCCAGTCTGGCGGCATTCGCCGTCTCGCCGGGCGGCTGGCTCACCGTTGCCTTGGTGGCGCTGACCTTCTTCGAGACCCAGAACACCGGCAGTCTCGAATTCATCGGGCTCTGGCCGATCCTGCTCGCGCTGCTGCTCGCCTGGCGCCGGCGCGACGACAGCCTGCGGCCAGCCGTATTGCTGCTGATCTGTATCGTCGCGGCCCCCTCGGCCGTGAACTTTATCGAGCGCAGCGCCCGCGCCGCATTCGGAGCGCCGACCTATTTTCAGCTCGACGTCGACGATGTCGGCAAGCTCGGACGGGTGAGCGTCAAGGACGAGATCGCCGAGCGCGCCCCGATCATGCTGCAGCATTACGCCCGGCATCAGCCGGCCTATGCCGATCTCGCCGCTACGGGGCAGCAGCCCTCGCTGATGCTCTATTCGGAGATCGACCACCACGCGATCTGGCTGCTCGAGGTCGAGCAGGGCATCCTGGCGATCAGGGCCTGGGAGCAGGCCAACAGGCGTGAGCTCAACGGCGTCTTCACGCTCGACTTCGTCGACATCATGAACCGCCTGCTCGACCGCCGGCCGCCTCGTCACGTTCCGATCGGCATCGACCCGACGCGCAGCAACCCGAGGCTGGAGACCCAGATGCTCGAGAGCCTGCGCCAGACCGATGCGATCCTGGCACCGAAATGTCCGCTGACCTCGATCCGCGCGGCGATTTTCCAGCACTTCGCCAAGGCATTGGAGAACCGCAGCAAGGTCGTGCTGGCGCCCTGCTGGGACATGTATCTTAAGCCCTGATCAGGCGCTCTCGGCACCGCGCCGCGACAGCGCGGTCTCAAGCGCGAGCCGAAGGTCACGCGCCGCTTCGCGGATATCGTCGCTGCCGAAGAGCGCACCGATCACCGCGATGCCGTCGGCGCCGGCCGCGATGACCTGGCCGGCATTGGCAGCGGTGATGCCGGCGATGGCGCCGACCGGCAGAGCGCCGAGTGCGCGTGCCGCCGCCTGGCGCAAGGCGGCGAACCCGTCGACGCCGAGCGCCGCGCCGGCATTGTCCTTGTGCGCGGTCGGGAAGACGCCACCGATGCAGGCATAGTCGATCTTCGTGGAGGCCAGCTCTGGCAATTCGCTCTCATGCTTCAGCGTCGCGCCGATGATGGCGCGCGGGCCGAGCAGGCGGCGTGCATCGACGAGCTTCATGTCGTCGGCGCCGAGATGGACGCCGTCGGCGCCGGAAGCGAGCGCGACGTCGACGCGATCGTTGATCAAGAGCGGCACATTGGTGCCGTGCAGAGCCGAGCGGATGGCGCGGGCTTCGCGCACCATCTCGCGCGTCGTCTCGGTCTTGGCCCTGAGTTGGATCAGCGTCGCGCCGCCCTCGACCGCGGCGCGCGCCATGTCGGCCATGGAGCGGCCATTGGCGATCTGCGGATCGACGATGCCGTAAAGGGTGATGTCGACGGTCACTTGCGCGCTTCCATTCTGGCGGCGAGCGTCGCCGCATCCATCGCCGCGACCGCGTCGATCAGCTCGACTTCGAAACTGCCCGGGCCGCGGCACCGCTCGGCCGCGATTTCGCCGGCAATGCCATAGGCGGTCAAGGCCGCCGCCGCCGCGACCGCCTTGTCGGCCTCGACGGCGCAGCAGGCCGCGATCAGCGCGCCGGCGGCGCAGCCGATGCCGGTGACCCTCGTCATCAGCGGATGGCCGTGCGCGACAGCGAAGCTCGCCGACCCGCTCGCAATCCGGTCGACCTTGCCGGTGGTGACGCGGGTGACACCCTCAGCCGCGGCAAGATCGAAGGAGAGCGCCGCCATCTCGGTGGCGTTGCCGCGCACCAGGATATCGGGCAGGCGCAGCACCTGCCCGGCGATATGCCGGCGCAAGGGCGAAAGCTCGACGAAGACCGGATCGAAGACGACCGGCTTGCCGCGATCGCGCGCCACCTCCAGCAGCTTGGGGATGGCGAGCTCGCTCTCGGCGTTGATCGTGCCGATATTGATCAGGATCGCGCCGGCGCCCTCCGCCATCGCCGCGACCTCGTCGACATGGATCGCCATGGAGGGGACCGCGCCGAAGGCGAGCAGCATGTTGGCGGTGATGTTCTGCGCCACCGTGTTGGTCAGGCATTGCACCCGCGGGCGAACCTCCGCCACGCGCGCAAGAACGGCGGCGACGCGCGTCGCATCGAGCTGGTCCATGGTCAAAATTTCGCTCATTCGGCTGCCGGCAGATAGAGATTGCCGCCCTTCTTGAGGAACTCCTGCGACTTCTCCGCCATGCCCTGGATTCTTTGTTGCTCGATCTTCGCTGCCGCTTGATCGAGGGCCATTGCTTCGAGCGCCGCCCGCTCATTGTCGCCCATCGCCTGCACTTCGGCGCGCAGGTCCTGGGTGATCTTCATCGAGCAGAATTTGGGCCCGCACATCGAGCAGAAATGCGCGACCTTGTGGGCGTCCTTCGGCAGCGTCTCGTCATGGAAGGCACGGGCCGTGTCCGGATCGAGCGCCAGGTTGAACTGGTCCTCCCAGCGGAAGTCGAAGCGGGCGCGGGAGAGCGCATCGTCCCTGAGCTTTGCCGCCGGGTGGCCCTTGGCGAGGTCGGCGGCATGGGCGGCGATGCGGTAGGTGATGACGCCGGTCTTGACGTCGTCGCGATCGGGCAGGCCGAGATGCTCCTTCGGCGTGACATAGCAGAGCATGGCGCAGCCGAACCAGCCGATCATTGCCGCGCCGATGCCGGAGGTGATGTGGTCGTAGCCCGGCGCGATGTCGGTGGTCAGCGGTCCCAATGTGTAGAACGGGGCTTCGCCGCATTCGCGCAGCTGCTTGTCCATGTTCTCCTTGATCTTGTGCATCGGCACATGGCCGGGGCCCTCGATCATCACCTGGCAACCCTTGTTCCAGGCGATCTTGGTGAGCTCGCCCAGCGTCTCCAGCTCGGCGAACTGGGCGCGGTCATTGGCATCGGCGATCGAGCCCGGGCGCAGGCCGTCGCCGAGCGAGAACGAGACGTCATAGCGCCGCATGATCTCGCAGATCTCGTCGAAGCGCTCGTAGAGGAAGCTCTCCTTGTGATGCGCCAGGCACCAGCGCGCCATGATCGAGCCGCCGCGCGAGACGATGCCGGTGACCCGCGATGCAGTGAGCGGGACATAGGGAAGCCTGACGCCGGCATGGATGGTGAAATAGTCGACGCCCTGCTCGGCCTGCTCGATGAGGGTGTCCTTGAAGACCTCCCAGTCGAGCTTGATCGGGTCGCCGCCGACCTTCTCCAGCGCCTGGTAGATCGGCACGGTACCGATCGGCACCGGCGAATTGCGCAGAATCCAGGAGCGGATGTTGTGGATGTTGCGGCCGGTCGAGAGGTCCATGACCGTGTCGGCGCCCCAACGGATCGCCCAGACCAGCTTCTCGACCTCCTCGGCCGCGCCGGAGGTCACGGCCGAATTGCCGATATTGGCGTTGATCTTGACCAGGAAATTGCGGCCGATCGCCATCGGCTCCAGTTCGGGGTGGTTGATATTGGCGGGGATGATGGCGCGGCCGCGGGCGATCTCGTCGCGGACGAATTCCGGCGTGACGAACTCAGGAACCGAGGCGCCGAAGCTCTCGCCATCGGCATGGCGCTCCCTCGCGCCCTCCAGCATCGCTGCGCGGCCGAGGTTCTCGCGATGGGCGACGTAGATCATCTCGGGGGTGACGATGCCGGCCCGGGCGAACTCGTATTGCGTCGTCATCTGGCCGGGCTTCGCCTGCAGGATCGGGCGCTGCGCGGGACAGGCCGGCACGAGCTGCTCGACGGAGATGTTGCCGTTGTCGGCAGCGGTGACGGCGCGGCCCCCGACCACCTCGAAGCCGCGGGCGTCGAGCCAGCGGCGCCGCGGCTGCAGCAGCCCGGCATTGAGGTCGATCTTGGCATCGGTCTCGGTATAGGGGCCGGACGGATCGTAGATGCGCACCGGCGGCTCGGCATCGGTCGTCAGCACGACCTCGCGGAACGGCACGCGCATGTCGGGATGCTCGGGCGCGGCGACGTAGATCTTGCGCGAACCGATGATCGGGCCGGTCGTCACGCTTTGCGGGGCGGCCTTGACGCTGTTCTTCTGGGGCTTGGTATGGGCGTTCATGTCAGGATCTCCTCCCTCTCAGGTTCAGGAGATCCGGGGCGTCTGACGGTCCAGTCGCTGTCTGCGGATGCATATGTGGCGCAGCCGCGTTCCAGTCCCTCCGCCGGTATGACCCGGATCAGGTTCGATGGGTTCGGCCGTCAGGCCATCTCAGCTCTTGTCGAGCACCCCTCGGAACGAGGCGGAGGTTAGAACTGTCGTGATCTCCACGCAACGGGCAAAGAGCCGCGACTATACGCGGCGCGGCCATGCACGGGAGGCATTACATCGGATGTGGGCGGGAGGTCAGGCGGTGATGTCGAGATTGACGCCCTGGCCTTCGGGGAGCAACGCCTGCTGCTGCTCGGCCGCCTGCTGGAGCATGGCGACCAGAGCCTGGTCGGAATCGGCATTCTGCTTGACCATCTCGATCTGCAGGGCCTGCTGCGTCGCAGCCGACTTCATGCTGATCAGGCTCTGCGCGATCGCGACCGACATCTCACTCATGACATGGCTCCTCGCGGCGACCATAGGCGGCGAGCGTTACCTGACTCTGAATGCGCAGTCGCGAAACGTAACGACTATGGCGCGATGATCGATGGCACCGGCTTCGGCATCGGGATCGGACGGTTGGGTTCCGGCGGGCCAGAGCGGTCGCGCGCCAGTTGCTCACGTTCCCGCGTCGCCTCGATGCGATCGGAGCGCGGCTCCAGCTTTTGCACCTCGCCGGCATTCGGGGTCATCGGCACGCCCGGCGCGCGCTGGCGCTGCGTCTGCGGGGAAGGGGACTGTGCAGCAGCGGCTTCCGCCGCCAGCAACCCTGCGGCGAGCAGTCCGAGCAGGACCCACGAGTTCTTGCGCATGGCACTCCTCCAGTCAGGCAGGCGCAAGACGAGCCTGCCCGCTAGAGGAACAAAGGGCGGCCGGCGATTGTTCCGGACCGCCTATCAAGAATTGCACGGAGCGGCCGCAAGCCGCTCCGCACCGACGTCACTGCTGGTTCTGGCCGGTGAGCAGCGGGGTGATCCGGCGCAGCGTCACGCGCCGGTTCTCGCGCGAGTCGCCCTGCGTCTGGACCTTCGGATACTGCTCGCCATAGCCCTGCGTGGTCAGATTCTCAGCCGGTATGCCGAAGTCGCGGGTCAGGATCTCGGCGACCGACTGCGCCCGCCGGTCCGACAACGAGATATTGTCGACATCCGAGCCGACCGCGTCGGTGTGGCCCTCGACCATGAAGACCTCGTTCGGAGCGCGCTCGACCGCCTGGCGCACCGCCTGCGCGATCACCCTCAGGCGCCCGGCCTGGTCGGGCGTGACCGTCCAGGAGCCGGAGTCGAAGTTGATCGTGTCGATGTCGACGCTGCGCATATGGGCGCGCAGATCGGGCGAGTAGCGGACCTCGTCGAGCGTGTAGCGACGCGGCACCGGCGCGACCGGCGGGGCGGTGATCGTCTCGTAGATCAGCCGCTCGTCGGCGCGTTCGGCATCGACGACATAGCGTTCGCGCGGGATGCGCAGCGGCGGCGGCGGCAGTTCGACGACCTCCTCAGCGAAGCGGGCCTGCGGCCCGTCGCGGCGGACATTGTCGATGATGACGAATTCGCCGCCGTCGCGCTCGCGCCGCGAGCGGCGGATCAAGCGGCCGTCGGCGTCGGTCACCGTGACGATCTGCGTGCCGTCCGGACGGTCATAGACCGTCACCGTCTCCTCGCCGCGGCGTTCGCTGCGGGTGTCGAGGCCGAGATCGCGGAAGCGCTGCGTCTCGTCGCGGCGGATGATGACGCGGTCGTCGTCGCCGCGGATGATGGTGCGGCCGGGCTCTCGGATGACGGTGACGTCGCCCTCGCGGCGCTCCTCGCGCCGGCTGCGGATGTCATCGAGGCGGCTCGCGCCCTGCGTCGCCATGATGCCGCCGATCGCAGCGGCGCCGAGGCCGATCGCAGCCGCGCCGCCAAGGCCGATGCCGCCGCGCCGGCCCTGCCGGTCAGGCGCGGGCTGGCCGGCCGGCGGCAAGGTTTGCGGCGGCTGCGCCTGTCCGGGCGCAACGCCCGGCCGAAGCGGGGCGCCGGGTTGCTGGCCGACGCCGGGTGCCGCTTGCGACGGCGCCGCTCCCGGCTGGGCCGGAGCGCCAGGCGGACGGCCGGCATTCGGGGCTGCCGGCGGCTGGCCAGGAGCGGCCTGTCCGGGAGCGGGCTGAATCGGCGCCGGCTGGCCGGGCTGGCGGCCGGGCCCGGCTGACGGCTGGGATGGAGCTGTCGGCGCGGGCGCAGCAGTGCCGGGTTGCGCCGGCGTGGCACCGGGCTGTGCCGGGGCTGTGGGCGCGCGCCCGGCCGGCGGCACGGTTGAAGGTTGTCCCGGCTGAGGCTGGCCGGCCCGCGGCGCGGTGCCCGGGGCGGGAGCCGTCTGTCCGGGTGCGGGCTGACCCGGGGCTGCCTGGCCGGGCGGACGGGGCGCCCCCGGCGCAGTTTGCGACGGAGCCGTTCCGGGCTGCGGCGACGCTCCCGGCGGCCGGCCTGCACCGGGCTGGCCGGGTTGAGGTTGCGCGCTGCCGCCAGGGGCGGCCTGACCAGGCGCGGGGCGAGGTGGCACTGCCGGCGACGAGGGTGCGGCCGCGGGCGGCTGGGCCGGAGCGGTCTGCGGGGGCGCCGGGCGGCGCGGAGCGCTGTCGCCGGACGGGGCTCCGGAGGCGTTGGGCGGAGCAACCGGGCGAGCGGGCGAAGGCTGCGGCGCAATCTGGCCGGGAGCCGGGCGCGGTGGCGTGCTCGGCGCAGCCGAAGGCGGGCGCGGCACGCCCTGCGGTGCGGGCGGTGCGACCTGGCCCGGTGCGGGAACCGGAGGCGGCGCCGGACGGCGCGGCTGTTCGGGCTGGGCCCGATTGGCGGGAGGTGCGGCCTGCGGCGGGGCCGGAGGGCGCGGCGCATTCGGGGCTGCTCCGGCCGGGCGTTCGGGCGCGGCAGGGCGGGCCGCCGGCGGATGGCCCGGCGCGGGGCGAGCGCCGGGAGCGGGACGCTCCTGGCCGCCAGGAGGCCGCGGGCGGCGCGGGTCCTGCTGGCCGTCATCACCCGGCTGGGCCTGGGCAAGCTGGAGCGATGGAGCGGCGAAACTGCCCTGCGACAGCGTCATGGCGGGGATGAGAGTGCCGAGCAGGAGCAGGTTCTTGGTGCGCATCATGACATCCGTTTCCAGTTGTTCTTCCGGACATGAACGCCCCCGCGCCCTGAATTCCGAATGAACCGAAAACGGCCGAAATCGGGCACGGTTCCGCGATGAGCCCGATTCCGGAGCGGTCTCAGAGCCCCGCCTGCTCCTTCACATAGGTCGCGATCTCGGCATGCGTCGCGAACCAGACATCACCCTTCGCCTTGGCGTGGCGCACCAGCTCCTCGAGGATCCAGAAACGCGAGCGATAGGTGATGACATGCGGATGCATGGTCAGCAGGAACAGCCCGCCTTCGGCATGGGCGCCATCGAATTCGCGCTTGAAGATGTCGAAAACCGCCTCGGGCGCCGTATAGGGCCGCAGTGCCTGGAAGCGGTTCATGTTGAAATAGACGGCGTCGTCGCGGATCCACTCGACCGGCAATTCGACCATCCCCGTCGGCTCGCCCTTCTCGATCAGTTCATAGGGATCGTCGTCGGCGAAAAGTGAGGAATCGTAGATCAGCCCGAGCTCGCGCTCGACCGCGAGCGTCACCTCGGAAAAATCCCAGGACGGGGTGCGCATGCCGACCGGCCGGACGCCGGTGATCTTCTCCAGCGTGTCGGCCGAACGCAGATGCAATTCGCGCTCCGCGTCGGGAGGGACAGCCGTGTTGACCTCATGGATCCAGCCATGCAGACTGATCTCATGGCCTTCGGCAACGACGCGGCGCTGCTCGTCGGGATAGAGCAGCGCGGTCACCGCCGGCACGAAGAAGCTTGCCTTGATCTCCTCGCGCGCCAGCATGGAGAGGATGCGCGGCATGCCGGCGCGATTGCCATACTGACCCCAGGACAGGCGGCCGACCGACTTGCCGCCGTCGCGCAGCTCGTTGGTCTCGTGATCGACATCGAAGGAGAGCGCCACGGCGCAGCGCGCCCCGCCCGGCCAGCTCTTCGGCTTGAGGTTGCGGCCGGCGCGGACCTGCTCGACCTTGCCGCGCCAGGTCTCCTCCGGCCATTGCCAAGGCTTGAGTTCGGTCATGGCGTCTCTCCTATTCAGGCCGCCGCTTCGGGCAGCACCGGCACGGCCGCGAGCAGCCGCTTGGTGTAGTCGTGCTGCGGGTTGTCGTAGACCTCGCCCGCCGGCCCCTCCTCGACAATGCGGCCGCGATACATCACCGCGACCCGGTCGCAGAGATGCCTGACCACCGAGAGGTCGTGCGAGATGAAGATCAGGGTCAGGCCGAGTTCGGCCCTCAGACGCATCAGGAGGTTGATGATCTGCGCCTGGATCGAGACGTCGAGCGAGGCGACAGGCTCGTCGCAGACGACGAGATCGGGCTGCATGGCGAGCGCCCGGGCAATCGCGACGCGCTGGCGCTGACCGCCGGAGAACTGGTGCGGATAGCGGTCCGCGAAGGCCGGGTCGAGCCCGACCGCGGCGAGCCAGTCGCGGACATAAGCCGCGCTGTCGGCCTTGCTGACCAGCCCATGTGCGAGCGGGCCCTCAGCGATGCCGTCACCGATCCGCATGCGCGGATTGAGCGAGGCGAACGGGTCCTGGAAGATCGTCTGGACCCGGGTCGTCAGCTTCTTCGGTTCGGCCCCCGCGCTCATCACCGGCCGGCCCTCGAAACGGACGGTGCCGGAGGAGGGGGCGTAGATGCCGGCGACCATGCGCCCGAGCGTCGACTTGCCCGAGCCGGATTCGCCGACGAGCCCGAGCGCCTCGCCGCGCGGCACGATCAGGCTGACCTCGTCGACCGCCATCACGGCGGGCGGAGGTTGTATGAGGCCGAACTTCTGGCCGAGACTGCGCAGCGCGCCGGGCCGCGCCTCGAAGCGCTTGCTGACGCGATCGGCAACGAAATAGGGAGCGCCGGGCACCGGCGCGGCAGCGGCTGCCGCCGGCTTGCGGGCGGGCGGGGCGGCATCGGGCACGCCGCCGCCGCGCAGTAGCAACTCGCCAGGCTTGGCCCGCGAAGGCAGCGCATCGAGCAGCGCACGGGTATAGGCGTGCTGCGGGCGCGTCAGCACCTCCAGCGTCGGGCCGGCCTCGACGATCTTGCCGAGCCGCATCACCGCGACGTGCTGGGCGATCGAGGCGACAGTGGCGAGGTCATGGCTGATCCAGATCAGCGCGGTGCCGAGCTCGGCGACGAGCTCCTTCATCTCAGCCAGAATCTCGGCTTGGATCGAGACGTCGAGCGCCGTCGTCGGCTCGTCGCAGATGATCAGCTTCGGCCGATGCAGCAGGGCGATCGCGATGGCAACGCGCTGGCGCATGCCGCCGGAAAGCTGGTGTGGGTAGAAGTCGACCGTCGCCTCGGGGCGCGGGATGCGGACCTGGGCGAGGCCTGCGATGGCGCGTCGGCGTGCCTCGGCGGCGGAGACCTTCTCATGCGCCTCCAGCGCCAGCCGGATCTGCTCCCCGATCGTCAGGACCGGGTTCAGCGTCATCAGCGGGTCCTGGAAGACCATCGAGACGACGCGGCCGCGCAGCTTTCGCAATTCGTCCGGCGACAATCCGACGAGTTCATGGCCTTCGAGCTTGACCGAGCCACCGGCGACGCGGCCGGGCGGGTCGATCAGGCCGATGATCGAGAAGCCGGTGACGCTTTTTCCTGAGCCGGATTCGCCGACGAGACCCATGACCTCGCCACGGCGCAGCGAGAAGGAGACGCCATCGACCGCCTTCACCACGCCGGCGCGGGTCAGGAACTGTGTGGTGAGGTCGCGGACTTCGAGCAGCGGCGCTGCGGCCGCGCCCGTGCTCATCGCTTCAGCCTCGGATTGACCTGGTCGCGAATCTGGTCGCCGACGAGGTTGATCGCGACGATCAGCAGGATCAGCGCGAGGCCCGGATAGATCGAGATCCAGTAGCGGCCGGACAGCATGTACTGGAAGCCGTTGGCGATCAGCGAGCCCAGCGATGGCTCGGTCACCGGCAGGCCGACGCCGAGGAAGGAGAGGGTCGCCTCCAGCGCGATAGCGCTGGCGACCTGCACCGTCACGACCACGATCAGCGGCGGCAGGCAGTTCGGCAGGATATGACGCCAAATCACCTGCCGCGCCGGCAGCGGCGTCGAGAGCGCCGCCTCGACATAGTCCTTGCCGCGCTCGGCCGAGGCCGCGCCATGGGCGGTGCGGGCGAAATAGGCGTATTGCGCTGCGACCAGCGCGGTGATGAGCTGCGCCTTGCCCTGGCCGAGCAGCGCCGAGATCACCAATGCCAGCAGGATCGCCGGGAAGGCGAGCTGCAGGTCGATGACACGCATGATGAAGGCCTCGCGCCTTCCGCCGAGATAGGCGGCGGCGATGCCGAGCGTCACGCCGATGCTGAAGGCGATCGCGCCGGCGACCAGCCCCATCTGCAGGGAGATCCGCAGGCCATAGAGGATGGCCGAGAGCAGGTCGCGCCCCTGCGCATCGGTCCCGAGCCAGTGGGTGTAGCCGCCCGAGCCGACATAGCCCGGCGGGCGGCGGGCGTCGGAGAGAACGAGATTGGCGAGGTCGTAGGGGTTCTGCGGCGCGATCAGTGGCGCGAGCAGGGCGACGCCGATCATCAGCACGACGACGACGAGCGCCGCGACGGCGAGGCGGCTTTCCCTGAACTCGCTCCAGAAGCGGGCGATCGGCGACTCCGTCCGCATCACGCCCGTCCCTTCCGCAAGCGCGGATCGAGCGCGAAATAGGTCAGGTCGACCAGAAAGTTGATCATGATGAAGACGAAGGCGACCAGCATCAGATAGGCGACCATCACCGGCCGGTCGAGCGACTGGATGGAGTCGATGATCAGCTTGCCGATGCCCGGCCAGGAGAAGATCGTCTCGGTCACCACCGCGAAGGCAAGCGTCGAGGCGAATTCGAGACCGAAGACGGTGACGAGCGGGATCGAGATCAGGCGCAGCACATGTCGGCGCAGGATGACGCCCTCCGAAATGCCGGCGGCGCGGGCGAACTTCACCGTGTCGGTCAGCATGACCTCGCGCGTGCCGGCCCGGGCCAGGCGCGTCATCAGAGCGAGCTTGAAGAAGGCGAGGTTCAGCGCCGGCAGCAGCAGATGCGAGAGGCCGTTCAGCGTCAGGAAGCTCCATTCGACGCCGAAGAGCGAGGCGGTCTCGCCGCGCCCGCCGGCCGGCAACCATTGCAGCTCGACCGCAAAGGTCATGATCAGGACGAGACCGATCCAGAAGGTCGGCACCGAGAAGCCGAGGATCGAGAGCGCCATGATCAGCTTGGAGAGCGGGTTGTCCGGCCGATAGCCGGCATAGATGCCGGCGGGGATGCCGATCAACGCCGCGCCGAACACGGCCGCCAGCGTCAGCTCCAGCGTCGCCGGCAGGCGCGACAGGATGAGTTCCAGCACCGGCATGCCGAAGACGAAGGAGCGGCCAAAATCGCCGTGCAGGACGCGGCCAAGGAAGGTGAAATACTGTTCCCAGAGCGGCTTATCGAGCCCGTAGCGGGCAATGGTATCGAGCCGGATGTCCTGGCTGACATCGGGGCCGATCAGCACGTCGATCGGGTTGCCGATGGCGTAGACGCCGACGAAGACCAGCGCCGACATGACGAGCATGACGGCGAGCGCCTGCAGGACGCGCTCGATGATATGGGTCAGCATCCGTGCCGCCCCATTGCTGATCTCACGGCCAGCTCTCGACCATCACTGCGCGCGTCTCCTCGACCCCAACCGCCCAGAGCGCCAGCATCTCCTCGTCCGGGCGCTGGTAGCGGCCGTGGAAATTGCCGTCACCGAGGATCTCGCGCTTCCGTTGCGGATTGGCGGCCTGGTAGAGCGCGGCGTCGAAGGGCGGTTTCACTGCGTCCGGCAAGGTCACGCCTTCGAGGCGGGTCCAGGGGAAGTTCTCCATCCAGGAGGCGTGCGAGGCGGCCGGGTCGACCGCCTTCACTGCCGCCTGGAAGCGCGGCCCCGCCCACCAATTGTGCATCTTGACGCTGGCATCGGGCCGCCGGCCCATCCATTCGGTCACCGCCGTCATCACCGGCGCATTGCCGCCATGGCCGTTGACCAGCACGATGCGACGAAACCCGGAGCGGTAGACGCCTTCGAGCAGGTCCTCGAGCAGCGCGATATAGGTGCTCATCCGCAGCGAGATCGTGCCGGGATAGGCGGTGAAGCCCGGCGTCATGCCATAGGCCTGCACCGGGAAGACCGGAATGCCGAGCGGCTCGGCGGCTTCCGCCGCGACACGCTCTGACAGGATCGCGTCGGTGGCGAGGCTCAAATAAGCGTGTTGCTCGACGCAGCCGAGCGGCAGCGCGCAGCGATCGTCGCGCTTCGCCTGGTCCTCGATCTGCATCCAGTTCATCCGGGCGACGAGCACGGCCTGATCCTTGCGTTTCGGCGAAACCGCGTCATCCTTGACAGCGGCATACGGGACCGTCAAGTTCCATATGGAACTAAATTGGATGTCCGAGATGGCACGCGCCCCGACTTCCTTGTCCAAGCTCGACAGCGATCGCGAGTCGGCGCTACGCGAGCTCGATCCGCTGACCGTCACCAAGCTCTGGGACAATCCCTGCTGGCTGTCGTTCCGGCTCAATTTCATTGCCTTCCGCTTCAATGACCCGGTCTATCGCTGGATCGAGACGCGCTATGGGCTGGTGCGGCCGGAATTCGTCGCGCTTTACGCGGTCGGACTCAAGGGCGGCGTCGCCGCCAAGAACATCGTCTCCTCCTCCGGCCTGCCGAAGAACACGCTTTCACGCGCGATCCAGAAATTGCTGCAGCGGCGCCTGCTCAAGCGCGAGACCGATCCGGACGATCTGCGCAGCTACGTGCTGGCGCTGACGCCTGCCGGGCGCGCCATCTTCGAGGAGACCATGCCGATGATGGTCAGCCAGCAGACCGCAATGCTCTCGGTGCTGACCGAAGCCGAGCAGAAGCAGCTCTGCGAGCTGATGGACAAGATGGTGATCGCCTCCCCGACCTGGCCTGCCGATCTCGAACCCGAAGGGACCTCAACATGACCAAGCCTTTGTCGCATCGGTCCCCGCTCTGGCGGACCGCCGCTCTCGCGGCCCTGATCGGGTTGCCGCTTTCCGGCGCCGCGACGGCGCAGACGCTGACCATCGGCGTGCGCGCCGGGCCTGAATCGATCGACCCGCATTTCACCGCGACCGGCACCCATGCCGAGG
Organism: Allobosea sp. NPDC003192; assembly: GCF_050275675.1. NCBI lineage: Bacteria > Pseudomonadati > Pseudomonadota > Alphaproteobacteria > Hyphomicrobiales > Alloboseaceae > Allobosea > Allobosea sp. NPDC003192. The sequence goes on from NZ_JBNNPK010000003.1 coordinate 173,908, forward strand.
CGTTGAAGCATGTCTTCGACACGCTGACCTGGTCGGGCGACAAGCTGCAGATCGAGCCGCGCCTGGCCACGAGCTGGAAGGCGATCGAGCCCTCCGTCTGGGAGTTCAAGCTGCGTCCGAACGTCAAGTTCCATGACGGTTCCGACTTCACTGCCGAGGACGTCAAGTTCTCGATCGAGCGCATCCCGGTCGTCGCCGGCCCGAACCCGACGACGATCTATGTCCGGCGCGTCAAGGAGGTGAAGATCGTCGATCCGCTCACCGTCCACATCGTCACCGACGGGCCGGCGCCGAACCTGCCGAATGATTTCATCCGCCTGTTCATCGTCTCGCACAAGGCGGCGGCCGGGCTGACCAAGGACAATGCCAACGACGCCTTCAACACCGGCAAGGCGGCGATCGGTACCGGCCCCTACAAATTCGTCTCCTGGACTCCGAAGGACCAGCTCGTGCTCGAGCGCTTCGACGGCTACTGGGGCGAGAAGGAGCCGTGGCAGCGCGTGCTGCGCAAGGAACTGCCGAACGATGCCGCCCGCGTCGCCCAGCTCAAGGCCGGCCAGGTCGACATCATCGTGCGCGCGCCTGCTTCCGACGTGCCGACGCTGAAGCGCGACGCCAAGCTCTCGGTTGCCACGATCGACACGGTCTATGTCTTCAACATGGAGCTCGACATGCGGGACAAGTCCCCGCAGGTCAGCGCCAAGGACGGCTCGGCCCTGCCCAAGAATCCGCTGCAGGATGCCAAGGTACGCGAAGCGATCGACCTCGCCATCGACCGGCCGGCGCTGGCCGAGATCGCGATGGAAGGGCTCGGCGCTCCGGTCAACCAGCTGGTGACGCCCGATATCGCAGGCTACAACAAGAGCCTGCCGCCGCTGAAGCCGGATCTCGCCAAGGCGAAGAAGCTGATGGAGGAGGCCGGCTATCCGAACGGCTTCAAGGTCTCGTTCTCCTTCACCAATGACCGCCTGCCGGGCGATCGCCAGGTCGGCACCTCGATCGCCCAGATGCTGGCGCGTATCGGCATCGAGGTGAACGCCAATGCCCAGCCCGGCGCCGTGTTCTTCCCGGCGCGCCTGCGCGGCGAGTTCTCGATGTCGATGTCGGGCTGGGGCACGCTGACGGGCGAGGCGAACTACACGCTGTCCTCGGTGGTGCATTCGAACGACCCGGCCAAGAAGCTCGGCGCCTTCAATGTGCTGGGCTACAAGAACGCCGAGCTCGACAAGCTGATCGAGGACGCCGCCGTCGAGATGAATGAGGCCAAGCGCAACGACCTGCTCTCGCAGGCCAACGCCATCGTCGCCAAGGACCGGCCGCGCCTGCCGATCGTGGCGGTCGGCTCGGCCTGGGCGATGCAGAAGGCCAAGGTGACGATCCGCCCGCGCGTCGATGAAGACACCCTCGCGATGGACATCAAGCCGGCGAAGTGAGCCTGTTCTTCCTTCTCCCCTCCGGGGGAGAAGGTGGCAGCGCGAAGCGCTGACGGATGAGGGAAGGACAAGCGCAACCTGTCCGGCTCTCACCCAGTCGTACCGCCCTCATCCGTCTGCTTCGCAGACACCTGCTCCCCCGAGGGGAGAAGGATTCATGTCGAGGATAACCCAGCATGACCATCGCCCTCGCCATCCATGGCGGCTGCGGCACCTTGCCCAAGGCCGAGATGAGCGACGCCGAATGGGCCGAGGCCAAGGCCCATCTCGCCAAGTCGTTGCGGGCCGGCTGGACGGTCCTCGCCAAGGGCGGCAGCGCGGTCGACGCCGTCGAGGCCGCCGTGCTGGTGATGGAGGATTCCGTCCATTTCAACGCCGGCCACGGCGCCGCCTTCAATGCCGATGGCGAGCATGAGCTCGACGCCTCGATCATGGACGGCTCGACGCTGGCCGCTGGGGCGCTCTGCGCGGTCAAGCGCATCCGCAATCCCATCAGCGCCGCCAAGGCGCTGATGCATCGCGGCGATCCGCTGCTGCTGGCCGGCCCGGCCGCCGACGCCTTCGCCCAAGCCGAAGGGCTCGATATCGTCGAGAACGAGTATTTCTCGACCGAGCGGCGGCGCAAGAACCTGGCCTCGATGAAGATCCGCGAGCTCGTCGGCACGGCCGACGAGGCGAGTGAGGCCGAAAAGCACGGCACCGTCGGTGCGGTCGCGCTCGACACCAACGGCCATCTCGCCGCCGCCACTTCCACGGGCGGCTACACCAACAAGCCGGCCGGGCGCGTCGGCGATTCCCCGATCATCGGCGCCGGCACCTATGCTCGCGACGGACGCTGCGCCGTCTCGGGCACCGGCAAGGGCGAATTCTTCATCCGCTACTGCATCGGCCACGAGATAGCATCGCTGATCGGCTATGCCGGCCTTTCCCTGAAGGACGCGGCCGACCGCGCCATTGCCGAACTGACCACGCACAGGATCGGCGCCGGGCTCGTCGCCGTCGGCGCCGATGGCGCGATCATCGCGCCCTATAATTCCGAGGGCATGTATCGGGGATGGGTGACGCCGGACGGGCTCGTCCATGTCGCGACCCATGCCGATGTCGAGGTGATGGGGCAGGCATGAGTGGCGAACCCATCCTGATCTGGGGCGCCGGCGCGATCGGCGGCACGCTCGGCGCCTACTGGGCAAGGGCCGGCGTGCCGGTGCTGCTGGTCGACATCGTGCCCGAGCATGTCGAGGCCTGCCGGACGACGGGGCTGGCGATCACCGGGCCGGTCGAGGAATTCCGGCAGGTGGTACCGGCGGTGACGCCGCAGGAGCTGACCGGCCGCTATTCGCGCATCGTGCTGGCGGTGAAGGCAGGCGCCACTGAGTCAGCACTCTCCGCCCTGAAGCCGCATCTTGCCGCTGACGGCTTCGTGCTCTCGGCCCAGAACGGGCTGAACGAGATCACCATCGCCAAGGCGGTCGGCGAGAATCGGACCGTGGGCTGCTTCGTCAATTTCGGCGCCGACTGGCACGGACCGGGCGAGATCCTTTACGGCAATCGCGGCGCCGTGGTCGTCGGCGAGCTCGACGGCGCGATGACCGACCGGGTGCGCGAGATGCACCGGCTGCTTGCGATCTTCGAGCCGGACGCGATCCTGACCGACAACATCTACGGCTATCTCTGGGGCAAGCTCGCCTATGGCGCGATGCTGTTCGGGACAGCCCTGACCAATGACTCGATGTCGGCGAACTTCGCCGATCCGGAGCGGCTGCCGGTCTGGCTGGCGCTCGGACGGGAAGTCGGCGCGGTCGCGGCGGCGCGCGGCGTCACCTCGCTCGGATTCGGCGATTTCGACCCCGCTGTGTTCGCGCCGGGTGCGCCGGAGGGTCCGCAGGTCGAGACGATCGCCTGGCTCGCCGACTATACCTCGAAGACCGCCAAGACCCATTCCGGCATCTGGCGCGATCTCGCCGTGCGCAAGCGCAAGACCGAAGGCCAGCCGCAGATCGGCATCATCTCGCGGCTCGGCCGCGAGGTCGGTGTCGCAACGCCTGCGCTCGAACTGCTGGTCGCCCTGATCCAGGACATCGAGGAGGGCCGCCGTCCGATGTCGTTCGAGACGCTGAAGGTATTGATCGACCAATGCAAATCCGCTTCGACGACCGCGTAGCCCTCGTCACCGGGGCCGCCCAGGGTATCGGCCGCGCCATCGCCGCCGCGCTGGCTGAAGCCGGCGCGAAAGTTCATCTCGCCGATCTCGACGCCGAGGGCGTCGCCGCCAGCGCGGATGCTCTCGGCGCGAAGGCACATGTCGCCGATCTCGGCAGTCCGGAGGCCGCCAAGGAGCTGGTCGACGCGATCCTCGCGACAGAAGGTCGGCTCGACCTGCTGGTCAATGCTGCCGGCGGCGTACGCGGTCAGGTCGGCCGGCCGATCGAGCAGATCTCCGAGGGCGACTGGCGCGCCGTCTTCGCCGCCAATGTCGACGCCGCCTTCTTCCTGTCGCAGGCAGCGGCTCCGGCGATGAAGCAGGCCGGGTACGGCCGCATCGTCAACATCTCCTCCGGGGCGGGGCTGCGGCCGAGTCTCACCGGCATACAGGCCTATGCCAGCGCCAAGCACGCGCTGGTCGGCCTCACCAAGCAGCTCGCCTGGGAGTTCGGCCCTGACGGCATTACCGTGAATTCGGTCGCGCCCGGTTTCGTCCGCTCCAATCCGGCGACCGAGCGGCAATGGGAGTCCTACGGACCGGACGGCCAGAAGCGATTGATCGAGGGCATTCACACCCGCCGGCTCGGTACGGCCGAGGACATCGCCCATGCCAGCCTGTTCTTCCTCTCCGAGCATGCGGGCTGGGTGACCGGGCAGATACTCTCGGTCGATGGCGGGCGCTCCTGAGCGCATCTCGACGCAAGCCCGCCGGTGCAATAAGCGGGCTGTCGACTGCGGCGTTTGAATCGCAGCGCCCGGAGGAGCTGCAGTGGAGCGCAATTTCGATCTCGCCATCGTCGGTGCCGGTATCGTCGGCCTAGCCCATGCGCTTGCGGCGGCAAAGCGCGGGCTGAAGGTCGTGATCATCGATCGCGACGCGCAGGCGAACGGCGCCTCGATCCGCAATTTCGGCTTCGTCTCGGTGACCGGTCAGCAGGCCGGCCAGACCTGGCAGCGGGCGCGACGCTCGCGCGACATCTGGGCCGAGATCGCGCCGAAGGCCGGAATCGCCGTCGCCCATGCCGGGGTCTGCGTCACCGCCCGCCGGCCGGAGACGGTGGCGACGCTCGAAGCCTTCCTCGCGACTGAGATGGGGGAGGATTGCGAGCTGGTTGCCGGCCCGGCGCTCGGCGCGCGCTTTCCCTTCCTCGTCGGTCAGCAGGCGGTGCTGTGGAGCCCCTACGAGCTGCGTGTCGAATCGCGCGAGGCGATCCCGCTGCTCGCCGCCCATCTCGAACGCGATTGGGGCGTCACCATCCTGCGCGGAACGACCGTGCATGGCGTGGCACTGCCGGCGATCGAGACGTCGGCGGGGCGCCTGCAGGCGGACGCCGCGATCATCTGCCCGGGCGACGATTTCACCGGCCTCTATGCCGACGAGCTCAAGGCCGCCTATCCACAGCTGACCCGCTGCAAGCTGCAGATGCTGCGGGTGCGGACCGCCGCTGCCGGTCCGGACCTGCCCTGCGCCGTGATGTCCGACCTCTCGGTCGTGCGTTATCTCGGCTATGCCGAATTGCCGGAAGCCGCAGCCCTGCGCGCCCGGATCGAGCGCGAGCAGCCGGAGCAGCTCGCCAACGGCATCCACCTGATCGTCGTCGCCTCGGCCGACGGCACGCGCGTCGTCGGCGATTCCCATCACTATGCGGCAACGCCCGACCCGTTCGGCGATACCGGCGTCGACGAGCTGATGCTCGACGAATACCAGGCGGTGTTCGGCGCCCGTCCGCCGGTCGAGGCGCGCTGGCTCGGCACCTATGCCAGCCAGCCAGACCGGCCGATGCTGCGCGAGCGCATCGCCGATCGGACCAGCCTGGTCATCGTCACCTCGGGAACAGGCGCATCGACAGCCTTCGCCATCGGCGAGGAGACCATCGCGGAGATGTTCGGCTGAGCGTTCGCCGCGGCGTCTGAGATGCCGACGAGCCAGCGGGTTCGCCCGTCCAATGCAGCTGCCTGTTTTTGGACGATTGACAAACTGCGAAACGCAGTCGAAATTTCATACGCATACAAACGAATTTCCGCCTCGGCTTGTTGCAGTGCGCTGCGCTGGCCTAGGGTAGGAAATCGCGCAGCGAGGGGCTGTGGATGCGTAAGACGAGCGATCAACGGGAGAGCCACCGAATGGACCGTCGCCAATTCGTCAGCGGAGCTGCGCTCGGCGCCGTCGCGCTGACCACGCCGTCGCTGCTGCGCGCCCAGAGCGCGCCGATCAAGATCGGCGAGATCAACAGCTACACCTCGCAGCCGGCCTTCCTGAAGCCCTATCGCCAGGGCTGGGAACTGGCGCTGGAGCAGGTCAACGCCGGCGGCGGCGTGCTCGGCCGCAAGATCGAGACCCTGTTCCGCGACGATGCCGGCAAGCCGGAGGATTCGGTGCGCCTCGCCGGCGAGCTGATCAACGCCGAGAAGGTCGACCTGCTCTCGGGCGGCTTTCTCTCCAATGTCGGCCTCGCCATCGCCGACTACGCCCTGCAGAACAAGCGGCTCTACGTCGCCTCCGAGCCGCTCTCGGACGCGATCGTCTGGGCCAAGGGCAATCGCTACACCTTCCGCCTGCGGCCCTCGACCTACATGCAGGCGGCGATGCTGGTCGAGGAAGCGGCCAAGCTCCCGGCCAAGAAATGGGCGACGGTGGCGCCGAACTACGAGTACGGCCAGTCGGCAGTGAAGTGGTTCAAGGAGCTCTTGAAGAAGGCCAAGCCCGATGTCGAGTTCGTCGCCGAGCAGTTCCCTGCGCTCGGCCGCATCGACGCCGGCGCGACCGTGCAGGCGATCGAGGCGGCCAAGCCCGATGCGATCTTCAACGTCACCTTTGCCGCCGACCTTTCGAACTTCGTGCGCCAGGGCAACACCCGCGGACTGTTCGAAGGCCGGACGGTGGTCTCGATGCTCACCGGCGAGCCTGAATATCTCGACCCGCTCGGAGCCGAGACGCCGGTCGGCTGGATCGTCACCGGCTATCCGCATGCCGACATCCAGACGCCGGATCACGTCAAGTTCCGCGATGCCTACAAGGCGAAGTACAACGATTATCCGCGCCTCGGCTCGGTCGTCGGCTTCGACACCATGAACGCCATCGCCGCCGGCATCGCCAAGGCGGGCACGACCGACAACGAGAAGCTCATCGATGCCATGAAGGGGCTGAAGTTCACCTCGGCCTTCGGCCCGGTCGAGTTCCGCGCCTCCGACCACCAGGCGACGCTCGGCGCCTATGTCGGCAAGACCGCGGTCAAGGACGGCAAGGGCGTCATGGTCGACTGGCGCTATGCCGACGGCGCCAAATACCTGCCTTCGGATGCAGAGGTGAAGGCGCTTCGCCCGGCGGGCTAAGCGCCAGCTCCGACCTGATCTACACTATGGCTGACCCAGCCGCGGCACCTCTGCTGCGGCCGCGGGAGGATTGCGCCCCTTTTTCGGTTGTTTCGACGGGACCTCGCATGATCGACCTGATCTTCGCGCAGACGCTCAACGGCCTGGCCTCGGCCTCGTCGCTCTTCCTCGTCGCCTGCGGGCTGTCGATCATCTTCGGCGTGACGCGGATCGTGAACTTCGCGCATGGCTCCTTCTATATGCTCGGCGCCTATCTCGCCTTCACGCTGGTGTCCCGCTTCGGCCCAGCCGATGCGCTCGGCTTCTGGGGTGGCGTGCTGCTGGCAGCGCTGATCGTCGCGGTGCTCGGCGCCCTCGTCGAGATCGTGATCCTGCGCCGGATCTACCAGGCGCCGGAGCTGTTTCAGCTGCTCGCCACCTTCGGCTTGGTGCTGATGGTGCAGGACATCGCGCTCGGCATCTGGGGGCCGGAAGACAAGCTCGGCCCGCGCGCGCCCGGCTTCAAGAGCTTCGTCGTGCTGATGGGCAGCCGCTTCCCGAGCTATGAGCTCTTCCTGATCGTGGTCGGGCCGATCATGCTCGGCCTGCTCTGGTTCCTGTTCCAGAAGACGCGCTGGGGCACTTTGGTGCGCGCCGCGACGCAGGACCGCGAGATGGTCGGCGCGCTCGGCGTCAACCAGCGCCTGCTCTTCACCTCGGTCTTCGCTTTCGGCGCCGGCCTTGCCGCGCTCGGCGGCGCGCTGCAGCTCCCGCGCGAGGCGGTGAACCTGCACATGGACCTCTCGATGATCTCGGAAGCCTTCGTCGTCGTGGTCGTCGGCGGGCTCGGCAGCGTCACCGGCGCCTATCTCGCGGCCGTGCTGATCGGCATCATCCACGCCTTCGGCATCCTGATCTTCCCGAAGATCACGCTGGTGCTGGTCTTCCTGGTGATGGCCGTCGTCCTCGTGATCAAGCCCTACGGCCTGATGGGCAAGCGCCCGGTCGGCAGCGCCCATGCCCATGGCCCGGTCGAGCCGCTGCTCCTGCCCGCCAGCCACAACGTCAAGCTGATCGGCCTCGCCGCGCTCGCCGTGCTGCTGGTCGCGCCCTTTGTCGTCGCCGACCACTGGCTGCTGACGCTGACCGAGCTCTCGATCTTTGCGCTGTTTGCAGCGTCCTTGCACTTCATGATGGGCCCGGGCGGCATGGCCTCCTTCGGCCACGCCGCCTATTTCGGCCTCGGCGCCTATGGCGCGGCGCTCGCTGTGAAATGGTTGGGCATGCCGATGCTGCCGGCGCTGGCCTTCGCGCCCTTCCTCGCCGGTATCGCCGGCTTCGTCTTCGGCTGGTTCTGCGTCCGGCTCTCCGGCGTCTACCTGGCCATGCTGACGCTCGCCTTCGCCCAGATCGCCTGGGCGACCGCCTTCCAATGGGTCGATCTCACCGGCGGCGACAACGGCATCCTCGGTGTCTGGCCGGCGGCCTGGGCGGCTCCGAAGCTGGTCTACTATTATCTCGCGCTGGCGGTCTGCGTCGCCGCGATCCTTGTCCTGCGCATCGTCGTCTTCGCGCCCTTCGGCTATGCCTTGCGGGCCGGGCGCGACAGCCCGCTGCGGGCCGAGGCGATCGGCCTGCCGGTGATGCGCATCCAGTGGATCGCCTTCATCATCGCCGCGTTTGCGGCCGGCATCGCCGGCGCCCTCTTCGCCTTCTTCAAGGGCTCGGTCTTCCCGACCTATATGGCGATCCCGCGCTCGGTCGACGGCCTGCTGATGGTGCTGCTCGGTGGCGTCCAGACCGTGTCGGGCCCGATCGTCGGCGCCTTCGCCTTCATGGGCCTGCAGGAGCAATTGATGAAGGCGACGATGTACTGGCGCTTCGTCATGGGCGCCTCGATCGTCCTGCTCGTCATCCTGTTCCCGCGCGGACTCGTCGGGACGGCGCTCGCTTTGTCGGAACGGCGCCGCGAGGCCGAGCCCGCTCCGCCCGTCACCGCTACGCCGGAGCCCGCCCGATGAGCCCGGTCCTCGAAGTCCGCAATCTCGGCAAGTCCTTCGGCGGCGTGCGCGCCGTCGACGATGTCAGCTTCGAGGTCGAGGCCGGCAAGCTCTTGGCGCTGATCGGCCCCAACGGCGCCGGCAAGACGACCTGCTTCAACATGCTGAACGGCCAGCTCCCGTCCGACCGCGGCGAGGTCATCTTCGACGGCAGGACGATCACCGGGCTGAAGCCGCGCGAGGTCTGGCGGCTCGGGGTCGGGCGCACCTTCCAGATCACCGCGACCTTCGCCTCGATGAGCGTGCGCGAGAACGTGCAGATGGCGCTGATCTCGCATGCCGGCGAGACCTGGACGCTGTTCGGGCGGGCCAAGGACCGCCATGTCGCCGAGGCCGACGCCTTGCTGAAGCAGGTCGGCATGCTCGACCAGGCCGAGCGCGCTTGCGGCGTCCTCGCCTATGGCGACCTGAAACGGGTCGAGCTCGCGGTCGCGATCGCCAACAAGCCCAAGCTCCTGCTGATGGACGAACCGACCGCCGGCATGGCCCCGCGCGAGCGCATCGCGCTGATGGCGCTGACCGCCGAGATCGCCCGGGAGCGCGGCATCGCCGTGCTGTTCACCGAGCACGACATGGACGTGGTCTTCGCCCATTCCGACGCGATCCTGGTGCTCGACCGCGGCAAGCTGATCGCCAAGGGCCGGGCCGAGGAAGTCCGCAACGATCCGGCCGTGCGCGCGGTCTATCTTGGCTCCGGCGCGACCTCGGGAGGCCACTGATGCTCGAGATCGAAGGGCTCAATGCCTATTACGGCCGCGCCCATATCCTGCACGGCGTCGGATTCTCGATGGGGCGCGGCGAGGTGCTGGCCCTGATGGGCCGCAACGGCGCCGGCAAGTCGACGACGATGAAGGCGGTGATGGGGCTGGTGCCGCCGCAGGCCGGCCGCGTCACTTTCGAGGGGCACACCATCGTCGGGCGCGAGCCCTTCGAGATCGCCCGCCTCGGCATCGGCTATGTCCCGGAGGAGCGCCGCGTCTTCTCCGAGCTCAGCGTGATGGAGAACCTCTCCGTCGCGCAGCGGCCGAAGCGCGAGGGCGCGCCGCACTGGACTCCGGAGCGGCTGTTCCAGCTATTCCCCAATCTCGGCCGCATGCGCGACCGGCCGGGCGGGGCGATGTCCGGCGGCGAGCAGCAGATGCTGACCATCGCCCGCACATTGATGGGCAATCCCAAGCTCGTCCTGCTCGACGAGCCCTCCGAAGGCCTCGCGCCGGTGATCGTCGAGGAGATGGCCAAGACCATCCTGGCGCTGAAGGGCGAAGGGCTCTCGGTGCTGATCTCCGAGCAGAACCTGCACTTCGCCGGCTCGGTCGCCGACCGCGCCACCATCATCGAGAAGGGCCTGATCCGCTTCACCGGTACGATGGACGAGCTCAAGGCGGATGAGGCGGTCAGGGCGCAGTATCTGTCGGTCTGACAAACGAAAAACCCCGGAAGCTTGCGCTTCCGGGGCAGGTGCCCGGCCGTGACCACGGCCCGGGGGGAGGAGCCTTACCAGCCGGCGAGGACTGAGCCCTTGAAGCGCTCGGCGACGAAGGCCTTGATCTCGGGGGTGTGATAGGAGGCGAGCAGCGCCTTGACCCAGGGCTTGTCCTTGTCGGCCTCGCGCACGGCGATCAGGTTGACATAGGGGCCCTTGGGATCCTCGCGCAGGATCGCAGAGGTCGGCTCGATCTTGGCGTCGACGGCGTAGTTGGTGTTGATTGCGGCAGCGGCGACGTCGGCGAGCGAGCGCGGCGTCTGGGCGGCCTCGATCTCGATGATCTTCAGCTTCTTCGGGTTGCTGACGATGTCAGCGACGCTCGGCTTGAAGCCGACGCCGTCCTTGAGCTTGATCGCGCCCTTGTCCTGCAGCAGCAGCAGCGAGCGGCCGCCATTGGTCGGGTCGTTCTGGATCGCGACGGTGGCGCCGTCCGGCACCTCGGCCCAGCTCTTGTACTTCGAGGAGTAGATGCCGAGCGGGAAGTTCACGGTCAGACCGACGCTGACCAGCTTGAAGCCGCGATCCTTCACCTGGTTGTCGAGATAGGGCTGGTTCTGGAAGGAATTCGCCTCGAGCTCGCCGGCCGCCAGCGCCTGGTTCGGCACGACATAGTCGGAGAACTCGATGATCTTGAGGTCGAGGCCGTTCTTGGCTGCGATCGGCTTCACCTTCTCGAGGATCTCGGCATGCGGGCCGGGCGAGGCGCCGATGCGGACGACCTGGTTCTGCTGGGCGAGCGCCGGGGCGGCGAGGACGAACGAAGCGGCAAGACCGAGCGCGAGGCGACGGCTGAGAAGGGTGGACATGGTAGCTCCTTGGTGAACTGAACGGGCTGGAAGCGGAAGGGGGTCAGGCGTGACGCAGGCGCTTGTTGAGGCGGCGCGAGAGGCGGTCGCCGACGCTCTGCACGGTCTGGACGAGGACGATCAGCACGGCGACGACGATCGCCATCACATCCGGCATGAAACGCTGATAGCCATAGCGGATGCCGAGATCGCCGAGCCCGCCGCCGCCGACCGCGCCGACCATGGCCGAGAAGCCGAGCAGGCTGACCAGCGCCAGCGTCAGGCCGAGCACGATCGCCGGCAACGCCTCGGGCACCAGCACCTTCCGCACGATCTGCAGCGGGGTCGCGCCCATCGAGCGGGCCGCCTCGACCAAGCCCTGATCGACCTCGCGGATGGCGCCTTCGATCAGGCGGGCGATGAACGGCGTCGCCGCCACGGTCAGCGGCACGGTCGCGGCAAAGGTGCCGATCGAGGTGCCGGCGATCAGCCGAGTGAAGGGGATGATCGCGACGACCAGGATGATGAAGGGTGTCGAGCGCGTCGCATTGACCAGCGCGCCGAGCACCGCATTGACCGCGGGCGCGGCGAAGAGCTCGCCCTTCCTGCTGGTGGCGAGGAAGACGCCGAGCGGCAGGCCGAGCGCGGTGCCGAGGCCGGCGGCGATCGCGACCATCAGCAGCGTGTCGCCGGTCGCCTCGATGATCAGACGGATGAGTTCAGGAGACATGGCCGACCAGCTCCGCCTTGAGACCGAGGGATTTCAGCGCGCCGAAGACGGCGGCAAGTTCGGGCTCGCTCGCCGGCACCGAGACCAGCAGGCTGCCGAAGGGCTTGTCGCCGATCGCGTCGATGCGGCCGGCGAGGATGTTGACGTCGACGCCGATGACGGCGCTGAGGCGGCTGATCACCGGCGTCGTCGCGTTCTCGCCGGTGAAGGCGATGCGCAGCACGGCGCTGTCGCCGGCGAGTGCCTTTTTATGGATGCGGCCAGAGAGATAGTCGGGTACCTCGACGCCGGTCACCGCCTCGACGAAACTCGCCGTGGTCGGATGGCGCGGCCTTGTCATCACCTCGAAGGTCTCGCCCTCCTCGACGATATGGCCCCCCTCGATCACCGCGACGCGGTCGCAGATTTCCTTGATCACCGGGATCTCGTGGGTGATCAGCAGGATGGTGATGCCGAGCTCGCGGTTGACCTGCTTGAGCAGGGCCAGGATCGCGCGTGTCGTCTCGGGATCGAGCGCCGAGGTCGCCTCGTCGCAGAGCAGCACCTTCGGCTCGGTGGCGAGCGCCCGGGCGATGCCGACGCGCTGCTTCTGGCCGCCTGAGAGCTCGGCCGGAAAACGCTCGCGCTTGTCGGAGAGGCCGACCAGATCGAGCAGGCGGCTGACCTGCGCCTCGATCTTCGCCCTGGGCACACCGGCGATCTCCAGCGGCAGGGCGACATTGTCGAACACCGTGCGCGAGGACAGCAGGTTGAAGTGCTGGAAGACCATGCCGGTGGCGCGGCGACGCTCGCGCCAGCCGGCCTCGGTCAGGTTGGTGACGTCCTCGCCCTCGATCAGGATGCGGCCGGAGGTGGCGCGCTCCAGCCCGTTGACCAGGCGGATCAGGGTCGACTTGCCGGCGCCGGAGCGGCCGATCACGCCGACGATGCTGCCACGCGGCACGACGAGGTCGATGCCGGCGAGTGCCATCACCGGCTCTTGGCCGTCGCGGCTGGCGAAGGTCTTGCCGACGGCTTCGAAGCGAATGATCGCGTCAAGCGGTGGCGTTGGAAGCAGGGCCTCGACGCGAAAGGCGTCTGGCTTCACGGGGGCGTTCATCATGACCTCAGAAATGCGTGTGGCACGACCAGTGCGCAATGCCCAATTGCTCGAGCGTCACCTCGCGGATCGAGCGGCGGCGCTCTTCGGCGCCAAGATCGGCAAAAGAACGCTCCTGCCAGCGCGGCTCGCCGAGTTCGGCGGGCACGGCCCGCTCGAACCAGGCGGCGAGCGCCGCGCGCAACTGCTCGAACAGCGTCACCGGCGCGCTCCTTTAGGCCGCCAGCCGCAGGCCGGGACGCGAGCGGACGAGCTGGCGTGCCGCCAACTCGGCGGCGACTGGCGTGGCGAAGCGCTGGCCTTCGAGCCGGTCGAACGCCGCAGACGCAGAGATGAAGGTGTAGAAGCGCTCATCGGCGCCACGGGCGACGAGACCGGCCTGCGTCTCGCCGATCTCGATGACATAGGCCTGGCGGGCCGGCGGATTGGAAACGATCTGGGACTGGAACGACATGACGATCTTCGCCGCATTGCGGCGCCCTGTATTGCGGTGATGTCGGGATTGATGCCGGGGAAACGGCGTCAGCGCTGGATCAGCGGCGACAACAGCACATCATCGAACGAATGAATTCGACAGGGCGGAGAACGGAGCCGGTCATGTTCATCTCCTCAAGCTGGGGAGCCCACGACCACGTCGTGGCGCTTTAGCGTTTGGTGACGCGGCGCAAGCTGCTCGCTCAAATCTCCGCGGCCATCGGTGACCCGACGACACCAGCAATCTAGGAAATGCTGTTCTGCATGTCAATCCAAACGTTCTTTTAAAGGTACGATCGGATCGGGAAGGGGTTTTTGCGGATGGCCCGGAGAAGGAAATTTTCTTTTCCGGCGCAGCCCATTCCTCCCCCGGCGTAGAACAGTTTGCCATTCTGGCTTCGCCCGGCCGACCTGCTATCGTCCGCATCGACTCACCGCGGGGATGGGATGAACGACAGGACGGACAGCGCCAGCATCGTGGATGGGCGGATGACAGTGCCGGGCGTCGCCGGTGCCTTCGTCCAGGATGCCGCCAAGCCGCTCGCCTTCACGGCCGACGGGTTGGTTGCAGTTGTCGGACACGATTGGCGCGACGGCGTGCTGCACGATGCCACCAGGATCGAGGGCCATGCCCGGCCGGATGGCGCGCACCTCGCCCGGATCGGCCAGCTCGAGCCGGCGCAGGACCTGTCGTTGACCATCCGTTCCTTTCCCGGCGAGAGCGCGCCATTGCTGCGGCTCAGCTTTGCCGCCGGGGCACAGGGCGATCTCGACGATCGCCTCGCCGCCGACCTCTTCCTGCCGCAACCGCTGTTCGCCGGCCTGCGGCAGGACCTTGCCGAGGGCCGCGCCGGCAGCCTCTCCTTCGCCGCGACCACCAATCTCTGGTTGCGCGAGGGCAGCCCGGACGACGAGCCGCCGGTGTTCCATCTCGCTCCGGAGGCCGATGGCCGCCCGGCACAGGCGCATGGACGGGTGCAGAGCATCAGCTGGCGACCAGCCGATATCGCCGACGACCCGGCCTTCCTTGCGGTCGGGCAGCCGGATCAGGATGTCGAAGAGCCGGAAGATCCGGTCGCCGAACAGCTCCGGCGGATCAACTGGAGCCTGAAGCAGGTCCTGATCATCCTCGTCTTCCTGATGCTGATCATCGCGTTGAAATAGGGCTTATTCGCCCTGCGAGCGCTGGTTGCCCTGTGTCTCGTAGACCTGCTCGTTCTCGATCCATTTGCCGTCGAGGCCGCGGCCGCGGTTGAGCTGCGTCTTGTCGCGGTTCGAGAACACCTTGTGATCCTGCAGGGAAGTCGGCCGTGTGCTCGTCGCGCCGGTGCCGTCGCCCTTGCCCTTGATGCTCGGACCGAGCTTACCGCCAGCATTGGCCATCATCGTCTCCTTTGCGTGCGTTGAGCCCCCTCCTGTTGCCAACGCTTCGCTTCGAAGATGGTTCGCCTGCGAACTTCGCGCGCACGCCTGCGTTGTTCCCAGCAGACGCCAGGAGCCCGCCATGCTCGACATCCTTCCCGCCGCCGACCATGTCGCGGCCTTCCGCATCACCGGCACGCTCGACGAGCCCGATTTCGACAGGCTGATCGCCGAGATCGAGGCCAAGCTCGAACGCCACGAGAAGCTCGGCATCCTCGCCGACCTCACCGGCTTCGAGGACATGACCTTCCGCGCCGGCCTCAAGGATGCGCGCTACGGCTTCGGCAAGATCCTGCAATGGCATCGCTTCCCGCGCGAGGCCGTGGTCACCGACAAGGGCTGGATCGAGACGCTGGTCGCGATCACGAGCCCGCTCGTGCCTTTCGTCGAGGTCAGGAGCTTCAAGCCGGCGGAGTTCGACGCGGCGCTGGCATGGGCAAGCGAGATCGAAGGCGGGCCGAACGCCTGACGCTTAGGGCACAGCCCAGAAATCCCGAGCCTCCGTCGGCAGCGTTTCCAGCAGGCGCTCGAAGCCGCGCCGGTCGACGTTTCGCCAGAGCGCGGCGGCGACATCGGCGATGCCGCTCTCCGGCAGGATGCTGTGATCGCCGCGAAAAGCCATCGCCTCCCGCGCCAGCTCGGCCCGCGACGCAAAGGGTTTCGGCTCCACGCTCGGATCCCAGTCGAGCAGGACCATCGCGCCGAGCAGCGGTGGCAGCGCCTGGGCGAAGGCGATCACCTGCGGCACGGTCAGGCGCGCCCGGAAGGTGACGATGACAGCGAACACCGACTGCCAGGTCTGGTGCGTGGTCGCATGGCTAAGCTGGTCGCGGGCATCGAGCAGGAAGCGTTCGAGGTCGCGCGAGGCGTGGACGAAGTCGGGCGGCACGGTCATGGCGGCATCCTAGCCACTCGGCGACACCGCCGGAACACCGCGAAGATGAACGGCAGCGAACAATTCCGTTCAGGCGGAGTTCCAGACAGGTCCGCTCTTATCGCGGCAACCGAAAGGAGATGCCCATGCGACACCTTCTCATCGCCGCTACGATCGCGCTCGGCGCTGCCGTGACCCCGGCGGCCGCAAGCGAGAGTTTCAGCGCCGCCGCCGCGCTCGACAAGGTCGAGGCCACCTATGTCCGCCACAACCGCGAGCACCGGATGTGGGAGATCCAGCGCAATCTGGAGCGCCAGCAGCGCTACGGCTATCGCGATCGCGGCTATGACCGCGGCTATGGCTATGGTTATGGCCGCAGGCATGGCGGCCCGCCGCCTTGGGCCCCGGCTCATGGCCGCCGCCATCACGACCGCTACGACCGCTTCTGAGCGGCCGTACCCCGCGCCCTTCGCCTCCCTGTCCCCCCAAGGCGAAGGGCGCGGGAATTTCTACAGCGTCTCCGTTGGGGAACCATCGCAAAGCGGCTGGGCTGCGTTCCCCCTTTGATTCGGGGTATTTGCGATGATCCTGAAGCTTTCCGGCTGCGCGACGAAACCGACCTTGGTTGGATGGGCTTTCGGCCGATCTTCCCGTCGAGGCGCGGTGCCGCAGGCCGGATACAGCCTTTCGGATGGCTTCCCTCGGCGTTCGCTACCCCGCCGGGCACGCAGCTCCGCTATCGGCCCAGGCCTGCATCAACTCGCCGAACTGCGCATTCGTCCCCGGTGCCGGCTGGCGGCCCTTGCCGGGGTTCCAGCCCCAGAGCACCAGCGTGTCCGATGTGACATGCTTGACGATCGCCGCGAGGTCGCGGCTGCCATTGCGGTTCTGGTCCTTGAGCTGCTCGCAGATCTGGCCGAGCGTCTTGCCCTCCCAGGCCATCGAGGCCGGGGCCAGCGCCCAGTGGCCGTCGCCGGGGATTCCGGCCGGGTCGAAGTTCTGCTTGCCATGGCAGGTGGTGCAGGCGAGGCCGGGCGCGCCATGCCCGTCCTTGCCGCGCACCACCATGGGCTGGTGCAGCCGCCTGGCATCGCTCTGGCGCGGCCGTTCCGTCGCCGGGTGGCAGTTCATGCAGCGCGGATGCTGCAGCACCTTGCCGATCTCGGTGAACAGCGCGACCGAGCGGTCGCGCTGATTGGCGATGTTGGCGAAGCTCGCCGCCGGGCGCAACGTCGCAGCCGGCTGTGACGCTGGTGCTGTCTGCGCCAGCGTCAAGGCGCTGCCGAGCAGCAAGGTGCCCGCGGCAGCCCCGATGGCAAGGGCGAGGGCGCGCATCACACCGTCCCCCCGACCATGGGCAGCGAGAGCGGCCGCTCGCGTCCCAGCCGCGCCAGCGCATTGGCGACCGCCGGCCCGATCGGCGGCACGCCCGGCTCGCCGACGCCGGTCGGCTTCTCGGCGGATGGCACGATCCTGACCTCGACCTCCGGCATCTCGTGGATGCGCAGCGAGCGATAGCTGTCGAAATTGGTCTGGACCGGCTTGCCCTGGTCGAGCGTCAATTCGCCGTAGAGGGCATGCCCCAGGCCGAAGCCGATGCCGCCCTCGATCTGGGCGCGGATAATGTCGGGATTGACGGCCACGCCGCAGTCGATCGCGCACCAGACCTTGTGAACCTTGGGCTCGCCACCCTCGCCGAGCGAGACCTCGGCGATCTGCGCCACATAGGAGCCGAAGCTCTCGACCACGCCGACGCCGCGGGCGCGACCGTTAGCGGGGCCGGGACCGTTCCATTTGGCGAGGTCCGCGACGGCCTTGAGCACGTTTGCCAGACGCGGCTCCTTGCCCATCAGGGCGAGCCGCCCGGCGACCGGGTCCTGGCCCGCCGCCTGCAGCAGCTGGTCGATGAAGCATTCGACCGCATAGCCGGTATGGGTGTGGCCGACCGAACGCCACCACAGGGTCGGCACGCCGACCTTGGTCGTGTGGACCTCGCAGCGGAAATCGGCGACCTCATAGGGGAGCTCGTTCGCGCCCTCGACCATGGTGGCGTCGATGCCGTCCTTCACCGTCATTGCCTCGAACGGCGTGCCCAAGAAGAAGGACTGGCCGACGATCGCGTTGCTCCAGGCGGTGATCTTTCCATCATTCACCGCACCGCGCATGCGATGCAGGAAGAGCGGCCGGTAATAGCCGCCGGAAAGATCGTCCTCGCGGGTCCAGACCAGCTTGACCGGCCGGTTCGGGCCGATCGCCTTGCCGACCATGGCGAGTTCCGCCGCAAGATGCTGGCTAACCTGCGCGCGCCGGCCGAAGCTGCCGCCGGCCAGCATCGTCTCAAGCTGCACCTTCTCCGGCGGCAGCTCGAGGATCGTCGCGATCGTCTGGTGCTCGGTGGTCTGGAACTGGCTGCCGAAGCGGGCCAGCGCGCCCTGCGCATTCCATTCGAGATAGCCGTCGAGCGGCTCCATCGGCGCATGCGCCAGATAGGGGAAGACATATTCCGCCTCGACCACCTTATCGGCCTTGGCGAGCACCGCCTCGGCGTCGCCATGCTTGCCGGCGAGCGTGCCTTCCGTGCGGGCGAGCTTGCGATATTCGGCGATCAGCTCGCGGCTGCCGCGCTTCTCGGCGCCGCTCTCGTCCCAGGTCACCTTCAGGGCTTCACGCCCCTTCAGCGCCGGCCACATGCCGGTGCCGTAGACGGCGACACCCGAGCCGATCTGAAGGACGTCGACGACGCCCTTGATCTTCTTCGCCTCGGTTGCGTCGAAGGAAGCGACCTTGCCGCCGAAGCGTGGCGGCCGGGCGACGACGACCGTCAGCATCTCCGGCGTGCGGATGTCGATGGTGAACTGCGTCTTGCCGGTGGATTTGCCCGGGCTGTCGAGGCGCTTGACCGCACCTTCCTTGCCGATCAGCCGGAACTGCGCAGCGTCCTTGAGCTTGACCTCGGCCGGAGCCTCGAGCTTGGAGGCGGCCGCGGCGAACTCGCCGAAGCGGCCCTGCTTGCCGGAGGCATGCTTGAGCACGCCCTTCTCGACGCTGATCTCGGCCGCCGGAACCTTCCAGGCCTCGGCAGCGGCCTGCACCAGCATGGCTCGGGCGGTGGCGCCGGCCTTGCGCATCTGCTCGTAGGAATTGGCGATCGCCGTCGAGCCGCCGGTGCCCTGCACGCCGAAGGCGAGGTTGGCGTAAAGCTTGACGTCGGCGGGGGCATGCTCGGCCCGCATCTGGCTCCAGTCGGCGTCGAGCTCCTCGGCTGCGAGCGTGGCGAGCCCGGTGAAGGGCCCCTGGCCGAACTCGATATGCTTGACCAGCACCGTGACGGTGTCGTCCTGCGCGATCCGGATGAACGCGTTCGGCGCAAAGGTCGCGTTTCCGCCTGGCCGGAAGGCCTGCGCCGCACCCGATTGCGCCCGGCCGGCCTGCGGCAGGCTCATGCCGATGACGAGCGCGCCGGCGCCCTTCAGGAGGTTGCGGCGCGAAAGGGAGATGTCGTGCGCGGTCATGGTCAGCCCTCCAGCGTGCGCGCGGCGTCGTGGATCGCGGCGCGGATGCGGACATAGGTGGCGCAGCGGCAGAGATTGCCGTTCATGGCGAGGTCGATGTCGCGGTCGGTCGGCTTGCGGATCTCCTTGAGCAGGGCGATCGCGCTCATCACCTGGCCGGACTGGCAATAGCCACATTGCGGCACGTCGTGCTTGACCCAGGCGGCCTGGACGGCGTCGGCCTCCTTGCCGGAGAGTGCCTCGATCGTGGTGATTTTCGCATCCCCGATGGCCGAGACCGGCATGGAGCAGGAGCGCAGCGGCTGGCCGTCCATATAGACGGTGCAGGCGCCGCATTGCGCGACGCCGCAGCCGAATTTGGTGCCGGTCAGGCCGAGATTGTCGCGCAGCACCCAGAGCAGCGGGGTGTCGTCGTCGACATCGACGCTGTGGCGCGTTCCGTTGATTGTGATGGTATGGGCCATGGCTGCCTCTCTGGCTCGCTGGGCATGACACAGCGCGGCACCAGGGCTGCCGGATCGAGGCTCGCTCGAAGGCCCGTTCTGACATATCAGAAGGCGGGCGGTGATCCGTCGTCTTGGGTCGCGCGACTAGACGAGTTAGACGATTTGCGTCTAATTAGAATAGTCGCCGACAGTTTGGATTCTGTCAAGACTGCAAATGAGCGACCGCAGCGAAAGTTCCGCAACGTCCGCAGAGGACGGCAAGGGCCGCATCGAGCAGATCGCGGAGGCGGCCCTGCGCCTCTTTGCCCGCTATGGCTACAAGCGCACCTCGATGGACGACATCGCGCGTGAGGCCGGGGTCGCCCGCGCCACGCTCTACCTCCATTTCAAGGGCAAGGACGACGTCTTCCGGGCCATGCTCGCGAGCCTCGGCGGGCGTGTCGAGACACGTTGCCGCGAGGCGCTGGCGACGCGGGGCCCGTTCTCGGAGAGACTGGCCGCGCTGATGGAGGCGCATCATGGCGCCGCCTACAGCGCCTTCAGCGCCGGCGAGCACCTGGGCGAGCTCAAGGCGGTGATGGTCGCGATCGCCGGAGACGAACTCGCCGCCTTCGAAATGCTCTTCGTTCGCTTCGCCGGCGACCTGTTCGAGGATGCGGCGGCGCGGGGCGAGATCGCCATTGCGCGTAGCGGCCTGTCCCTGAACAGCCTGATCACGACGATGATGCGCGCTGCTGCGGGTGCGAAATATGGCGACCAGCCGTCCTGCGAGGATTATCTCGTGCGGCTGCGCGAGATCGCGGCGGTCTTCGCGGCCGCTGTCGCGCCGGATGTGACGCGGCGGGGCTGATCCAGCGGCTTATTGGTCTTTAGGCATAGGCCTTTCGTCTAGCGGCGGGCGGTTCGCGGGTTGGTATGGGGTTTTGCGCACACCCGCGCCGTTGACATGGGCGTTATGCGCGGTGCAGCATGCCGCCCGGGAAACGAACAATGGGTAAGGTTAGCTAGGGATGTCTGAGGATACTATTCTCTCGACCTCAGGCCTCACGAAAGAATTTGCCGGCTTCACGGCGGTGAATGGTGTTGATCTAAAGGTTCGGCGTGGGTCGATCCACGCTTTGATCGGGCCGAACGGGGCGGGCAAGACGACCTGCTTCAATCTTTTGACCAAGTTCCTGCCACCGACGCGGGGGCAGATCGTCTATAACGGCCGAGACATCACGGGCGAGAGGCCGGCGGAGATCGCCAGGCTCGGCCTGGTACGGTCCTTCCAGATCTCGGCGGTGTTCCCGCAGCTCTCGGTCAAGACCAATGTCCGCGTCGCGCTGCAACGCAAGCGCGGCGACAATTTCGACTTCTGGCGGTCCGAGCGGGCGCTGTCCTCGCTCGACGCGGAGGCGTTGCGCCTGGTCGACGCGGTCGGCCTCTCGGCCTTCGCCGAGCTGCCGGCCGGTGAACTCTCCTATGGCCGCAAGCGCGCCCTGGAGATCGCGACCACGCTGGCGCTCGACCCCGAGATGCTGCTGCTCGACGAGCCGATGGCCGGCATGGGTCGCGAGGACATCGAGCGCATCGAGGCGCTGATCCGCAAGGTTTCCGCCAACCGCACCATCCTGATGGTCGAGCACAATCTCTCGGTGGTCGCCTCGCTCTGCGATCGCATCACGGTGCTCGCCCGCGGCCAGGTTCTGGCCGAGGGAGACTATGCCACCGTCTCGAAGGATCCGCGCGTGGTCGAAGCTTATATCGGATCGGGAGTCGGCCATGGTCACTGAAGCCGTGCTGGAACGCCCGGCGGTGGCCGGCGGCAAGCCGCTGCTGGCGGTGCGCGGGCTGGAAGCCTGGTATGGCGAGAGCCATGTCCTTCATGGCATCGATCTCGATGTCGGCGAAGGCGAAGTGGTGACGCTGCTCGGCCGCAACGGCGCCGGCAAGACCACGACGCTGAAGTCGATCATGGGCGTGATCGGCAAGCGCAAGGGCTCGATCACCTTTTCCGGCCAGGAGACGATTGCGCTGCCCTCGCGCGCCATCGCCCGGCTCGGCATCGGCTATGTCCCGGAGGAGCGCGGCATCTACTCGACCCTCTCGGTCGAGGAGAACCTGATGCTGCCGCCGCAGGTGAAGCCGGGTGGGCTCCCGGTCGAGCAGATCTTCACGCTCTTCCCGAACCTGAAGGAGCGGCTGAAGAGCCAGGGCACCAAGCTCTCGGGCGGCGAGCAGCAGATGCTGGCGATCGGGCGCATCCTGCGCACCGGCGCCAACCTGCTCCTGCTCGACGAGCCGACGGAAGGGCTCGCGCCTGTCATCATCGACCAGATCGGCGCCACCATCCGCATGCTGAAGCAGAAGGGCTTCACCATCGTTCTGGTCGAGCAGAACTTCCGCTTCGCCCAGACCGTCGCCGACCGCCACTACGTGGTGGAGCAGGGCAAGGTCGTCGACATGATCCAAAATGCAGAACTCGACGCCAATATCGACAAGCTCCACACCTATCTCGGAGTCTGACGCAGGGCGTCCAACAAGAACCGTTCGAATTCTTAGAGATCCCCAGGGAGACCAACCATGAAGCTCAAGACATTGCTTGCGGCTACGGCGCTCGGCGCGCTGATGGCCGCGCCGGCGCTGGCGCAGCAGATCTCGGTCAAGGCGGGCGTGCTCAACGATCGTTCCGGTATCTATGCCGACCTCTCCGGCGAGGGTTCGGTGATCGCCGCGCGGCTGGCGGTCGAGGATTTCAAGGCGGCGGAGAAGGGCATCAAGGTCGAGATCGTCTCGGCCGACCATCAGAACAAGCCCGATGTCGGCTCGACCATCACCCGGCAATGGTACGATCAGGATGGCGTCGACCTGATCCTCGACGTGCCGACCTCCTCGGTGGCGCTGGCCGTCAGCCAGATCACCAAGGACAAGAACAAGATCCTCATCAATTCCGGCGCCGGCACCTCGGACCTGACCGGCAAGGCCTGCAGCCCGAACACTGTCCACTGGACCTATGACACCTATGCGCTCGCCCAGGGCACGGGCGGCGCCATGGTGAAGGCGGGCGGCGACAGCTGGTTCTTCCTCACCGCCGACTACGCCTTCGGCCATGCACTCGAGCGCGATACCGCCGCCGTCGTCACCAAGGCCGGCGGCAAGGTGCTGGGTGCGGTGCGCACGCCTTTCCCGGGCACGGACTTCTCCTCCTTCCTGCTGCAGGCCCAGGCTTCCAAGGCCAAGGTCATCGGCCTCGCCAATGCCGGCGGCGACCTGACCAACTCGGTCAAGCAGGCGAGCGAGTTCGGCATCACCCAGGGCGGCCAGAAGCTCGCCGGCCTCCTGACCTTCGCCAGCGACGTGCATGCGCTCGGGCTGCAGGCGGCGCAGGGCCTGGTGCTGACCGAATCCTTCTATTGGGATCGTGATGACGGCACTCGCGCCTTCTCCGAGCGCTTCGCCAAGCTGAACGGCGGCAAGAAGCCGACCATGGTGCAGGCGGGCGTCTATTCCGGCCTGCTGCACTATCTGAAGGCGGTCGAGGCGACCAAGAGCAAGGACGCCGCCGTCGTCATGGCCAAGATGAAGGAGATGCCGACCGACGATCCGCTGTTCGGCAAGGGCTCGATCCGCGTCAACGGCCGCAAGATGCACTCGATGTATCTCTACGAGGTCAAGAAGCCGTCCGAGTCGAAGGGCCCGTGGGACTACTACAAGCAGATCGCCGTGCTGTCGGGCGAGGAAGCCTTCCAGCCGCTCGCCGAGACCGGCTGCTCGCTCGTCAAGTGACGACGGGCTGAAGGTAGTCCGCACGACATCTCTTTCCGGGGCCGCAACCGGCCCCGGACCAGTTTTCACGGAACGGTCGATCCGATGTTCGAACTTCTAGGCGTGCCGCCGCAGGCGCTGTTCGGCCAGGTCCTTCTCGGCCTGATCAACGGCTCGTTCTACGCGATCCTGTCGCTGGGGCTGGCGGTGATCTTCGGCCTGCTCAACATCATCAACTTCACCCATGGCGCGCAGTACATGATGGGCGCCTTCGTCGCCTGGATGTGCCTGAACTATCTCGGCATCAATTACTGGGCGGCGCTGCTGCTCGCACCGGTCGTGGTCGGCGCCACCGGCGTCGTGATCGAGCGCTTTCTGCTCAAGCGCATCGCCCATGTCGACCACCTCTACGGGCTGCTGCTGACCTTCGGCCTGGCGCTGATCATCCAAGGCCTGTTCCGCAATTATTACGGCTCCTCCGGCCTGCCTTACGGCATCCCGCCACAGCTCACCGGTGGCACGAATCTCGGCTTCATGTTCCTGCCGACCTATCGCGGCTGGGTCGTCGTCGCCTCGCTCATTGTTTGTCTCCTGACCTGGTTCATGATCGAGAAGACCAAGCTCGGCGCCTACTTGCGCGCCGCGACGGAGAACCCGACCCTGACCCAGGCCTTCGGCATCAACGTGCCGCTCCTGGTGACGCTGACCTACGGCTTCGGCGTCGCGCTCGCCGCCTTCGCCGGCGTGCTCGCCGCGCCGATCTACGCGGTCAACCCGAACATGGGCGCCGATCTGATCATCGTCGTCTTCGCCGTCGTCGTCATCGGCGGCATGGGCTCGATCATGGGCGCGATCGTCACCGGCTTCTCGCTCGGCCTGATCGAGGGCCTGACCAAGGTGTTCTACCCTGAGGCCTCATCGACCGTGATCTTCATCATCATGGTGCTGGTGCTGCTGGTGAAGCCCGCCGGCCTGTTCGGCCGCACCGCCTGAGGACGCAAGGACCCAAAGACATGACCGACCTTGCTTCCGGCGATACCCCGACCGCCGCCGCCGTCGCCGAGACAGACGACAGCGCCGCGCGCCTGCACCGCAACCTCTTCATCGCGATCGCGGTGCTGCTCGCGGTCGCGCCCTTCGTCGCCTACCCCGTCTTCGTGATGAAGGTGCTGTGCTTCGCGCTATTCGCGCTCGCCTTCAATCTTCTGCTCGGGTACGGCGGTCTGCTCTCCTTCGGCCACGCCGCCTATTTCGGCATGGCGAGCTATGTCAGCGCCTATACAGCGAAGAACTGGGGCCTGACGCCGGAGCTGGCGATCCTGCTCGGTACGGCCGTCGCCGCCCTACTCGGGCTGGTCTTCGGCGCGCTCGCCATCCGCCGCCAGGGCATCTACTTCGCCATGATCACCTTGGCGCTGGCGCAGATGGCCTTCTTCTTCTCGCTGCAGACGCCGCGCTTCACCGGTGGCGAGGACGGCATCCAGGCGGTGCCGCGCGGCAAGCTCTTCGGTCTCATCAGCCTCGCCGATGACCGCGCCCTCTATTGGCTGGTCGCAGCCATCTTCATGGGCGGGCTGCTGCTGATCTACCGCATCATCCACTCGCCCTTCGGCCAAGTCTGCAAGGCGATCAGGGACAACGAGCCGCGCGCCATCTCGCTCGGCTACCGCGCCAGCCAGTACAAGCTCGCCGTCTTCGTGCTCTCGGCCGGGCTCGCGGGCCTCGCCGGCGCCACCAAGGCGATCGTCTTCCAGCTGGCCTCGCTCACCGACGTCTACTGGACGATGTCGGGCGAGGTCGTGCTGATGACGCTGGTCGGCGGCCTCGGCACCGTCTTCGGCCCGATCGTCGGGGCCGCGGTCATCGTCGCCATGCAGAACTATCTCGCCGGCCTCGGTTCCTGGGTGCTCGTCGTCCAGGGCGTGATCTTCGTCGCCTGCGTGCTGCTGTTCCGCGAAGGCATCGTCGGCGTCATAGCCAAATGGATCAAGAAGCCGCTCTGAGGGCAGACGCTAGCGGTTGAGCAGGTAGTCCGCCACGGCAGCCCGGTCCGCCGCGCTGAGGCCGGTGGGCGGGCTCATCCAGCCGCCTTGCACGACCGCATCGGGATCGGCGAGATAGCTGAGCAGCCGCTCGCGATCCCATGCGAGCCTTTGCGCTTTCGCGGCCCTGAACGCTGGCGAGTAATCGAAGCCCTCGGCAGAGCCGAGCGGGCGTCCGCCGAGATTGGCAAGATGCGGCCCGGCCATGCCGGTCTTGGCCGGGTCCAGGCTGTGGCAGGCCTGGCAGGCCTTGAACACGACCGCTCCCTCCTGCGCCCTGGCCACGGCCGTCGTTGCCAGCCCGAGCGCGACGAGTGCCGCCGCGACGGCTCTCCTCACGCCGGCTTGACCGTCTGGATGCGCACCAGCCGGTTGGTGCCGCTCTCGCCGCCCCAGGCTTCGCCGCTCCGCCCGTCCATCTGGCGGACATTGGCGCCGGGCTTGTCGCTCGGGAAGCTGTCGAACGCCTCGGTCAGGGGGTCGAAGCGGACGATGCTGTTGAGAGCGAAGTCGGTGAGCCAGACCTTGTCGGCATCGTCGACATAGACCGAATAGGTCCGTGGCTTGTTGCCGGGCAGCTTCCAGCCCTTCCAGCTGCCGCTCTCGGTGTCGAAGGACGAGACCTGGCCGGAGTTCCACTCGCTGACCCAGATCCGGTTCTTCGAATCCGACCAGACCCGGCGCGCGCCCTGGCCCTCGGTCGGCGGGTCGATCACGTTGAAGGCGCCGCTCTGGGTGTTGATCCTGGCGATATAGTTGCCGGCGAGCGAGGCGAACCAGATCTCGCCGGCGGGGGTGCGCGTCATGCCATAGGGGCCGGCGCCGCGCGGCGCGTCGAAGATATCCATCTTGCCCGATTTGGGATCGAGCCGGCCGATGATGCCGTTCTGACCGCTGAACCAGAGCGTGCCGGCCTTGTCGAAGACCGGCGTGTTGAGATTGGCGCGCTCGCGTCCTTCCGGCAGCTTGAACAGATCGACCTTGTGCGTCTTGTCATCGATGCGGGCGATGGCGTTCTGGCCGCCCTCGGTGACCCAGGCCGCGCCATCCGGGCCGCGCACCACGCCATGCGGGGCTGCGCCATCGCCGAGCGGGATCACCTTGGTCTGGCCGGTACGTGGATCGAAGCGCCCGAGCACGCCGTTGCGCTGGCCGCAGACCCAGATCGTGCCATCGCCGGCGTCGGTGACGTCGCGCGAGCCCTTGACGTCCGGCACCTCGAAATAGGTGACGATGAACGGGCTACCGGGCTGGGTCTGGCCGGTCGCCTGCGCGCTGCGCAGGATCAGATTCGGCGCGGCGAGACCGGCAAGACCGAATTTCAGGAACGAACGGCGCAGCATCGGCGTCTCCTTTCGTCGTCGGCGATGGATCATCCGCCTCCGGGTGAGAGGCGTAAACCGACAACATCGTGAAACTGTGGCTGTGGCCGGGCGGTTCCCCCGCCTCCCGTCTAGCGCTGCCGCTGGATTCCCTTAGGCAAGCTGGAGACGCGCTCCCATCTCCCCGCTGCGGAACGCTGCGGGATCGGCGAGATAGTCCTGCGCCATCGCCATCGCGTCGGCGCCCCAGAACACCTCCCCGTCGATCATCAGGCTCGGCACGCCGAAGACGCCGGCAGCGACCGCCTCCTCGGTCGCCTGGCGCAGCTGGTCCTTGACTACCTGTTCGCCGATCAGCGCCGCGGCATCGGGGCGGCCGGCGGCAGCGGCGACCTGCTGCAGGACCCGGGGATCGTTGGCGTCGCGCCCCTCGCCCCAGACGAGGCGAAAGGCGGTGGTCACCGCCGCCTCATTGCCGTCGAGCGCGGTCAGCAGGCGCAGCATGGCGAGCGGATTGAAGGGATGGGCCGGCGGGAAGCGGAAGGGCACGCCCATGCCCTGCGCCAGATGCGTCGCCAGCCTGTAGGTATGGACGCGCTTTGGCGCGATCTCGGCCGGCCCGAGCTGGCCCCAGGCCTTGAGCACCCCGCCGAAGACGATCGGCTTCAGCACGACCGGCCGGCGCTCCCGGATCGCACCCAGCCGCGTCAGCGCCAGATGCGCGAAGGGCGAGATGATGTCGAAATACCAGAAAGCGGGCCGCGGCATGGGTGGGCTCACTTGATCAGCTTGGCGGCGGCGCGGAACTGCGGGTGCTCGGCCGTGCGTAGCCATTCGAACACCACCATCTCGGTGGTGACGATCTCGGCGCCGTTCCGCTCCAGTCGGCGCAACGCCACCTCCTTGCTCTCCGGCGCCCGCGAGCCGACAGCATCCTGCACCACCAGGACGCGACGCTTGTTCTCCAGCAGCGAGAGCGCGGTCTGGCCGACGCAGACATGCGCCTCGCAGCCGCAGAGGATGAGGTCGTCATCCCCGGCGATGGCGTCGATGAAATCTGGCGCACCGCAGGAATCGAAGCTCATCTTGGCGATGGCGGGTGCAGCGTCAGCCAGCTCCGGAACGGTCGCACCGAGCCCGGCCGGGTTCTGCTCGGTCATCACGATCGGCACCTCCAGCAGCTTCGCCGCCGCCACCAGTTTTGCCACATTGGCGACGAGGCGCGGCCCGTCATGGATCGCCGGCATCAACCGCGCCTGGAAGTCGATGATCACGAGACGGGACCGGTTGATGTTCATGAGAGGCATCGGCGTCATCTCCGCAGGAGCCGGTCGAGCTCGGTTTCGACATGGCGCTCCATCAGCGCGCGCGGCGGCGTGCCGAACATGCGGATGCGCCGCGTATGCGCCAGGAGCAGCACGCCGGAAGCATGGGCGAAGGCGTCGGTCATGATCAAGTCGGCTTGCGCGGCATCGGCGCCGAGCGCCAGGGCCGCCTCGCGGATCGGCGCCAGGGTCGCTTCCAGCGCCTCGTTCAGCGCCTTGTCGCGCTCCCGGCCAAGTCCGTGCGGGCGCATCCCGCCGCGGAACAGGTAGAAGCCGAGATCGAGGTCGCGCGGGTTTGCGGCGTAGAAGTCGAAGAAGGCGAGGGCAGCTGCCGAGAAGCGCTCCGGCGGCGTTCCCGCAGCGGTGACCGCCTTATCGACCGCTTCTTGCAGTCCGGCGATCGAGCGGCCGAGCACCTCGGCATAGAGCGCTTCCTTCGAGTCGAAATGGAAATAGAGCGCCGCCGGCGTGTAGCCGGCCTCAGCCGCGATCGCTCGGAGCGAGGCGCCGTCCAGCCCCTCGCGCTCGAACACGGCGCGCGCGGCGGCGACGATGCCCTCGCGCTTTGCGTCTGTCGCGGCATAGCGGCCGCGCTTCCGGCCCGCTGTCCCCTCGCTCACCTTGGAATGCCTCCAATCCTCTTGACGAAAATCTAACGCCGTTCAATTTTAACGGCAACAACCGGGAGGAGGCTATCATGCTGATGGATGCAGCCGGCTATCGCGAATCCCTGCGCGCCTACCAACCGCGCGTCTTCGTCGGTGGACAGCGGGTCGAGAGCGTCGCTGACGAGAAGCTCCTGCTGCCGGGCATAAACGGCATCGGCGTGACCTATGATCTCGCCCATGACGAGGCCTATCGGCCGATCATGACGGCGGTGCAGGGCTCCTCCGGCCGCACCGTCAACCGCATGCTCCATATCGATGCCTCATCGAGCGACCTGCTCGCCAAGCTCGAGGCGGTGCGCCTGGTCTGCAAGATTTCCGGCTGCGCCCAGCGCTATCTCAGCCATGACGCCTTCAACGGTATCCTGCAGGCGACGGTGCGGGCCGACGCCAATCACAGCACCGACTACACCCAGCGCTTCCTCGCCTATCTGCACCGCATCCAGGACGAGGACCTGACCTGCGGCGTCGCCATGACCGACGCCAAGGGCGACCGCTCGCTGCGGCCGGGCCTGCAGGCCAATCGCGATTCCTACGTCCACATCAAGGAGCGCCGGGCGGACGGTATCGTCATCCGCGGCACCAAGGCGATCGTCACCGGCGCGCCCTATGTCCACGAATTCCTGGTGATGCCCTGCCGCACCCACGGTGAGGGCGATGAGGATTTCGCCGTCTGCTGCTCCGTGCCCTGCGACGCTGAGGGGATCACCATCGTCGCCCGCCCGGCGGGACGGCCGGGCGATCCCGCCGCGAAATTCTCGGCGAAATACGGCCAGTCGACCGGCGCCGTGATGTTCGACGACGTCTTCGTGCCCTGGGAGCGGGTCTTCATGGCCGGCGAGACCGAGGAAGCGGGCTATCTCACCACCAGCTATGCCACCCATCACCGCCATAGCTGCATCGCGGCGCGGGCTGGCTTCGGCGATCTCCTGATCGGCGCGGGTGCGTTGATGGTAGAGGCCAACGGGCTCGATGCCGACAGGCATTCGCATGTCCGCGAGCAGCTCGTCGAGCTGATCACCATCACCGAGAGCTTCTTCGCCTGCGGTGTCGCCGCCTCCGTCTATTGCAGCAAGGACGCCTCGGGCGTGGCGATGCCCGACGCAGTTTTCGCCAATATCGGCAAGCTGCTGCTCGCTACCAAGATCTACGACATGCACCGCATCGCTCATTACGTCTCCGGCGGCCTCGTCGTCGCCCTGCCCGGTCCGGACGAGGATCATAACCCTGAGACCGCCGCCTCGCTCTCGGCCGTGCTGACCGGGCGGCCGGACATCCCCTATGAGCAGCGCGCCGAGGTCGCCCGCTTCATCGAGGACCTCACGGTGTCCAAGGAGGCCGGCTGGTATTCGGTGATCTCCCTGCACGGCGGCGGCTCGCCCGAGGCGATGAAGCGCGAGATCTGGCGCAACTATCCGGTGATGGAAAAGGTCGCGCTGGTCGAGAGCCTGCTCGATCGCGGCGTGCTCGCTGATGGCTCGCGCGTCTCGAAGCAGCCCGGCCGCTGCTGCGTGACCGGCTGCGAGGTACCCGAACGCGTGACGACACAGGAGGCGGCGGAATGACCGTGCACGCTTACGCCACCCATCAGGTCCTCAATCAGGCCCGGCCCGCCACCGGCTGGAACGCTTTTTCCGGCGATGCGGTGCTGCAGGGCATCGTCGCGCGCGGCGCGCCCTGGGTCGCTGACAAGGCGACGGCGCTCGGCGCCCAGGCCGGCGATGCCGAGGTGCAGGAGCTCGCCCGCCTCGCCAACCGCCATGGGCCGGAACTGCGGAGTCATGACCGCTACGGCAATCGCATCGACTGGATCGAGTTCCACCCGGCCTGGCACGAACTGATGAGCCTCGCCTTCGCCCACGAGGTACCCTCGCTCGCCTGGACGACGAAGGAGCCGAACGGCCATCTCGCCCGCGCGGTGCTGTCCTATCTCTGGAACCAGGTCGAACACGGCGTCGGGTGTCCGACTGGCATGACTTATGCCGCGTTCCCCGGCCTCGCCCAGCCGGAGTTTGCGCTCTGGCGGCAGAAGATCACCTCGGGCCGTTACGACAAGCGCCCGCTGCCGGTGGCGCAGAAGGCGGGCGCCAGCATCGGCTATGCGATGACCGAGAAGCAGGGCGGCTCGGACTTGCGCCAGACCCAGACGACGGCACAGTACCTTGAGGATACGCCGGAGGGCCGGGTCTATCTGATCACCGGCCACAAATGGTTCTTCTCGGTGCCGCAATCGGACGGGTTCTTCACCCTGGCGCAGACGCAGAGCGGCGTCTCCTGCCTGTTCTGCCCGGGCTTCCTGCCCGATGGCAGCCGCAACAGCCTGCAGATCCAGCGCCTCAAGGACAAGGCCGGCAACCGCTCCAACGCCTCCTCCGAAGTCGAGTTCCGCGAGTGCCTCGGCTGGCTGGTCGGCGAGGAGGGGGCGGGCATCAAGGAGATTCTCAGCCACGCCCATCTCACCCGGCTCGACTTCGCCGTCGGTTCGGCCGGGCTGATGCGCCAGGCGCTGACGCTGGCGCTCAACCACACCCAGTCGCGCCGCGGCTTCGGCTCCTCGCTCGCCGAGCAGCCGATGATGACCAATATCCTCGCCGATCTCGCGATCGACTCCGAGGCCTCGACGCTGATGGCCTTCAGGGTCGCTGCCGCGACCGATGCGATGGAAACAACCGAGCAGGAGCGCCATCTCGCCCGCGTCACCACCCCGCTGGCCAAGTTCTGGAACTGCAAGCGCGCCGCCGCCTTCGTCGTCGAAGCGCTGGAATGCCATGGCGGCAACGGCTTCATCGAGGAGAACCCGATGGCGCGGCTCTATCGCGAGGCGCCGCTCAACGCGATCTGGGAGGGCACCTCGAACATGATGTGCATGGACGTGCTGCGCGCCTTCAATCGCGAGCCCCGGACCAAGGAGGCCTTCATGACCGAGGTCGGCGCGGCGCGCGGCGCCAACCGTGCCCTCGACCGCTGGCTCGACCGGCTCGGCGACGAGGCCGCCAAACCGCGCAACGATGACGGCCATGGTCGCCGGCTCGCCAATCTGATGGCCTATGCGCTGCAGGCCTCGGAGCTGAGGAAGCACGCCGACGAAACGGTGTTCGAGACCTTCTGCCGCTCGCGGCTCGATGCCGACTGGGGCTATGTCTTCGGCACGCTCGATCCCGCGCCGGAGCTGGCGGGGATCGTCAGGCGGGCAATGGTGGCGCAGGGCTGAACCTCAGCCCCGCCTCGTCAGGGCAGGTTCTCGCGCAGCACGATCTCGATGCCGGGCCGCGCCGTGCCTTCCGCCGCCGGCCGCCCGGCGCGCAGGTTTGCGAAGATCGCAACGCAGCTCATCAGCGTCGCCAGCGGCTGCTGCGTGATCACCGCGTCCATGGTGCCGTCGACGAGCAGGCCGCGCGTCTCAGGCGTCAAACCATGGCCGACGAAGACGATATCCTGCCGCCCGGCCTCCTTCAGCGCCCGGGCGATGCCTTCCGGCCCGCCGCCGATATTGTAGATGCCGGCGAGGTCCGGATGCTGGCCGAGCAGGGTCTTGGTCTGGCGATAGTTCTTGGCCTCGTCGTCATGACCCTCGCGCAGGCCGACGACCTCGATGTCCGGATAGAGCTCCTCGAACAGATGCAGGAAGCCCATCTCGCGCTCCTCATGGGCGCGGTAGCTCAGGCTGCCGGCGATCATCGCGACCTTCGCCAGTCGCGGCCCGATGAAGCGCGCGATGAGCTGGCCGGCGGTGCGGCCGGCGGCGCGGTTGTCGAGCCCGACATAGGCGGCGCGGGCGGTGTTGGCGATATCGGAGATCAGCGTGACGCTCGGCACGCCGCGCTCGGCGAGCAAATCGACCGCCTCGCGCACGGTCGGATGCTCCAGCGCCATGAAGGCGACGCCGTCGACCTCGCGGCCGATCCGCCGGAGCTCATGGGCGAGCAGCTCCGGCTTGAAGCTCTCGATATGCTCGACCCTGGCGCGCATGTTGAACGACGCCAGCTGGTCCTGCGATCCCGCGATCAGCCGGCCGAGCATGCCGAGGAAGCGATTGTTCCCGGCCGGCAGCAGGAAGCCGAGCCGCAGGGGCCTGAGCGCGCTCGCCGGCAGTGCGCCCTCCATGACATAGCCGAGCTCGCCAGCCGCCTTCAGCACGCGCTGCACCGTGGCGGGCCGCACGCCCGGCCGCTGGTTCAGCACGCGGTCAACCGTCGCCGTCGAGACGCCGGCAAGGCGCGCGACATCCTCGACCCGCGCCATCTGGCGGCGGCGCGGGGTCTCGTCAGCAAGCTTGGGTATCGGTGCATTCATTACATCAAAAGCCATCAGAAAATGAGCTTGAAGACCATCAGAGGCGATTTCTATGCTGAGCGTCAAGCACTCAAGAGCGATCAAATCGCATCAGCCGTCCAGGGAGGACATCATGACCGGACCGAGCCGCCGCACGCTCATCAAGGGCCTCGCCGCCGCCCCCGCCGCATCGCTGATCGGCATGCCGATGATCGCGCGGGCCGCCGAGATCGAGCTGAAATACGGCAACAACCTGCCGCTCAGCCACCCGCTCAACATCCGCGCCCAGCAGGCGGCCGAGCGCGTCGCCAAGGAAACGAACGGGCGGGTGGAGATCAAGATCTTCCCGAACAACCAGCTCGGCGGCGACACCGACATGCTGAGCCAGGTCCGCAATGGCGGCATCACCTTCTTCACCCCGTCGGCGCTGGTGATCGCGACCCTGGTGCCGGTCGCAGCGATCAACGCGGTCGGCTTCGCCTTCGCCGATTACGATCAGGTCTGGAAGGCGATGGACGGGCCGGTCGGCGCGCATGTCCGCGCCGCCATCGAGAAGGTCAATCTCTACGCCTTCGAGAAGATGTGGGACAACGGCTTCCGCCAGATGACCACCTCCGGCAAAGCGATCGAGCAGGCCGCCGACATGGCTTCGCTCAAGATCCGCGTCCCGGTCTCGCCGTTGTCGATCTCGATGTTCAAGGCGCTCGGCGCGGCGCCCGCCAGCCTGCAGTTCTCCGAGGTCTACTCGGCGCTGCAGACCAAGGTGGTCGACGCGCAGGAGAACCCGCTGCCGATCATCCAGGTCGCCAAGCTCTATGAGGTGCAGAAGAGCTGCGCGGTCTCGAACCATATCTGGGACGGTTTCTGGTTCATCGCCAATGGCCGCGCCTGGCGCGGCCTGCCTGCTGATATCCAGAAGATCGTGGCGTCGGCCATCAACGATGCCGGCGTCGCCCAGCGCGGCGACATCAAGAGCCTCAACGAAACCGTGCAGGCCGATCTGCAATCCAAGGGGCTTGCCTTCAACAAGACCAACCCCGACAGCTTCCGGGCCAAGCTCCGCGATGGCGGGTTCTACAAGGAATGGCAGGAGCGCTTCGGCGCCGAGGCCTGGAGCCTGCTCGAGGGAGCGGTCGGCAAGCTCGCCTAGAGCCCGTTCCGATCAGCTTGCCCTGCAAGCCGATCGGCAAAACGGTCTCTCAGGTTAGATTGGAGACGGATTCACCGATCAGATTGAACCAATCTGATCGGATCCGGCTCCAGCTTGCCGGGACCGGATTTCGAGGACACGCCATGGATGCTCACGCCGCCACCCTGCCGTCGCCGGCCATGCCGGCGACCGGCCTCGGTCGCCTCGCCGACAGGCTCGACCGCGCCGTTGGCACGGTTGTGGAGCTGGTCGCGGCCGTGCTCGTCCTCGCCGAGATCGTCATCCTCGGGGCGGGCGTCACGGCTCGCTACGCCTTCCACGCGCCATTGGTCTGGTCGGACGAGCTCGCCTCGATCCTGTTCCTCTGGCTCTCCATGCTCGGTGCGGTCGTGGCGCTGCGCCGCGGCGAGCACATGCGCATGACCGGGCTCGTCACCCGCGTCGGCCCGCAGGCGCGGATCCTGCTGGAGGCGCTCGCCATCACCGCGGCGATCGCCTTCCTGGTGATGATCCTGCCGGACGCGCTCGAATACGCCGAGGACGAACGCTTCATCGTCACGCCCGCGCTGGAGATCGCCAACTCCTGGCGCGCCGCGGCGTTGCCGATCGGCATCGTGCTGATGCTGTTCGCCGCCTTCTGCCGGCTGCTGCGCTTCGGTGCCTGGAAGACCGTCGCGCTCGCGGTCGGAATCACGGTCGCCCTCGTCGTCCTGTTCTGGCTGCTCGGACCGGTTCTGAAGCCGCTCGGCAAGCTCAATCTGGTGATCTTCTTCGTCGGGATCGTCGCGGCGAACGTCTTCGCTGGCGTGCCGATCGCCTTCTCCTTCGCGCTCGCCACCTTCGGCTATCTCTCGCTGACGACCTCGACGCCGATGGTCGTGATGGTCGGCCGCCTCGACGAGGGCATGAGCCATCTCATCCTGCTCGCGGTGCCGCTGTTCATCTTCCTGGGCGCTCTGATCGAGATGACCGGCATGGCGCGCGCCATGATCCAGTTCCTGGCCTCGCTGCTCGGCCATGTCCGCGGCGGGCTGTCCTATGTGCTGGTCGGCGCGATGTATCTGGTCTCCGGCATTTCCGGCTCGAAGATCGCCGACATGGCGGCGATCGCCCCGGTGCTGTTCCCGGAGATGCAAAAGCGCGGCGCCAAGCCCGGCGACCTCGTCGCGCTGCTCTCGGCGACGGGAGCCCAGACCGAGACGATCCCGCCCTCGATCGTGCTGATCACCATCGGCTCGGTCACCGGCGTCTCGATCGCGGCTCTGTTCACCGGCGGCATGCTGCCGGCGGTCGTGCTCGGCATCGCGCTTTGCTTCGTCGTCTGGTGGCGCAACCGGGGCGAGGATCTCAGCCACGTCACCAAATATTCGAAGCGCGAAATCGGCAAGCTCTGCCTGATCGCGGCGCCGGCCATTGCGCTGCCCTTCGTCATCCGCGCCGCCGTCGTCGAGGGAGTCGCCACCGCGACCGAGGTCTCGACCATCGGCATCGCCTATGCGGTGCTGGCCGGCATCCTGATCTATCGGCAGTTCGACTGGCGCCGGCTCAAGCGCATGCTGGTCGATACGGCCTCGCTCACCGGCGCGATCATCTTCATCATCGGCTGCGCCACGGCCATGGCCTGGGGGCTGACGCAGTCGGGCTTCTCGCAGGACCTCGCCAAGGTCATGGCGGCGGTGCCCGGCGGTACCTGGGGCTTCCTCGCCATCTCGATCGTCGCTTTCGTCATCCTCGGCAGCGTGCTCGAGGGCATCCCGGCGATCGTGCTGTTCGGGCCGCTGCTCTTCCCGATCGCCAAGCAGATCGGCGTGCACGAGGTGCACTATTCGATGGTCGTGATCTTCGCGATGGGCATCGGCCTTTTCGCCCCGCCTTTCGGCGTCGGCTATTACGGCGCCTGCGCGATCTCGAAGATCAATCCCGACGAGGGGCTGAAATACATCTGGGCCTATGTCGCGGCCCTTTTGGTCGGCCTCGTCATCGTCGCCGCCGTGCCGTGGTTCTCCATCGGCTTCCTCTAGGCATCTTCGCAGGAAAGCACCCATGAGCCGTCATTTTGGCCAGATCCGTCAGGCCGGCTATGTCGTCCCCGATATCGAGGCGGCGATGGACTATTGGAGCCGGGTGCTCGGCGTCGGGCCGTTCTTCTACAATCCGAAAGTCCCGATCAGGAACTACCGCTACAAGGGCGAGGCCTACGAGCCGCACAACTCGGTTGCGCTCGCCAATTCCGGGCCGCTGCAGATCGAATTGATCCAGTGCCGCAATGCGGTGCCGTCCATGTACAAGGATTTCACCGATGCCGGCTATAGCGGCCTGCAGCATGTCGCCTACTGGACCTCGGACTATGATGCCGATCTGGAGCGGCTTCTCGCCGAGGGCTTCAAGCCCGTGATGTCCGGCGAGGTCGGCGAGCGCGGCCGCTTCATCTATTTCGATACGCATTACCATCCCGGCACGGTGATCGAGCTCTCCGAGGTCGCCGGCCCCAAGGGCGAGATGTTCCGGTTGATCCGCGAAGCGGCCGAGACTTGGGACGGCAAGGACCCGGTCCGGCCGTTTCCGGACCTCAGCAAGCTCTGAGCGACCATGGCGACCTCTCGTCATTGCGAGGAGGCGAAGCCGATGAAGCAATCCAGAAGGATTGCGCGAGACCTCCTGGATTGTTTCGCTACGCTCGCAATGACGGGCGGGGCTTTGGAAAATGACGATGGCTGCTGAACGGTTCGAAGCCACCTATCTGATCGAGACGCCGCTCGATCCCCGCAAGGTCGCGGAGGTGATGGCCGGCGAGCAGTCGAGCGGTACCTTCACCCGCGTCGCCGGCGAGACCGACGAGCTGCGCGACCGCACCCGCGCAACCGTCATCGCGGTCGAGGAGCTGAACAGCGCCGCCGAGCCGAGCCTGCCCAATGCCTGGCTGGCGCGGAAGGGCGTCGACGGACCGTGGCGGCGCGCCCGGATCACGCTCTCGTTCCCGGTCGACAATGTCGGCGCCAACCTGCCGACGCTAGCCTCGATCGTCGCCGGCAACCTGTTCGATCTCGGCGAGGTCACGGGGCTCCGGCTCGAGAGCATGGCCTTGCCGGCCGCCTATCGCCGCCTCTTCCCGCTGCCGGCGCGCGGTATCGCCGGCACCCGCCGGGCGACCGGCGTCATGCGTGGCCCGATGATCGGCTCGATCATCAAGCCCAATGTCGGCCTGCGCCCCTATGAGACCGCCGAGCTGGTCGGCCGACTCTGCGCCGCCGGGCTCGACTTCATCAAGGACGACGAGATCTGCGCCGATCCGGTGCATGCGCCGCTGGCCCAGCGCGTCCCGGCGGTGATGGCGGCGGTGCGCCGTCATCAGGATCGCACCGGCAAGGCGGTGATGGTCGCCTTCAACATCAGCGCCGAGACCGACCAGATGCGCCGCCATGCCGAGCTGGTCGAGCGCGAGGGCGGCTCCTGCGTCATGGTCAGCCTGAACTGGTGCGGCTTTTCGGCGGTCGAGACTTTGCGGCGCTCGACCAGTCTTGCGCTGCACGGCCATCGCAACGGCTTTGGCGCGCTCTCGCGTCATCCGCTGCTCGGCATCGGCTTCCAGGCCTATCAGACCCTGTGGCGGCTCGCCGGCGTCGACCACATGCATGTGCATGGCCTGCAGGGCAAATTCGCGCAGGAAGACGACGAGGTCGTGACCTCGGCCAAGGACTGCGTGACGCCGCTGACGGATGGCATCGACGATCGCGTGCTGCCGGCCTTCTCCTCCGGGCAATGGGCCGGCACGGCGCAACCGACCTGGGATGCGATCGGCCATGACGATCTGCTGTTCATGGCCGGCGGCGGCATCCTCGCCCACCCCGGCGGACCGGCGGCGGGCGTCGCCAGCATCCGCCAGGCCTGGCAGGCAGTCGCAGCCGGCGTGCCGCTGAGCGAGGCTGCGAAGGAGCATGACGAGCTCGCACAGGCACTCGCCTTCTTCGGCAAGGGCAGCGGCTGAGCATGGCGAACGAAGCCCCCCGCTACGGCTGGTATGGCGACGACTTCACCGGCGCCACCGACACGCTCGCCACATTGGCGGAAGCTGGCCAGCGCGCTCTGCTTTTCCTGCGGTTCCCGACGCCGGCGCAACTCGCCAGCGCCGGTCCGCTCGACGCGGTCGGCATCGCCGGCGCGACACGCGCGATGGCGCCGGAGGCCATGGCGCGGGAGCTGGACGAGGCCGGACGCTTCTTCGCCGCGCTCGGCATCGGCCTGCTGCACTACAAATGCTGCTCGACCTTCGACAGTGCGCCCGAAATCGGCAGCCTCGGCGCGGCGGCGCGCGCCTTGCGGCCGCATTTCCCCAATCCGCTGCTGCCGGTGATCGGCGGCCAGCCCAATCTCGGCCGCTACTGCCTGTTCGGCAATCTCTTCGCCGCGGCGGGAGCGGGCGGCACGGTCCACCGCATCGACCGCCATCCGACCATGAGCGTCCACCCGGTGACGCCAATGGGCGAAGCCGATCTGCGGAGGCATCTGGCTGCGCAAGGACTGGAGCGCGTCGCCCTCGTCGACTATCGCAGCCATGAAGGCGAGGGGGCTGGGCTGGCCCTCGACGCCGCGCTGGCTGGAGAGCCTGAAGCCGTGCTCTTCGACGTCTCGAGCGCCTCCGATCTTGCGGCAGTCGGCGCCCTGCTGCGCGAGCGCATGAGCCCCGGGCCAATGCTCGCGATCGGTGCGAGCTCGGTGGCGCAGGCTTTCGCCGGCTTTCCACGGGCTGCGCAGCCCAAGATGCCGAAGCTCGCGCGCTCCGCTTCCGGCGGCAATCTGCTGGCTCTCGTCGGTAGCCTCTCACCCGTGACCCGCGCCCAGGTCGACCTCGCTGAGGGCTATGACAGGATCGCGATCGATCCGGGGCGACTGACCAGCGAACCCGCTTACCTCGAAGCATTGGGCACCGAGGCGCTCGCTCGCCTTGCGCAACGCAACGTCATGCTGATCACTGACAAGCCGGCCGGCACCCCCGCCGAGACCGGCAAAGTCGCGGCCGCGACCGGTGCGTTGCTGCGCGCGATCATGAACGAGGTGAAGGTCGCGCGGCTGGTAGTCGCCGGCGGCGACACCTCGACATCCGCGATTCGCGCGCTCGACCTCTGGGGCCTGTCCTATCGCTCGCCCTGCACGCCGGGCGCGCCGCTCTGCCGCGCCCATAGCGACGATGCGAGGCTCGACGGCCTCGATATCGTGCTGAAGGGCGGCCAGATGGGCACGCCCGACTTCTTCAACCGTGTCGCCGAGACGGGCTGAGCCGCCTCAGGGGCAGACGTAGCCGCCCTGATTGTCCGGCACGCAGCGCGAGCCGTTCGGCAAGTTGAGGGCGCCGGAGCGGTCGCGCCGGACATAGGCGCCATTGGGCAGGCTGAAGCCGCCGCTCTGGTCGGTCTGGACGCGCGTCCCGTCCGGCAATTGCAAGCCACCGGCGCCGTCGCTGCTGATTCGCTTCGTCATCGCGGTCGCGCCGGGTGCGGGGCTGGGCGCCAAGCCGGGAGGCGGAGCGCCGAAGCGCTGCGGCTGCGAACAACCTGCCGCGATTCCCGCGAGACCGATGGCTCCGGCAATGAAAAACCCGCGTTTCATATCAATTCGCCTCCTCAATATGCCTTCATCAAATCCGCAGTCTCCAGCAAGGCCGGGCCACGGTCCAGCTCGCCGCCGCGCGGGCGCGCGACGGCAGGATCGACCAGTGATTGTGCCACTTTCATGACGAGGGGGCCGAACGCCAACGCATGGCCGGAAGGATTGCCTAGCCGGCCACTTATCCGCGACAGTTCCATTCGGGACGGGTCGCCGGAGAGAAAAGCGCATGGTCGACTGGACGAAGGGGCGGGCAGAGGCCCAGGCGATTGCTGAACCCTGGACACGGCAAGGCGGGCCGGGGGGCGCCATCGTGCTGTTCGACAGCCACGGCGTACGCGAGAGCGCCAGCGGCGGCTTCGCCGTGATCGAGCACCGCCTGCCCTTTACACCCGACACGCAGAACCGGCTGGCCTCGATCAGCAAGCACATCTGTGCTGCCGTGCTGCTGCGCGAAGGCGTGCCTCTGGACGAAACGCTCGGCAGTTTCATCCCGGAGCTGCCGGAGGCTCTGGGCGCGGTCCCGCTCTGCCGGGCGCTCGACATGACCGGGGCGCTGCCCGACATGATGGAGGCTCTCTGGCAGCAGGGCACGCCCTTCACAGCGAGCCTCTCTGCCGCTGAGGTCTTCACCGCCGCCTGTCGCCTGCCTGGCCTCAACGCTGAGCCCGGCACCGAGATGGCCTATTCCAACACCGGCTGGCGACTGGCGCAGGTCATCCTCGAGCGCCGGACCGGCAAAAGCGCAGCGCAGCTGATCGAAGACCTGATGACGCCGGCTGCAGTGCCGATCCGCTTCGTCTCCGACGAGAGCGAGGTCGTCCCTGGACTGGCGACCGGCTACTGGCATGACGGGCAAGGCTGGCGGCGCGGCTTCTACGGCTTCAACTTCTCGGCTTCCGGCGGCACGGCCGGCAGCGCGGCCGGGCTTGCGCGCTGGGCGGCGGGCCTGATGGCCGGGCGCGAACCCTATG
The DNA here is from genome assembly GCF_050275675.1 of Allobosea sp. NPDC003192. Lineage (NCBI taxonomy): Bacteria > Pseudomonadati > Pseudomonadota > Alphaproteobacteria > Hyphomicrobiales > Alloboseaceae > Allobosea > Allobosea sp. NPDC003192. The sequence continues at coordinate 214,841 of NZ_JBNNPK010000003.1, forward strand.
CCGGTCTGCTCGACCGGCTCGCCGCGCCACGACAGTTCAGCGATGGCAGCGAGAGCCTCTACCGGCTCGGCCTGGTCATGACCAAGCTCGGCGATACCCCGATCATCGGCCATGGCGGCTCGCTGACGGGCTATCGCAACCACATGCTGCTGGCTCCGGAGCAGGGCGTCGGTGTGGTCTTGCTGACCAATCGCGAGGAGGATGCGCTCTGGCCCGCTTTGCGCGTGCTGGCGGCACTGACCGGCGAGAGCCTGCCGGGCGAGCCGGAGAACCTGCCGGCCGGGCTCTACGCGGCCGAGGAGGGGCCGTTCTGGGCTGAGTTCACGGGCGGCGCGATCAGCTTCATGGGCGGCTATGAGAAGCTCGTCTCGGATGGGGAGGGCGGGCTGCGCAGTCTGCCTGCCTATCTCGACATCAGATTGAGGACCGAGGCCGATGGCGCACTCGCAGGCAAGATCGGCGGCTTGGCGCATCGGCTGCTGCCGGTGCCAGCCGAGACGAGACTCGACGAACGCCTCGTCGGGCGCTGGCGCGATGAACGGCTCGGCATCGAGATCGCGATCCACGCCGATGGCGCGACATCCTGGCCCTGGGCCGGGACGATCGGCCGGGAGACAAGGCTGATGCCGCTGCCCGGCGGGCGGGCATTGGCCGATCTCGGGCACGGCCCCTGGCGGCACCGGCCTTGCTTGTGGCTGCAGCCGGACGGGAGTCTGCGGCTCGCCGGCCACCGCTCGCGCATCCTGCACTTCAGCCGCATCGACCAAGAAAGCCGGTCATGATCCGATCCCGTCTCGCTGCCGCACTTGTCGGCGCAGCCGCTCTGACACTCGCTACCGGCGCGCAGGCACAGCCTAGCCCGAAAAACGTGCTCCGCGTCGCGCCGCATGCCGATTTAAAGACGCTCGATCCGGTCGCGGCTTCGGTGCTGATCACCCGCATGCACGGGCTGATGATCTACGAGACCCTGTTCGCCTGGGACTCGAACCTTCAGCCCAAGCCGCAGATGGTCGAGAGCTTCTCGACCTCGGACGACAAGCTCAGCTGGACGTTCACGCTGCGTCCGGATCTCAAGTTCCATGACGGCCAGCCGGTGACGACGCGCGACGTCATCGCCTCGCTGAAGCGCTGGATGGCGCGCGACACGATCGGCGGCAAGCTCGGCGAGTACACGGAAGCCATGACGGGGGTCGATGACCGGACCTTCCAGCTCAAGCTCAAGAAGCCGATGGCGCTGGTGCCGTTTGCGCTCGGCTCGGCCGTCGGCAACATCCCTGCGATCATGCGCGAGAGCGATGCGGCGAGCGATCCGCTGAAGCCGATCACCGAGGCGATCGGCTCCGGCCCCTTCAGGTTCAATCGCGAGGAATGGCGCAGCGGCGCCAAGGTCGTCTACGACAGGAATCCGGACTACGTGCCGCGCTCCGAACCGGCCGATGGTCTCGCCGGCGGGAGGATCGTCAAGGTCGACCGCGTCGAGTGGCTGATCATGCCCGATCCGGCGACCGCAGCTGCGGCGCTGCAGACCGGCGAGATCGACATCTGGGAACAGCCGAGCCAGGACCTCGTGCCGATGATCTCGGCGACGAAGGAGGTCAAGGTCGAGCGCTATGCCAGCCTGCCGGACCAGGCGCTGCTGCGGCCCAACCATCTCTACCCGCCCTTCGACAATCCCAAGGCGCGGCTCGCTTTGGCCTATGCCACCGACCAGGCCGAGTTCCTGGCCGGCGGCTTCGGCGACGAGGAATGGTGGCAACGCTGCAATTCCTATTTCATCTGCGGCGGTCCGAACGGCACGCAGGCCGGCGCCGAGGGCTACGCCAAGCCCGACCTCGCCAAGGCCAAGCAGCTGCTGGCGGAGAGCGGCTACAAGGGCGAGCCTTTGGCGCTGATGTCGAGCATGGACATTCCCTCGATCGGCCGCATGGCCGAGGTCGCGGCCGACAGCCTGCGCAAGGCCGGCTTCAACATCGATCTGCAATTCTCCGATTGGGGCACGGTGGCGACGCGCCAGCAGAACCGCAGTGCGCCCGGCCGTGCCGGCTGGAACCTGTTCGTTACCACCATTCCCGGCGCGACCATGCAGTCGCCATTGACCAATGTCGGCACCAACATGGCCTGCGAGAAGGCCTGGGCGGGCTGGGCCTGCGATGCGCAGACCGAGAAGTTGCGCGGCGCGGTGGTCGACGCACCCGACGATGCCGCCCGCAAGGCCGCGGTCGAGACCCTGCACCGGCACCTTGCCGAGGTTCAGCCCTATCGCGTGCTCGGCCAGTTCGTGCAGCCCTATGCGCGGCGTGCCAATGTCGCGGGCGTGTTGGCGGCGCCTGTCATGCTGTTCTGGAACATCGAGAAACAGTGAGGGCGCTTCCGGCGCCTCGCATCCTGCGTTCAATCATATCGAGGGAGGCCAGCCATGATCCGTTCCCGCCTTGTCGCGACGCTTGTCGGCATGACTGCACTGCTGCTCGGTGCCGGCGTGCAGGCGCAGCCGGCGCCGAAGAACGTCCTGCGCGTTGCGCCGCATGCCGACCTCAAGACGCTCGACCCGGTCGCCGCTTCGATCGTGATCACCCGCATGCACGGGCTGATGATCTATGAGACCCTGTTCGCCTGGGACGCCAATCTCCAGCCGAAGCCGCAGATGGTGGAGAGCTTCTCGACGGCGCCCGACGGCCTGTCCTGGACCTTCACGCTGCGACGGGGCCTCAAGTTCCATGATGGCCAGTCGGTGACGACACGCGACGTGATCGCCTCGCTGACGCGCTGGATGAAGCGCGACACCATCGGCGGCAAGCTCGGCGAATACACCGAGGGCATGGAAGCCAAGGACGACAAGACCTTCGTGCTCAAGCTGAAGAAGCCGATGGCGCTGGTTCCGTTCGCGCTCGGCTCGGCGGTCGGTCAGATCCCGGTGATCATGCGCGAGGCTGACGCCACGACCGACCCGATGAAGCCGGTGACCGAGACGATCGGCTCCGGCCCGTTCAAGTTCAACCGGGCCGAATGGCGCAGCGGCGCCAAGGTCGTCTACGACAGGAACCCGGATTACGTGCCGCGCTCCGAGCCGGCCGACGGGCTTGCCGGCGGGCGCGTCGTCAAGGTCGACCGCGTCGAATGGCTGATCATGCCGGATGCCGCGACTGCGGCGGCCGCCCTGCAGACCGGTGAGATCGACATCTGGGAACAGCCGAGCCAGGACCTGATCCCGGTGGTCGCCGCGGCGAAGGACGTCAAGGTCGAGCGCTATTCCAACCTCGCCAACCAGGTGATGCTGCGGCCGAACAGCCTGCATCCGCCGTTCAACAACCCGAAGGCACGGCTCGCTTTGGCCTATGCCACCGATCAGGCCGAGTTTTTGGCTGGCGGTTTCGGTGATGAGGAATGGTGGAAGCGCTGCGCTGCCTATTTCATCTGCGGTGCGCCCAACGGCACGCAGGCCGGCACCGAAGCTTACGCCAAGCCCGATCTGGAGAAGGCGAAGCAATTGCTGGCGGAGGCCGGCTACAAGGGCGAGAAGCTGGTCCTGACCACCAGCAACGACATCGCTGCGATCGGCCGCATGGCCGAGGTCGCCGCCGCCCAACTGAAGAAGGCCGGCGTCAACGTCGACGTCCAGTTCTCCGACTGGGGCACCGTCACCACCCGCCAGCAGAACAAGAGCCCGCCGGAGCAGGGCGGCTGGAACCTGTTCGTGACCTATGCCTCGGGCGCGACCATGCAGTCGCCGATGACCAATATCGGCACCAACATGGCCTGCGAGAAGGCCTGGGCCGGCTGGCCCTGCGATGCCGAGGCCGAGAAGCTGCGCGGCGCCGTGGTCGACGCACCCGACGATGCCGCCCGCAAGGCGGCGGTCGAGGCTCTGCACAAGCGCCTGGCCGAGATGCAGCCCTATCGCGTGCTCGGCCAGTTCGACCAGCCCTATGCCAGGCGCGCCACTGTCTCGGGCGTGTTGGCTGCTCCGGTGATGCTGTTCTGGAACGTCGAGAAGAAGTGAGGCCGGCCAGAGCAAATATCGGGCGTTAACCGGTTCCTGACCGGTTGCGGACGAGACTCAAGGAAACGATTCGCCTTCTAGTCTCGTGAGAGCGTAATGGGTCAGGTCTCGATGGGTCAGGTCTTGCAGTTCCGGTTGAAGCCGCCGGTCGTCGAGCATGACGGCGATGCGCTCGATCTGATGTCGGCGATCGATTTCGCCCTGCGCGACCTCGCCGACATCACCCCGCACATCCTGCACGAGCCTAGCCGCGAGCAGGCCAGGCAATGCCGGCAGATGCTGCAGGATGCGTTTGACGCGGCGCTGCGGGCCGGTTGACCGCAATCGCTCCAGCGGCATGTAGCGTCTGACAGCTTCGCCAAAGGGCGCGATGGAGAACCCGCGCATGCAGCCAGCCTGGGCGATCGGCCTGATGACCGGAACGGTCCTCGACGGCAATATCGACATCGCCGCGATCCGGACTGACGGTGCGGCTGTCGCCGAGTTCGGGCCGTGGCGGCTTTCGCCCTATCGCCAGGTCGTGCGCGATCTGCTGGCGGAGGCCGTGCAGGCGGCGATGGTTTGGCGTTTCGAAGGGCCGGAGCCTGCGGTCTTCGCTGAGGCCGAGCGTGCCCTGACGCTGGCGCAGGGCGAAGCCGTCGCCGAGTTCCTTGCCGCCGAGGGCATCGCCGCCGGCGAGGTCGCGGCCATCGGCTTCCATGGCCAGACCGTACTGCACCGCGCCCCGACCAGGGAACGCAAGGGCGATACCCGCCAGCTCGGCGACGGCGCGCTGATGGCGAAGCAGCTTGGCATCGACGTCGTCTATGATTTCCGCACCGCCGATGTCCGCGCCGGCGGCCAGGGCGCGCCGCTCGTCGCGAGCTATCATGCTGCGCTGATGCGAAGCCTCGGAGCCGGTCAGGAGACGGCGGTGCTCAATCTCGGCGGCGTCGGCAATCTCAGCGCCTTTGCCGACGCCGAAACCGTGCTCGCCTTCGACACCGGGCCGGGCAATGCACCGCTCAACGACTGGATCAAGCAGCACGGCAGGGGCGAGATGGATCGCGACGGCGCCTTCTCGCTTGCCGGCACGGTCGACGAAGCCCGGCTCGAGCGCCTGCTCGAGCACCCTTATCTCTTTGCGCCCTATCCGAAATCGCTCGATCGCTATGACTTCACTGCCGCCATGGCCGAGGGGCTCTCCTTCGAAGACGGGGCAGCGACGCTGACCGCCTTCACCGCCGGTGCGGTCGGGCGTGGGCTCGACCTGCTCCCGGTCCGGCCGGAAAGGCTGATCGTCTGCGGCGGCGGACGGCGCAATCCCGCGATCATGGCGGCGCTCAATGCCCGCACCGGCACCGAGGCTGTCCCGGCCGAGGCCGTCCGCTGGCGCGGCGATGCGATCGAGGCGGAATGCTTCGCCTTCCTGGCCATGCGCCGTAAGGCCGGCCTGCCGATCTCGTTCCCGCTGACAACCGGCGTCGCGGAGCCGATGACGGGCGGACGGATCGCACCCGGGCGTTGACAGGGTGGCGCTGCGATAGTTTGAAACCTGCGACCGACCCATTGCGGGTCGTCCCGGACAAGCGGCGAAGCCGCGCCGATCCGGGATCCATGCTGGACCCTTTCCGAAAGAGGTTCCGGAATGGGTCCCGGGTCTCCCTGCGGTCGCCCGGGACGACCAAGGAGGCTGAGCGGCAGAGAACTACCGCACAGCTGATTGGAGAAGCATGAGCAACTTCGCCTTCGAGCCCCTCGCCATCCCGGCCGTCGTGCTGATCAGGCCGAAGAAATTCGGCGATGCGCGCGGCTACTTCATGGAGACCTGGAGCCAGGAGGCTTTCGCGGCGGCCGGCATCGACGCAGCTTTCGTCCAGGACAACCAGTCGCTTTCCGCGGCGCGGGGTGTGGTGCGGGGCCTGCATTTCCAGGCGCCGCCGGCGGCGCAGGCCAAGCTGGTCCGTGTGCTGAAGGGCGCGATTCTCGATGTTGCCGTCGATATTCGCGCGGGGTCGCCGAGCTACGGCAGATGGTGCGCGACGACGCTCACCGCCGATGGGAGCGAACAGCTCTTCGTGCCGCGCGGTTTCGCCCATGGCTTCTGCACGCTCGAACCCGGCACCGAGGTCACCTACAAGGTCGATGGCCCCTACGCCCCGGAAACGGAAGGCGGCATCGCCTGGAACGACCCCGAGCTCGCGATCGACTGGCCGGTCGCCGGGTCGGAGGCACAGCTCTCGGGCAAGGATACGAACCTGCCCGGCTTTGCCGGTTTCGCCAGCCCGTTCCGCTACAAGGCTCAGCCATGAAGCGCTATCTCGTCACCGGCGGCGCCGGTTTCATCGGCTCGGCCGTGGTGCGCCATCTGATCCGGCAGACGCCGCATCAGGTGCTGGTCGTCGATAAGCTGACCTATGCCGGCAACCGCGACAATCTCGAACCCGTCTCGAACGATCCGCGCCTCGCCTTCGTCCAGGCCGATATCGGCGACCAAGCCGCGATGCGGCAGGCTTTCGCCGAGTTCCGCCCCGACATCGTCATGCACCTCGCCGCCGAGAGCCATGTCGATCGCTCGATCGACGGGCCGGCGGCCTTCATCGAAACCAATATCGTCGGCTCCTTCGTGCTGCTGCAGGAGGCGCTGCGGCATTGGCGCACGCTGCTGCCGGCCGGGCAGGCCGGCTTCCGCTTCCACCAGATCTCGACCGACGAGGTCTTCGGCTCGCTCGGCGAGGACGGGCTGTTCAGCGAGACCTCGCCCTACCAGCCGAACTCGCCCTATTCGGCCTCCAAGGCGGCCTCCGACCATTTGGCGCGGGCCTGGCACCATACCTACGGCCTGCCGGTTGTGCTCTCGAACTGTTCGAACAATTACGGGCCCTATCACTTCCCCGAGAAGCTGATCCCGCTGATGATCCTCAACGCGCTCGAAGGCAAGGACCTGCCGGTCTACGGCTCCGGCGCCAATGTCCGCGACTGGCTGCATGTCGAGGACCATGCCCGCGCGCTCGCCTTGATCGCCGAAAGCGGACGGATCGGCGAGAGCTACAATGTCGGCGGCTCGGCCGAGCGCAGCAATCTTCAGGTGGTGAAGGCGATCTGCGCGCTGATGGACGAGCTCGCGCCCGATGCCACGATCGGCCCGCGCGAAAGGCTGATCCGCTTCGTCGCTGATCGGCCGGGCCATGACCAGCGCTATGCGATCGATGCCTCCAAGATCGAGCGCGAGCTTGGCTGGCGGCCGCAGGAGAGCTTCGAGAGCGGGCTGCGCAAGACGGTCGCCTGGTACCTGGAAAACCGCGACTGGTGGAGCCGGATCCGCTCCGGCATCTACCGCGGCGAGCGGCTCGGGGCCGGTTGAGCTGTCTGGTAAGGGGTCGGCCTCAGCAAAGCGGCCGGCCCGCGTCGATCATCGAAACAAACACGCGCCCCAAGCCCGGTCCCTTGCGGAAGCGGGCATCCCACCGACCCTATGCGCGTGGTCTGGCTCGCTGCGGCCTCAGGCGGCGCAGCAGGCGTGAGTTTTCGGCTGGTCCTCGTACTCGTCATGACGCTTGACGAAGCTCAGCGTCGAATCCTCGTTGCGGCCCTTCGGGGCGCGGTCGAGGATCATCAGCGTCGCCAGCATCTCCTCACCGCCGCGGGCATAGCCCGAATAGGTGTGGAAGACCTCGCCGTTCTCGTCGCGGATGAAGGAGCTCAGCCCGGGCAATTCGTCATGGGCCTGCTCCGACGGCGTGCGGGCGAAGTTGTAGAGCACCGCGCCCTGGGCGAGCTCCTCCTTTGTGAAGGAGGCCTGATAATCGAAGTTGAACTCACTGCCGAAGGACGACACCCAGGGCACGGTCCAGCCCATGCGCGCCTTGTAGGCCTTGATCTTGTCGAGCGGCGCACGAGAGACCATGACCAGCGTGACGTCGTGGTTATTGAGATGCGCCAGCGTGCCGTCGAAATGGTCGGCCATGAAGGAGCAGCCGGGGCAGCCCGCCTCCCAATCCGGACCGAACATGAAATGATAGACCACCAGCTGGCTGCGGCCGTCGAACAGCTCGGCCAGCGTCTTCTTCCCGGTAGGCGTGTCGAAGACGTATGCCTCATCGACCTTGACCCAGGGCAGAGCCAGCCGCTCGGCATTGATCTCGTCGCGCAGCCGGGTGAACTCCTTCTCGCGGGCGAGCAGGGCTTTTCGCGCATCCAGCCATTCGGAACGGGAAACCACCTGATGCTCCATCATCGCCTCCTTGCAGCATCCAGCCCCTCAGCCTAAATTGAATGCGTTGATATCAACATATCTGAACGATGTCAAAATCACTGGAAGCACCGCTCGAATCCCTCCTTCCCTTCGCCACGACGCTGCATGTGCGCGACCATTGCCTGTGCCTGCATGTCCAGCGCGCGGCGCGGGCGCTGGCGCGATTGTTCGACGAGGCCTTGCGCCCGGTCGACCTGACCAATCAGCAATTCTCCCTCCTGATGTCGCTGAACCGGCCGGAACCGCCGCCGATCGGCCCGGTCGCCAACCTCCTCGGCATGGACCGGACGACGTTGACCGCGGCGTTGAAGCCGCTGGAGCGCCGCGGCCTCGTCACCGTGACCTCCGGCGAGAAGGACCGCCGCAGCCGGCTCCTGGCAATTACGCCGGAGGGAATTGCCCTGCTGGCGAAGGCCATGCCGATCTGGCAGCGCACGCATGACGAGGTCGATGCCCGCCTCACCGACATCGAACCGGTTCAACTGAGGCAAGCGCTCCAGGCCGTGTCATAGCCGCGCCACATCGCCCCGGCCCATTGGCCATCGCATCCACAAAGACGGTGCCGACCCAAGGAGCACAACATGCCCCAGATGATCTTCGTCAATCTGCCGGTGCAGGACCTCAGGAAGTCGATGGCCTTCTTCGGAGCGCTCGGCTTCTCCTTCAACCCGCAATTCACCGATGACACGGCAGCCTGCATGGTGATCAGCGACACCATCTTCGTGATGCTGCTGACCCATGAGAAGTTCAAAAGCTTCTCGCCGAAGCCGATCGCCGACACCAGCCAAGCACTGCAGGTCTTGCTCACGCTCTCGCGCGAGAGCCGCGAGGCGGTCGACGCGATCGTCACGGCTGCGCTCGCCGCCGGCGGCACGACTACTGACGAGCCGACCGATTACGGCTTCATGTACGATCACAGCTTCCTGGATCTCGACGGCCACGCCTGGGGCGTGATGTGGATGGATCCGGGCGCGGTGCAGGCATAACCGCCGACTGATCGACCGTGATGTCGATAAAATTCGGGGGCGCGGCATTGCTGCCGCGCCCCTTTCGCGCTTCCGAGCCGGGAGGAGGGGGCTCAGCTGCGCTTGGGGGGAGACGCTGGCCAGCTCTTGATCAGCGTGTCGTAATCGATCGTTTCGCCCTTCGGCTTCTCATTGGCGAGCTTGCGCTGCGGCGCCAGCGTGCCGGCCTTCTCGGCCTTGGCGAACCACTCTTCCGCCGTGGTGCGCGGATTGAGCTTCGGTCCGCAATCACCCTGCACGCCGGAGCGCTCCAGGCGCTCCATCACCGAGTCCTGCGCCGCCGCGAGCGCATCCATCGCCGCCTGCGGCGTCTTGGCGCCGGAGGAGGCGTCGCCGATGTTCTGCCACCAGAGCTGGGCGAGGCGCGGATAGTCCGGGACGTTGTTGCCGGTCGGGGTCCACTGCACGCGCGCCGGCGAGCGGTAGAACTCGATCAGCCCGCCGAGCTGCGGAGCGCGCTCGGTGAAGCTCTTGTCCCAGATGTCGCTCTCGCGGATGAAGGTCAGGCCGACATGGCTCTTCTTCAGGCTGACCGTCTTGGAGACGATGAACTGCAGATAGAGCCAGGCCGCCTTGCGGCGCTCGACCGGGGTCGAGTTCAGCAGCGTCGCCGAGCCGGCGTCCTGGTAGCCGAGCTTCATGCCGTCCTTCCAGTAGGCGCCCTTGGGCGAGGGAGCCATCCGCCATTTCGGCTTGCCGTCGGCGCTCATCACCGGCAGGCCGGGCTTGACCATGTCGGCGGTGAAGGCGGTGTACCAGAAGATCTGCTGGGCGATGCTTCCCTGCGCCGGCACCGGGCCGGACTCGCCGAAGGTCATGCCCTGAGCCTGCGGCGGGGCGTATTTCTTCAGCCAGTCGACATATTTGGTGATCGAGTAGACCGCCGCCGGGCCGTTGGTGTCGCCGCCGCGCTCGACCGCGGAGCCGACCGGGCGGCAGCCCTCCATCCGGATGCCCCATTCGTCGACCGGCAGGCCGTTCGGGATGCCCTTGTCGCCATTGCCGGCCATGGAGAGCCAGGCGTCGGTGAAGCGCCAGCCGAGCGAGGGATCCTTCTTGCCATAGTCCATATGGCCGAAGACCTTGGTGCCGTCGATTTCCTTGACGTCGTTGGTGAAGAACTCGGCGATGTCCTCATAGGCCGACCAGTTCACGGGCACGCCGAGTTCGTAGCCGTATTTGGCCTTGAACTTCTCCTTGAGGTCGGCGCGCTGGAACCAGTCGTAGCGGAACCAGTACAGGTTCGCGAACTGCTGGACGGGGAGCTGGTAGAGCTTGCCGTCCGGCCCGGTGCCGAAGGACTTGCCGATGAAGTCGTCGATGTCGAGCTGCGGATTGGTGACGTCCTTGCCCGGGCCGGCCATCCAGTCGGTCAGGTTGGTCGCCTGCTTGTAGCGGAAATGCGTGCCGATCAGATCGGAGTCGTTGATCCAGCCATCGTAGATGTTCTTGCCGGACTGCATCTGCGTCTGGATCTTCTCGACCACGTCGCCTTCCTGGATCAGGTCGTGCGTCAGCTTGATGCCGGTGATCTCGCTGAAGGCCTTGGCCAAGGTCTTGGCCTCGTATTCATGCGTGGTGATCGTCTCCGAGACGATGTTGATCTCCATGCCGGCGAAGGGCTTCGCCGCATTGATGAACCACTCCATCTCCTTCTGCTGCTCCTCCTTGGAGAGCGTCGAGGGCTGGAACTCGCTGTCGATCCATTTGCGTGCCTCCTCGGGGCCGGCGAGGGCCGGCCCGGCGGCGAGCGTCAGCGCGAACAGGCTGGCGCCGGCGAGGCAGGAGAGATTCGTCTTGAGCGTCGTCATCGTTGTCCTCCGATGTTCCCTAGGGTTGCCGCCCCTTTATTGGGGCCGGTCGTTTCTTGTTGTTGGGCTCGAGCCCCTCTCAGACGAAGCGGAACACCGCTGCGGCGTAGAGGAGCGCGAGGCCGGAAGCCCACCACAGCGGCTGGCCGACGAGGCCGAGCCAGGCGAGGTGAATGAAGGCGCTGCCGAGCAGCGAGATGAACAGCCGGTCACCGCGGGTGGTGGCGATGCCGAGCACGCCGACCCGCTCGGTCTCGGGCCGGAAGATCGCGAGCAGGGTCAGGATCAGGAGCAGGCTGGCGATCCCGGCGAAGAAGACGCCGGTCTGCCAGGTCCAGGCCATCCAGGCGAGTTCCATCACACCCTCCCCAGGGCGAAGCCCTTGGCGATGTAGTTGCGCACGAACCAGATCACGAGCGCGCCGGGGATCAGGGTCAGCACGCCGGCTGCCGCGAGCACGCCCCAGTCCATGCCGGCGGCCGAGACGGTGCGGGTCATGGTCGCCGCGATCGGCTTGGCGCTGACGCTGGTCAGCGTGCGCGCCAGCAGGAGCTCGACCCAGGAGAACATGAAGCAGAAGAAGGCGGCGACGCCGATGCCCGACGCGATCAACGGCATGAATATCTTCGTAAAGAAGCGCGGGAAGGAATAGCCGTCGATCGCCGCGGTCTCGTCGATTTCGCGCGGCACGCCGGACATGAAGCCTTCGAGAATCCAGACCGCCAGCGGCACGTTGAACAGGCAGTGGGCGAGGGCGACCGCGAGCGGCGTATCGAACAGGCCGATCGCCGAATAGAGATTGAAGAAGGGCAGGGCGAACACCGCCGGCGGCGCCATCCGGTTCGACAGCAGCCAGAAGAACAGGTGCTTGTCGCCGAGGAAGCGGTAGCGCGAGAAGGCGTAGGCCGCCGGCAGCGCGAAGGCGAGCGAGAGCAGCGTGTTCAGCGCGACGTATTGCAGCGAGTTGATGTAGCCGGAATACCAGCTCGGGTCGGTGAAGATCTTGACGTAATTGTCGATCGTGAAGCGATGCGGCCAGAGCGTCAGCTGGCTGGTGATCTCGGTGTTGGTCTTGAAGCTCATGTTGACGAGCCAGTAGATCGGCAACATCAGCGCGATGAGGTAGAGGGCAAGGATCAGCCGGCCGCCGCGCATCAGCCCCTCCCCGCTTCCGAGTCGGCCCGCGCATCGGCCGTGGTCATCACCGTGTAGAACACCCAGCAGACCGCGAGGATGATCAGGTTGTAGACGATCGAGAGCGCCGCGGCCTTGCCGAGGTCGAACTGGCCCAGCGCGAGCTTCACCAGTTCGATCGAGAGGAAGGTCGTCGAATTGCCGGGGCCGCCACCGGTGACGACGAAGGGCTCGGTGTAGATCATGAACGAGTCCATGAAGCGCAGCAGCACGGCGATCAGAAGCACGCGGTTCATCTTCGGCAGCTGGATGGTGCGGAACACGGCCCAGCGCGAGGCGCCATCGATACGCGCCGCCTGATAATAGGCGTCCGGGATCGATTTCAGGCCGGCATAGCAGAGCAGCGCCACCAGCGAGGTCCAGTGCCAGACATCCATCACGATGATGGTGACCCAGGCCGCGACCGGGTTGGCGACATAGTTGTAGTCGATGCCGAGGCCGTTCACCGCCGCGCCGAACAGGCCGATGTCGCCGCGCGCGAAGATCTGCCAGATCGTGCCGACCACGTTCCACGGGATCAGCAGCGGCAACGCCATCAGGACGAGGGTGGCGGAGACAGTCCAGCCCTGGCGCGGCATCGACAGCGCGACCAGGATGCCGAGGGGAATCTCGATGGCCAAAATGATCGCGGAGAAGGCGAGGTTGCGCCAGAGCGAGTCGTAGAAGCGCGAGCCGAGATCGCTCTTGGGATCGAGCAGTTCGGCGAACCAGCCGACGCCGTTCCAGAAGAACTGGTTGTTGCCGAAGGAATCCTGGACCGAATAGTTCACCACCGTCATCAGCGGGATCACCGCCGAGAAGGCGACGATCAGCAGCACCGGCAGGACCAGCAGCCAGGCCTTTTGGTTGACCGGCTTCATGGCTGGCCTCCCGGCAGTGCTTCGCCCTTCACCAGATGGCCGTCGCTGTAGATGTGGATCTGGCCGGCCTGCAGCGCGAGAGCCGCCTGATCGCCGTCGAAGCTCGCGCCTTCCGGCACGCTCGCGGCGAGCTTGAGGCCGTCGAGCTCGACGCGGGCGATGCGGGCCCGGCCGATATCGTCGATCCTGCTGATCCTGACCGGCAGCCCGGCGCCGCGTGGGGCAAGCACCGCATATTCCGGCCGGATGCCGAGCTCGACCTTGCCGGTGAGCGAAGGATAGTGCCTCGCCAGCGCGATCTCCTGCCCGGCGAGGCTCGCCTGCGCGCCCTCGACCTTGCAGGGCAGTACGTTCATGCCGGGCGAGCCGATGAAATGGCCGACGAAGGTGTGGGCCGGGTGCTGGAACAGCTCTTCCGGCGTGCCGGTCTGCACGACGCCGCCATCATGCATCACCACCACCGTATCGGCGAAGGTCAGCGCCTCCGTCTGGTCGTGGGTGACGTAGATCATGGTGAGGTCGAGCTTGCGGTGCAGCTCCTTCAGCATCGAGCGCAATTGCCATTTCAGATGCGGGTCGATGACGGTGAGCGGCTCGTCGAACAGGATCGCGGCGACGTCGGGTCGGACCAACCCGCGCCCGAGCGAGATCTTCTGCTTGGCGTCGGCGCCGAGCCGGCTCGCCTTGCGGTCGAGCGCCGAGGTGAGGTCGAGCAGGCCGGCGATCTCGGTGACGCGGGCGTCGATCTCGGGCCGCGCGACGCCCCGGTTCTTCAGCGGGAAGGCGAGGTTCTCGCGCACCGTCATCGTGTCGTAGACGACCGGGAACTGGAAGACCTGGGCGATGTTGCGCGCCTCGGTCGGCAATTGCGTCACGTCCTTGTCGTCGAACAGGATGCGCCCGCGCGTCGGCACGACGAGGCCGGAGATGATGTTGAGCAGCGTGGTCTTGCCGCAGCCGGAGGGGCCGAGCAGGGCATAGGCGCCGCCCTGGCGCCAGACATGGTCGACCTCGCGCAGGGCATAGTCCTGCGGGCCCTGCGGGTCGGGCTTGTAGGAATGGGCCAGCTTGTCGAGCGTGATCCTGGCCATGTCACGCCGCCTTTGCCGGAGCTGCCGCCGCCAGCCTGCCGGCGGCGTCGAACAGGAAGATGCGGGTGGGATCGAGCCAGGTGGTCACGGCCGCGCCCGGTTCCAGACGCCGCACGCCCGGCACCAGCGCGACCAGGCGGTGCTCGCCGACATCGAGATGGACATAGGATTCCGAGCCGGTGATCTCGGAGACCGAGACGTTGGCTTGCAGTTCGATCGCCGGCGCCGGCAGCGCATCGAGCGCGAGATGGTGGGCGCGGAAGCCGATCGTGTAGGCGCCGTCGGGCACGCCTGCAAAGGCGCCACCAGCAGGGATGCTCTGGCCGGTCGAGAGCCTGACCTCGCCGCCCTGCCTGGTGCCGGAGAGCGTGTTGAGCGGCGGGTCGGAGAAGACCTGCGCGGTCACAAGATCATGCGGCTGGCGATAGACCTGTGCGGTCGGGCCGAACTGCGTCACCCTGCCCTGGAAGAGCGTCGCGGTATTGCCGCCGAGCAGCAGCGCCTCGCTTGGCTCGGTGGTGGCGTAGACGAAGATCGCGCCGGATTCGGCGAAGATGCGCGGCAGTTCCTCGCGCAATTCCTCGCGGAGCTTGTAGTCGAGATTGGCGAGCGGCTCGTCGAGCAGCACGAGCTCGGCGCGCTTCACCAGGGCGCGGGCGATCGCGGTGCGCTGCTGCTGGCCGCCGGAGAGCTCGAGCGGCTTGCGCTGGAGATAGGGCTCGAGCCGCAAGAGAGCTGCGGCGCTCTTCACGCGCGTCTCGATCTCGTTCGCGGGCAGGCCGGCGACCCGCAAGGGCGAGGCAATGTTCTCGTAGACCGAGAGCGCGGGGTAGTTGATGAACTGCTGGTAGACCATCGCGACATTGCGCTTCTGCACCGGCAGTCCGGTGACGTCGCGGCCCTCGATCAGCACCTTGCCGCTGCTCGGCGCATCGAGCCCCGCCATGAGCCGCATCAGCGAAGTCTTGCCGGCAAGCGTCGCGCCGAGCAGGACATTGAGCGAGCCTTTCTCCAGCGTCAGCGAGATGTCGCTGAGCAGGGTCTGCGCGCCGCGCGTCAGGCCGATACTGTCCAGCGTCAGGCTCATCCGCGCGCCTCCATCTTGGCGGAAGCGGGTGGCGATGCTTTCGCCGCCATGAAGTCGTCGAGCGCCCGGCGCTGCTCGGGTGAGAAGCGCAGGCCGAGTTTGCTGCGCCGGAACAGCACGTCCTCGGCGCTCACAGCCCATTCCTGGTTCATCAGCCAGGCGACCTCGCGCTCGGTCAGGTCGGCGCCGAAGACGCGGCCGAGATCGGCCATCGCCTTGGCGCCTTCGAGCAAGGTCTCGGCGCGGGTTCCGTAGGCGCGGGCGAGCCGGCGCGCGAGCTTGCGGTCGAGCCAGGGGCGGGTAGCGCAGATCCGTTCGACCAGCCCCTCGAAGCCCTCGACCGGGAAATCGCCGCCGGGCAGATGCGCGGTGGCCGTCCAGGATGGCTTGCGCAGGGCCGGAACCGCTGCGGACAGCTTCTCGACCGCCGCTTCCGCGAGCCGACGCGCGGTGGTGATCTTGCCGCCGAAGACCGAGAGCAGCGGCGCCGAGCCTGCCGGCTCGTCCAGCGTCAGCACATAGTCGCGCGTCGCTTCCTGCGCCTTGCTGGCGCCGTCGTCATAGAGCGGCCGCACGCCGGAATAGGTCCAGACCACGTCCTCGCGCTTGATCGGCTTGCGGAAATACTCGCTCGCCGCGGCGCAGAGATAGGCGATCTCGTCCTCGCTGGCCGCGACCTTGGCGGGGTCGCCGTCATAGTCCTTGTCGGTGGTGCCGATCAGGGTGAGGTCGCCCTCATAGGGGATGGCGAAGATGATGCGGCCGTCGGCATTCTGGAAGATGTAGCAGCGGGCGTGCTCGAACAGGCGCGGCACGACGATATGGCTGCCCTGGACCAGCCGCACCGAGGCCGGGCGGTTGCTGGCGACGATGCCGTTCAGCACGTCGGCGACCCAAGGACCGGCTGCGTTGACGAGTACGCGGGCGCTGGTCTCGGCCCGCACGCCGTCAGGCCCCTCGGTCGTGACCACCCAGAGATCGCCCTGGCGGTGCGCGCCGATCACCTTGGTCCGCGGCAGGATCCTGGCGCCGTGCTCAGCCGCGTCGCGGGCATTGAGCACGACGAGGCGGGCATCCTCGACCCAACAATCGGAGTATTCGAAGGCGCGGTCGAAGCGCGGCTGCAGAGGCTCGCCGGCAGCGTCGCGTCGGAGATCGAGCGAGCGCGTCGCCGGCAGCAGCTTGCGGCCGCCGAGATGGTCGTAGAGGAAGAGGCCGAGCCGCAGCATCCACCAGGGCCGCAGGCCCGCATGATGCGGCAGCACGAAGCGCAGGGGGCGGATGATGTGCGGCGCGGCGCGCCACATCACCTCGCGCTCGGTCAGCGCCTCGCGCACCAGCCGGAATTCATAGTGCTCGAGATAGCGCAGGCCGCCATGGATCAGCTTGGTCGAGGCCGAGGACGTCGCGCTGGCGAGATCCGACTGCTCGAACAAGACCACCGAAGCTCCGCGCCCGGCGGCATCGCGCGCGATACCGCAGCCGTTCACGCCGCCGCCGATGATGGCGATGTCGAACACCGGAGCCGTCACACGCTTCCTCCCGCAGGCGGCCCTTTCGGTCGCCGCTTCAATGCACGGTAGAGCGTGATTTTTTTGCGCGCAACGGCAAAACGAAAGTCAAAGTGAAAATTCTAGCTTTCACTTTCCCGGTATACAGCATGCGCCGCGAGCGTTTCGGTTTCGACCAGCTTGATGCCCTCGCTGCGGCAGAGTTCGCGCAAGGGCGGTGGATCGAGGCGGTCGGTGACGAAGACGTCGACATCGCGCAGATGGCCGATACGCACCGGGGCCGAGCGCTCGAACTTGGTGCTGTCGGCGACGAGCAGGCATTGCCGGGCGTTCTCGATGATCGCCTGGGAGACACGGACCTCGCGATAGTCGAAATCGAGCAGCGCGCCCTCCTCGTCGATGGCGGAGGTGCCGATTACGGCGTAGTCGACCTTGAATTGGCGGATCAGGTCGACGGCGGCGGCGCCGATCACGCCGCCATCGGAGCGCCGCACCGGCCCGCCGGCGACGATCACCTCGATGTTCTCATGCGGGTAGAGCAGCGTCGCGACATGCAGGTTGTTGGTGATGACGAGCAGGCCGTGATGGTCGGTGAGCGCGCGCGCCACCTCCTCGGTGGTCGTGCCGATATTGATGAAGAGCGAGGCGTCGTTCGGGATCAGCTCTGCCGCGGCCCGGCCGATCGCCGCCTTCTCGTCGCGGGCGATGAAGCGGCGCGCTTCGTAGGCGAGGTTCTCTACCCCGGACGCCACCACAGCTCCGCCATGCACCCGTGACATGATGCGCTGGTCGCAGAGCTGGTTCAGGTCCTTCCGGATGGTCTGAGCGCTGACTTCATAGCGCGTCGCCAGTTCCTCGACATTGACGCGTCCCTGCGCCCTGGCCAGCGCCACGATCTCGCGCTGGCGTGGCGTGATGCTCTCCATGTCCGGCTCCTCGCGACGTGGCGCCAAGCTGACCGCGCCGGCCAGCAGCGTCAACCTCTGTCTGTTCGGCGGCTAAAGACCGTTGTGCGCCATGTCGTACGGCCATGACGGCAAGACCTGTCAAAAGACATGCGGGTTTGACAGGGACTGCGCTAGCGGTCGAACTGTATCGTCTTCACTCCTGACTCGAAGGCCCGCCTGTGCCGACACAGCTCGACAAGGATGTCCGTTTCCTGCGCGCCGTGCTGGCCGCGTCGGATGACTGCATCAAGGTGATCGGCCTCGACGGCGCGCTCGAATTCATGAGCGAAGGCGGTCGGCGCGTCATGGAGGTCGAGGATTTCGAGGCGATCCGCGGTTGCCCCTGGACGCAGTTCTGGGAGGGGGCGGGGAAGGCCGAGGTCGAGACCGCGCTCTTGGCGGCGCGAGCCGGTCGCAGTTATCGCTTCCAGGGCCAGGCCGACACCGCCGCCGGCAATTCGCGCTACTGGGATGTGCAGGTCTCGCCGATCCTCGCGCCGGACGGCAAGCCGGAAGCGATCCTCTCGGTCTCGCGCGACATCACGCAATTGCATGCCGGCGAGGAACGCTATCGCCTGCTCGCGGGCGAATTGAACCATCGCATCAAGAACCTGCTCGCCATGGTCTCCGGCATCGTCAACCAGTCGCTGCGCGGCTCGGACGAGCCGCTGGACATGATCAAGCGGCGCCTCTCCGACCGCTTGCAGGCGCTGGCGGCAGCACAGGACGTGCTGATGATGGCGAGCCGCCACGGCGCCGATCTCAGGCAACTGGTCGAGGTCGTGCTCTCGCCGCACCGCTCCGCGGAGCGCCTCACCGTCGACGGCCCCTCGGTGACGCTGTCCTCGAAATGCGCGCTGGCGATGGCGCTGGCTCTGCATGAGCTCGGGACCAATGCGGTGAAATACGGCGCGCTCTCGCAGCAGGGTGGCCATGTCGACGTCTCCTGGCGCAATGAGGGCGGCGAATTCCACTTCCGCTGGCAGGAAAGCGGCGGGCCGCCGGTGACGGCGCCGCAACGGCGCGGCTTCGGTTCGCAGATGATCGAGAAGGTGCTCGGCAGCTATCTCGGCGGCACGGCGAAGCTCGATTTCGCGTCCGGCGGAATCATGCTCTCGCTCGAGGCACCGACCGCGGCCCTCGCGGAAGGCTAGCGGCCGGCCGCGGGCCACTGTATGGCGGCGCGAAACCGGTTAGTCTTGCCGGCAGGTTCCGGCAGGAGGTCGACACGCTGATGCAGAGGAGGTCGCGCCGCGCCGCCATCCTCGTAGCGGGGCTCGTCGCGTTCGGGCTCGCCTGCGCCGCCTATTCGCTGAACCGGCGCAGCAACGATGCCGCGGCGCTGGAGGAGGCCGGGCGGACCCTGCACCGGCTGATCTCGCAGCGGGTCGATCAGCACGATGCCCATCTGACCAGCCTGTCGGCGCTGGTCCAGGCCGCCGAGCCGGCCCCGGTCGCGACGGTCGAGCAGGTCGCGGCCAGCATCGTCCGCTTCTATCCGCGCATCGTCGGCATCGATGTCGTCGACCTCGGGCTCAGCCCGCCGCGTTCGCTGCTCGACGCCGCCGATCCCGCTATCGTCGCGGAGGAGGCAAGGCAGGCCGTTGGCTCCAATCTGCGCACCCGTGCGCTCGACGGCGACAAGTTGCTTCTGGTCAAGCGGGCACTCACAGACGGCGTCGGTCATTATGCGCTGGCGCTCGTCATCGACATGAACAGGCTCTCCGCCAGCGATATGCCGCTGCCGGAGGGGGCACAGGTCCAACTGCAACTCATCGAGCAAGGCCGTGCCGTCAACGAGCCGGCGGGCGCCTTCAGCGCCGATATTGCCAGCCGCACCCAGCCCTTGCGCCTGACGCTGACGACGAGCGCGCCGAACTGGCCATTGCCGCCACTAGGCTTCCTCGCGCTGGCGGGCCTGGTCATCGCGCTCGCCGCGCTGCTGGTCGACCGTCTGCTCGCAGCCCGCAGTGCCGCGCAGGAGGCGGCGCGCAAGGCCGTGCTGGCCGAGCAGGATGCGCGCCTGGCCCATGCCGGGCGGGTCAACGCCATGGGCGAGCTCGCCTCCGGCATCGCACATGAGCTGACGCAACCCCTGACCGCGATCCTCGGCCAGGCCCAGGCCGGGCGCCGCCTGCTGGCCCAGCCCGATGCCGATCAGGCGGTGCTGGCCGGCGCCTTCGAGGCGATCGCGCGCAATGCTCGCCGCGCCGGCGATATTCTCGGGCGTTTGCGCGCCTGGATCAGCAAATCCGAACCCGCCATCGAGACGGTCGACCTGACTGAGCTCGCCGGCGAGGTCGTCCATCTCCTGGCGGCGACCGCTCAGAGTGCCGGCACGACATTGCGGGTGGTCGGCGACGGCAGCCGGCCGCTGGTCCGGGCGGACCGGGTCCAGCTCGAACAGGTCGTCTTCAATCTCGCACGCAACGGGCTGGAGGCGGTCGAGGGTCGCGATGCCGAGCGCAGCGTGATCATCGAGGTCGGCACGCAAGGCGGCGATGCCGTGCTCGCGGTTCGCGACAGCGGTCCCGGCCTGTCGCCGGAAGCGCAGGTGCGCCTGTTCGAACCGTTCTTCACCACCAAGCCGGCCGGGCTCGGTCTCGGCCTCGCGCTCTGCGTAAGGCTGGTCGAGCGCTTCGACGGAACGCTCGCCGCCGAGAACGCACCGGGCGGCGGCGCGGTCTTCAGCGTCCGCCTGCCGCGCATAGCCGACCAATCTCAGCGGGAGGCCGCCGAATGAGCCGGCAGCTCGTCCATCTGATTGATGACGACTGGGAGGTGCGCGAGGCGCTGAGCTTCCTGCTGCGCACCGTCGGGCTCGAGGTCCAGCCCCATGCCGATGCTGTTTCCTTCCTGGAGGCGCTGCCCGGTCTGCGGCCGGGCTGCATCGTCACCGATATCCGCATGCCGCGCCTGACCGGGCTGAAGCTGCAGGAACGGCTCGCCGCCGCCCGTTGCCGCTGGCCGGTCGTGGTCATCACCGGCCATGGCGATGTCGAGGCCTGCCGCGCCGCCTTCCGCAATGGCGCCGCCGATTTCCTGACCAAGCCGGTCGACGAGCAGGTGCTGATCGACACTGTCCAGGCGGCGCTGGCGACGCTCGAGGGCATGCTCGCGGCCGAAAGTGGCACGGCTTCGCTCCGGGAGCGGCTCGACCGGCTCTCCCAGCGCGAGGCCGAGATCCTCGCTTTGATCGCCGAGGGACGCTCGACCAAGGAGATCGCCCGCGTGCTCGCAATCTCGCCGCGCACCGTCGACACCCACCGCGCCCATATCGCCGAGAAGTTGGAGACGACCTCCGTCGCCGAGATGGTCCGGCTGCATCTCGTAGGCGCGGATCGGTAGAACTACGTAAGGTTCGCGCGGATCGCCCGGATGCAACGGCGAGGCCGGCTTCGGCATCATCCCCTCACACCATAACGGTGATCACCAGAGGGATTGCCATGTCGTTTGCCCGTCTCGCCATCATGTCCGCCGCCATCGCCCTGCCGACGCTCGCCCAGGCCCAGGTTGCCCAGGTCCGTGCTCTGCCGACCGCGCTCGCCGTCGAGCTCGCCCAGGCCACCGTCGCCGCCTGCGCCGCCAAGAACTTCAACGTTGCCGCGACCGTCGTCGACCGCGGCGGCGTCGTGCTCGCCACCATCCGCGCCGACCGCGCCGGCCCGCACACCATCGACGCCAGCCGCGCCAAGGCGTTCACCTCGGTTTCGGCCAAGAACAATACCGGCGCCATGGCGGAAGCTGCCGCCAACAATGCCGGCGCCCGCAACCTCGTCCATATCCAGGGCTTCCTGCTGCTCGGCGGCGGCGTGCCGGTGAAGGTTGGCGACGAGGTGATCGCTGCGGTCGGCGTCGGCGGCGCCCCGGGCGGCCATCTCGACGAGGAATGCGCCAATGCCGGCCTGCAGGCGATTGCCGCCAAGCTGAAGTGACCGGTCTTCAGTGAGGGGGCGTCAGGGCCGTTGCCGTGAGGCAGCGGCCCTGATCGTTTCAGGTGCCGGAGACTGAAGGGCGAGACTAGTCGAGCGAGGCCGGTTCCGCTTTCGGTAGCTTGGCGCGATAGAGCAGCTTCCAGGCGTCGCTGCCGAGCGCAAAATCGTTGCATCTGAGGTCGGCAAGCTGGCGGCCGGCCTTGGAGACGCGGATGCCGTCGCGTTCGCCCTGTCCCTTCACGATGATCGAATAGAGCGTGTAGCGGGTTTCGCCACGGTTGAAGCGGACGATGTCGCCGGCGAATCCGGCATCGCCGACGACCGCTGTGCTGAAGGCTTGGTCTGGTGGCGCTGGCTTTTCCGGATGCGTCAGTTCGATCGCGCCCTTGCGGCCGAAGCGATAGCTCAGGCTACCCTGGCCCGGGCCGATGTCACCGGAGGCGCAGAGCGAGGCGGTCTTGCCGCCGATGGCGCAGGAGAACACAGCGGCTTCGCCGGCTTGGCACAGCGAAGGCCGGGTATCGGCCAGGACTGGGCCGCAGGCGAGAGCAGCTGCCAGGGCAGCCAGACAGCGCAGCTTCATCATTTGAGCCAGAGCCTGAGCGGTATCTTCCCGGCCTTGCCGCAATCGGCGAAGGCGACGCCGTCCTCGGACAAGGCGCCGGTCACGGCGCAGCTCTCCTCGCCGATCGTCAGCATCGCGGCATAGCGTTGCCCGTCGCGGCGCAGGTTGAGGAGGCCGGATTTCTCAGCGACCTCGCCAGGCCCGCACAAAGCGAGATGCTTCAGGGTCACCGGCCCCGCGAAATCACGCTTGCGCCGGGAACCGGTGGCTTCCGCCTCGGCCAGTGTCGCCGACACCGCCCATTCGCCGGCATAGCCGTAGCGGCCGGTCAGCTCGAGCGCCTCGGCCGTGATCGGCATCATCAGCAGGGGCAGAAGCAAATGCGCGCGCATGGGCCCTCGCAGCGGGGAGGGGCATGCTAGCCGCAGTTCACGGCGCGGCCAATGCCGGGCTGCGCCCACTTCGCGGCGGCCTTGCGTCCCCAACTCTGGCGCATGGCGAGCCCTGGTCATATCGTTGCGCATTCCCTGCACACAGGACGGACAGGTGCCGATGGACAAGCGGGTCGAGACGCCGCCAGCGCAGGCGGCGCTTTCCCATGCCGATATCCGATCGATCCTGACCGGGACCATGCTCGCCATGTTCCTGGCGGCGCTCGATCAGACCATCGTCGCGACCGCGATGCCGACGATTGGCCGGGAGCTCGGCGATGTCGCCCATCTGCCCTGGGTGGTGACGGCCTATCTGCTGGCCTCGACCGCGGTGACGCCGCTCTACGGCAAGTTCGCCGACATCCACGGCCGGCGCGTCACCATGCTCGGCGGTATCGCGATCTTCGTGGTCGGCTCGCTCGCCTGCGCGCTTGCGCCTTCGCTCTGGCTATTGGTCGCCGCACGTTTCGTGCAGGGGCTCGGCGGCGGCGGGCTGATCGCCATGGCGCAGACCATTGTCGGCGACATGGTCCCGCCGCGGGAGCGCGGCAGGTATCAGGTCTATTTCGCCAGCGTCTTCTTCACCTCGTCCTTGCTCGGCCCGGTGCTCGGCGGCCTGATCTCCGAGGCGCTGCACTGGTCGGTGATCTTCTGGATCAACCTGCCGCTCGGGCTCGGCGCTTACTGGATGACCGACAAGGCCCTGCAGCGCCTGCCGCGGCATGAACGGCCGCACAAGCTCGACGTGCTCGGCGCGCTGCTGATGACCAGCGCGACGATGACCCTGCTGCTGGCGCTGTCCTGGGGCGGCACGCATTATCCGTGGGCCTCGCCGCCGATCCTCGGCCTCGTCGCCGGTTCGGCCCTGCTCTGGCTCTGCTTCGCCTGGCGCCTGCGCAGCGCGGAGGAGCCGCTGATCCCGTTGACGGTCCTGGCCAATCCGGTCGTCCGCAACGGTACGATCGCGGCCGGCTTCGGCATGGGCACGTTCATCGGCCTCACCATCTACCTGCCGCTCTATTTCGAGACGGTCGCAGGCCTGTCGGCCGCCAATTCCGGCCTCGGCCTGATCCCGCTGACCTGCGGCACGGTCCTCGGCGCGACCTCGTCCGGCCGGGCGCTGGGCAAGCTGACGCATTACAAGCGCGTGCCGGTGGCCGGGCTCACCGTCGCGCTCGCCGGCACGGCCGCGCTGATCGCCTATGGCGACCAGCTGCCGCTATGGGGCTTCGGTCTGGTGCTGGCCTTCATCAGCGTCGGTTTCGGCACTTTGCTGCCGGTCGCAACGGTCTCGATCCAGAATGCCGTCCCTATGCACCAGCTCGGCACAGCCACCGGCACGGCCAATTTCTTCCGCCAAATCGGCGGGGCGCTGATCGTCGCCATCTTCGGCGCGATCGTGCTCGGCGGCCTCGGCGCCAGCGGCGCCGGGCTTTCGGCCGAGACGCTCAAGGCGGGCGCGGTCGATCGGGCGGCCATGGTCGGCCTGTTCCGCTATGTCTTCGCCGCAAGTTTCGCGGGATTCGCTCTGGCGCTCATCTTCCTGCTACGCATGCAGGAGCTGCCGCTGCGCGGCTCGGCCCTCGCGGCCGCGAAAGAGGTGGCGGGCGAGTAACGGAACGCGCTGGTTCATCGCGCGTTTGCCGCAAGCCCGTCACAGAGCGGCGGCAGCTTGTGTCGTCACGTCAGAGGAGTGCGCCATGTCCGATCTCGTCGTCATCGTCTATCCGACCGAAGCCAGGGCCGAGGAAATGCGGCAGAAGCTCTTCGGCCTGCAGAAGGAATATCTGATCCAGATCAGCGATGCTGCGATCGCGGTGATGCACGAGGGCGGCAAGATCAAGCTCAACCAGCTGCTCAACACCACCGCGCTCGGCGCCGCCTCGGGCGGGTTCTGGGGTCTGCTCATCGGTGCGATCTTCCTGATGCCGGTCTTCGGCGCGGCGATCGGCGCGGCCTCCGGCGCGCTCGGTGGGGCATTGACCGATTACGGCGTCAATGACGGCTTCATGAAGGAACTCGCCGCCAATCTGCAGCCGGGCAATGCCGCGCTCTTCGTGTTGATCCAGAAGATGACGGCCGACAAGGTGCTGGAAGCGATCAAGGGCACCGGCGGCGTCGTACTCAAGACCTCGCTCGACCATTCGCAGGAGCAGAAGCTGCGCGATGCGCTCGCCGCCTCGCCGGCGGCGCAGCGCCAGGAGTTGGCGCCCGGTTCGACCGCGCCGACACCGAATCCGATTCCCGGCGTGTGAGGCTACGTATCATCCTGGCCATGGCGCTCGTTCTGGTGCCGGTGACGGCCGGCATTGGCGGCTGCGCCAAGCCGGCCTGCTGCCGCGGCCATCTGCATATCTGCCTAAGCTGCGGCTGAAGGGCTTTCCTCCATAGCATCGGGCCGAAAAGTGGAGTCCACTTTTCGGAAGAATTGGATGCGATAACAATGTGATAGATCATCGTGACCGCGTCCGTTCGGACGCGCGATGATCTAGCGCCGCGTGAAGCTCTGCTTGGCGATGGTGAGCGTGATGGTGCGGCCGGTCTCGGCCGAGCCTTCCATGTTGTGGGCCTTGAGCTCCGCGCCGATGCCGGTGAGGCGCAGGCCGGCGGGGTCGTCGGGCAGGCTCCAGCTATGCGTGTCGGCGTGGAAGGCCAGCGGCAGGTCGAAGCGGCCGCCGGCCCCTGCCAGGAACGCGTTCATCTGGCCGACCGTGCCGGCCTTGGTCTGGTCGAGCCGGACGCGGTAGAGCGCGCGCCGGCCGATCAGATCGAGTTCGACGCCGACGACGAGATGCTCGGCCGGGTGACGGGTGAAGACGCTGGTTGAGGAGACGCTGCGGCGATCGACCGTGGCGTCGGCCTGCATGCGCACCACGCCCGCAACGTCGCTCGCCAGGCGCTGGCCGGCGCCCGGCGCGCTGACATCGGCCTCCGAGCCGACCGCGACCCTGACCGCATGGCCGGCAAGCGGCTTGCCGGCCTCGTCGACGAGCTTGAGTGTCAGGTTGACCGGCTCGGCGCGCGCTTGCTGGGCGCAGAGGGTGAAGATCGAGAGGGCAGCGGCGCTCAGAAGCGTCTTCATGGGCTCCGCCTCCGTAGTTGTCAGTCGCGCAGCAATTCGTTGATGCCGGTCTTGGCGCGCGTCTGGGCGTCGACCGTCTTGACGATCACGGCGCAGTAGAGCGACGGGCCGGGCGTGCCGTCGTTCAGCGGCTTGCCCGGCAGCGAGCCGGCGACGACGACCGAATAGGGCGGGACCTTGCCGACATGGACCTGGCCGGTGGCGCGGTCGACGATCTTGGTCGTGGCCGAGATGAACACGCCCATGGCGAGCACCGAGCCCTCGCCGACGACGACGCCCTCGACCACCTCGGAGCGGGCGCCGATGAAGCAGTTGTCCTCGATGATGGTCGGGTTGGCCTGCAGCGGCTCGAGCACGCCGCCGATGCCGACGCCTCCGGAGAGATGGACGTTCTTGCCGATCTGGGCGCAGGAACCGACGGTCGCCCAGGTGTCGACCATGGTGCCAGAATCGACATAGGCGCCGATGTTGACGAAGGACGGCATCAGGATGACGTTCGGGGCGAGATAGGAGCCCTTCCGGGCGGCGGCCGGCGGCACGACGCGGAAGCCGGCGGCACGGAAGCGGTTCTCGCCCCAGCCGGCGAACTTCGAGGGCACCTTGTCCCAGAACACGCCTTCGCCCGGGCCGTGCGCCATGATCTCGTTGTCGGCGAGGCGGAAGGAGAGCAGCACCGCCTTCTTCAGCCACTGATTCGTCACCCACTCGCCGCCGACCTTCTCGGCGACGCGGGCCTGGCCGGAATCGAGCAGTTCGATCGCCTGCTCGACGGCTTCGCGCACGGCGCCCTTGGTGCTGATGCCGATCTCGGCCCGGTTCTCCCAGGCGGCGTCGATGGTGGCGGCGAGATCGGTCAGGGACATGGACGGGCTCCAGCGGGTCTTGCGATGTCGGGCGGAGCGATGGCGGAACCGTGCGGCGTCGTCAAGGCAAAGCGGGAACGCGAGCCGCGCAAGCATGTTACAATGCGAACAGGCTTAACGCTGTGGAGGCGAACGATGACTCGGGTCCTGATTGCAATTCTTGCTTTGGGCTTCGCCGGCACGGCGCTGGCGCAAGGGCGCCCTCAATCCCCGGAGCGCAGCTGCGCCGCCAACCGCCAGAGCGTCCTTGCCAATGGCGCGATCGTGCTCGGCACCGGCGGCTATACCTATGACCGCTTCGTGCGCGATCGCAGCTTCTGTCAGTTCGACGAGACGACCTTTCCAGCTTGGGTGCCAGCCCGCGACACGCCGCAATGCTTTGTCGGCTATCGCTGCAAGAACGTCTCGCCCTGGGACGATTGAGGCCGCCCGTCAGAAGCCTGTGCGCTGGCGGATCGCTGCCGCCAGCGTGCCGTCGTCGAGATAATCGAGCTCGCCGCCAACAGGCACGCCATGGGCGAGCTTGGTCACCTTGACCGGCAGATGCGCCAGCAGGTCGGTGATGAAATGCGCGGTGGTCTGGCCCTCGACTGTAGCGTTGAGCGCGAGGATCACTTCCTTCACCGCCGGCTCCGAGGCGCGCGCCACCAGCGCGTCGAGCGAGAGGTTCTCGGGCCGGATGCCGTCGAGCGCCGAGAGCACGCCGCCGAGCACGTGATAGCGGCCGCCGACCGCGCCGGAGCGTTCCAGCGCCCAGAGATCGGCGATGTCGGCGACGACGACGATCAGGCTCTCGTCGCGGCGCGGATCGCGGCAGAGCCCGCATGGGTCGCTGGTGTCGACATTGCCGCAGGTCGAGCAGACGACGATGCGCTCGCGCGCCACCGCCATCGCCTCGGCCAGCGGGCCGAGCAATTGCTCGCGCTTCTTGACGAGGTGGAGCGCGGCGCGCCTGGCCGAGCGCGGCCCTAGGCCCGGCAGCTTGGCCAGAAGCTGGATCAGGCGCTCGATCTCGGGGCCGGCGATGGTTTTCGACATGGGGCTCTAGGGCGTCATGGCCGGCCTCGAGCCGACCATCTCAGGACAAGAGGGCTCTTCCGCGAGAGGAGCTCGGATCAAATCCGAGCACGACGCTGGCCCGGCTCAGAACAGCTTCATGCCGGGCGGGATCGGCAGGCCACGGGTGACCTCGGCCATCCGCTCCTGCACCGAGCGCTCGGCCTTGTTGCGGGCGTCGTTGCTGGCGGAGATGACGAGGTCCTCGAGGATCTCTTCCTCGCCCTGAACCATCAGGCTCGGATCGATCTTCACCGACTTCAGCACGTTCTTTGCGGTCATAACCACCTTGACCAGGCCGCCGCCGGCCGAGCCCTCGAATTCGAGCGTCTCGAGCTGGGCCTGCATCTCGGCCATCTTCTTCTGCATGTCCTGCGCCTGTTTCATCAGGCCCATAATGTCGCGCATGGCGGCGCTCCCTTCGTGTTCAGTTGTCGGTCCAGAATTCGACGCCGTCGAAATCGGGCTCGCTATCGTCGAAGAGCGGCTCGAATTCGGGCAGGTCCTCATCGCCACTCGCGGCAGCAGCAGGCGCTTCGACCTCCGCCGCACGCGGATCGCGGACATCGACGATGCGGGCGCCCGGGAAACGCTCCATCACGGCGCGCACGGCCGGATGGTTGGCGGCATCGTTCTCGCGCTTGTCGCGCGCCGCCACCGCCTGCTCGCGCAGGGTCGCGGAACCCTCGGCGTTGACGACGGCGACCAGCCAGGTCTGGCCGGTCCATTCCTTCAGCCGCTTCGACATGTCGTTGGCGAGCAGGCGATTGCCATGCTCGGCAAGCGAGAACTCGATCCGGCCCTGCTCGAAGCGCACCAGCCGGACGTCGCGCTCCAGCGCCAGCTTCATGGTGATGTCGCGATGGCGCGAGGCGAGCGCGACGACCTCCTCGAAGCTCTGCGGCTGCGGCAGGGCGCTGGCGCGCGGCTGGGTAGCCGGCGCGGCGGCGGGCATCGGATTGGCGCTGGCGAGCACCGGGCGGGCCGCGAGCGCGGTCGCGCCGCCGCCCGAGGGCGGGCGTGGGGCGGCAGAGCCGTTGCCGCCGGCGGAGCCGCTGCCGTCGCGCAGCATGCGCAGCGCCTCGTCGGGCGTCGGCAGGTCGGCGGCATGGGCGAGGCGCACCAGTGCCATCTCGGCCGCCATCACCGGCCGGTCGGCCTGGCGGACCTCGCCGACGGCCTTGAGCAGCATCTGCCAGGCCCGCGCCAGCACGCGGATCGACAGGCGCTGGGCGAAATCGGCGCCGCGCACCCGCTCGGCCTGGGACAGGCTGTTGTCCTTGGCGGCATCGGGCACCAGCTTCAGGCGGGTCACGAGATGGCTGAATTCGGCGAGGTCGGAAAGCACCACCGCCGGATCGGCGCCGGCATCGTATTGCGCCCTGAGCTCGCCCAGCGCGCCGGCGATGTCGCCCTTCATCGTGAGTTCGAACAGGTCGATGACGCGCGCCCGGTCGGAGAGGCCGAGCATGCTGCGAACCTCCTCCAGGGTGATCCTGCCGCCGGCATGGGCGATCGCCTGGTCGAGGATCGAGAGCGAATCGCGCACCGAGCCCTCGGCGGCGCGGGCCACGGCGGCGAGCGCCTCCTCCTCGGCTTCGATACCCTCTGCCCGGCAAATCTTGTCGAGATGGCCTACGAGCAGGGCGGCATCGACGCGGCGCAGGTCGAAGCGCTGGCAGCGCGACAGCACCGTCACCGGGACCTTGCGGATCTCGGTGGTGGCGAAGATGAACTTGGCGTGCGGCGGCGGCTCCTCCAGCGTTTTCAGGAAGGCGTTGAAGGCGCCTCCCGAGAGCATGTGGACCTCGTCGATGATGTAGACCTTGTAGCGCGCCGAGACCGGTGCGTAGCGCACCGCGTCGTTGATCTGGCGGACATTGTCGACGCCGTTGTTCGAGGCGGCGTCGATCTCCATCACGTCGATATGGCGGCCCTCGACGATCGCCTGGCAATGCACCCCGAACTGCGAGAGGTCGGTGGTCGGGGCGCCGCTGCCATCGGCGTTCTGATAGTTCAGCGCTCGCGCCAGAATGCGCGCCGTCGTGGTCTTGCCGACGCCGCGCACGCCGGTCAGCATCCAGGCCTGCGGAATGCGCCCTGCCGCGAAGGCGTTGGTCAGCGTCCGGACCATCGCGTCCTGGCCGATCAGGTCGCCGAAATGCGCCGGCCGGTACTTGCGCGCCAGTACGCGATAGCCCGCGGGCGCTGCGGCCGGGGCGGGTGCCGGAGCCATGCCGGGGAAGCCCGGCTCGTCGGCGGGGACGGTCTCGTCGGTCATGCCCCTGCTTTCGCCAATCGCGGCGCGCCGGTCAACGCCGCTCTGTCATAGGAGAGCGCGAACGCGTCAGGAATGTGAGGAAGGCGCTGCGCGCGTGCATTTCGAGCGCAGCCAATGCTTGCGCTGAAGTAGGAGGTTGGACGAAGACCCGTTCGGTCTCGTTACGGCTGCTTCCTTCCGGACCTGACCGGGTTGGCGAGTGAGACGTCCCCCGCCAACCTCCCGCCGGCTATATCGTCGCTTTGGGCGCCAAGCGCAAGTCCGCGGCAAAATGCGTCGCTGCGACGGCGCGGCGCAGGCGTTTCGCCATTGACTCGGGGTCCCCCATCCGCCATAAGCCCGCGACCTGCGCTGCCTTACCGGGCGGCGCGGACCCTTTTTGCACGACAGGCTTGGCTGGCATCGGCTTTCCCGCGAAAGCTGCGCTTGCCCTGCCGAACAAGGCCCCGGAGACGGACCGTGAAGAGAACCTATCAACCGAGCAAGCTGGTGCGTAAGCGCCGCCACGGCTACCGTGCCCGCATGGCGACCAAGGGCGGCCGCAAGGTCATCGCCGCTCGTCGCGCCCACGGCCGCAAGCGCCTGTCGGCCTGATGAGCCCAAAGGCGCGCGGCCTCAGCGCGCCCGTTCCGGAAGACTGGCCAACCGCCATGCGCCTCGCCCGTCTGACGCAACGCAAGGACTTTCTCGCGGCGGCCGAGCACGGCCGCCGTTTTCGTTCGTCTGCCTTCACCGTGCAGGTGCTGGACAAGCCGGCCCAGGAGGGCCTGCGCCTTGGTCTGACCGCCTCGCGCAAGACCGGCAACGCCGTGGTGCGCAACCGCATCCGCCGCCGTCTGCGCGCCGCCGCCGCGCTCGCTCTGGCCGAGCAGGCCGGAAAGCCCTGCGATCTGGTGGTCATCGCCCGGCCGGAGACTGTCCAGGCCGATTTCACCGCGATGGTCGCCGACCTTTCGGTCGCGTTCGACCGCGCCCGCCCAGCCGGTGGCGGCAAGCGCCGCTCCGCCCCCCGCAAAGCCTCCTAGCGGCCCGTCAGGGCCCGCGAGACTGCCTCCGAGACGGATGATGAAAGAAGACAACCGCAATCTGCTGCTGGCGATCACGCTCTCGGTCGTCGTGTTGCTCGGCTGGCAATATTTCTACGGCCTGCCGCAGGCCGAGAAGCAGAAGCAGATCGCCCAGCAGAATCAGCAGACGCAGTCCCAGCAGGCGCCGCAGCCTTCCGGCGCGCCGGCTGCTCCTGGTACCGCTCCGGCCCCGGGCACCGCTCCGGCGCAGCCTGGCCAAGCGCCGGTCACGGCCGCGCCTGCCGCGACCCGCGAGGCGGCGTTGGCCGCCGGTCCCCGTCTCAAGATCGACACAGGCAAGATCGCCGGCTCGCTCTCGCTGACCGGCGCGCGCATCGACGACGTCTCGCTCAAGGCCTATCACGAGACGGTCGACCCGAAGAGCCCGATCATCGTGCTGCTCTCACCGGCCGGCGGCCCGAATGCTTACTACTCCGATTTCGGCTGGGTCGCCGGGCCCGGCGCCAATGTTCCGCTGCCGAACGCCAACACGGTCTGGACGGCCGACAGCGACGTCCTGACCTCGGCCAAGCCGGTAGTGCTGAGCTGGGACAACGGCCAGGGCCTGCTGTTCAAGCGTACCATCGCCGTCGACGACAACGCCATGTTCTCGATTCGCGATGAGGTCGAGAACAAGAGCGCGAACGCCGTCTCGCTCTACCCCTATGGCCAGGTCGTGCGCGTCGGCAAGCCGGCGACGCTCGGCTACTACGTGCTGCACGAGGGCATGATCGGCTCGCTCGGCGAGCAGGGTCTGCAGGAATACACCTACGACGCCATCGACAAGGAGCCGGCGCTCGGCTCGGCGACGCATGGCAAGGCCTGGAAGGACGTGCTCGGCGGCTTCGTCGGCATCACCGACAAGTACTGGGCCGCCGCCGCCATCCCCGACCAGGGCAAGAAGTACGAGGGCCGCTACTCCTCGGTGCAGACCGGTTCGGTGCGCACCTACCAGGCCGACTTCCTTGGCGAAGCCGTCAATGTCGCGCCGGGCGCCTCGGCCAGCGCTTCCTCACGCCTGTTCGCCGGCGCCAAGGAAGTCGCTGCGATCGACGGCTATGAGAAGAACCTCGGCATCAAGCGCTTCGAGCTGATGATCGACTGGGGCTGGTTCTATTTCATCACGAAGCCGATGTTCTACGTGATGGACTGGGTCTACAAGCATGTCGGCAATTTCGGCATCGCCATCCTGGTCGTGACCGTCCTGCTGAAGCTGCTGTTCTTCCCGCTCGCCAACAAGTCCTACGCCTCGATGGCGAAGATGAAGGCGGTGCAGCCGGAGATGATGGCGATCCGCGAGCGCTATGCTGACGACAAGATGAAGCAGCAGCAGGCGCTGATGGAGCTGTACAAGACCCAGAAGATCAATCCGCTCGCCGGCTGCTGGCCGGTGCTGGTGCAGATCCCGGTCTTCTTCGCGCTCTACAAGATCCTGTTCATCACCATCGAGATGCGGCACGCGCCGTTCTATGGCTGGATCAAGGACCTGGCCGCGCCCGATCCGACCAATCTCTTCAATCTGTTCGGCCTCCTGCCTTTCACGCCGCCGGCGATGCTGCATCTCGGCATCTGGCCGATCCTGATGGGCATCACGATGTTCGTGCAGATGAAAATGAACCCGGAGCCGCCGGATCCGGTCCAGAAGATGATGTTCACCTGGATGCCGGTGTTCTTCACCTTCCTGCTCGGCTCGTTCCCGGCCGGCCTGGTGATCTACTGGAGCTGGAACAACCTGCTCTCGGTTGCCCAGCAGGGCTACATCATGCGCAAGCATGGCGTGAAGATCGAGCTGTGGGACAATCTCAAGGGCATGTTCGGCAAGAAGCCGGCGAACGGCGCCGTCACGCCGCCGAAGCCTGCGAACAGCAACAAGAAGTGAGGCCCCGGGGCGAGAGCTCCGGCAACGACGAGACTGAACGCCGGATGCCCCTTGGGCTCCGGCGTTTTGTTTTGGCTGGAGGGTTTGCACCGTCTCGCGGCTTGTCCGGGGCGCCGGCAACGTGCTTAGTGCCGCCCCATGCCGCTTCCCGACCCCAATACCCTCCATCCGATCGCCGGCTGGAAGGGCACGGCCTTCCTCAAGGCCGTCGTCGACCATCCGCTCGTCGAGGTCGGCGACTACAGTTATTACGACGACTCGCGCGGGCCCGAACACTTCCTCGCCCGCTGCGTGCGCTATCATTTCGACTTCATCGGCGACCGGCTGATCATCGGCAAGTTCGTCGCGATCGCCCAGGCGGCGCAGTTCATCATGAACGGCGCCAACCACCCGATGGGCGGCTTCTCGACCTATCCGTTCGGCATGTTCGGCTTCGAGAACGTACCCGATTTCACCCGCGACGGGCTTGGCCTGCGCGGCGACACCGTTGTTGGCAACGATGTCTGGATCGGCCGCGAGGCGGTGATCATGCCCGGCGTCAGCATCGGCGACGGCGCGATCATCGGGACGCGCGCCCAGGTCTCCCGCGATGTGCCGCCCTATGCCGTTGTCGTCGGCAATCCCGGGCGCGTCGTGAAGCTGCGCTTCCCGCCCGAGGTGGTTGCGGCGCTGCTCGAGATCCGCTGGTGGGACTGGGAGCCGGAGAAGATCGCGCGCAACCTGCCCCTGATTGCCGGCGCGGACATCGACGCGCTGCGCGCCGCCGTGTAGGCAGGGGCCATGACCTCAGATCAGACCACGCCCTTCAGCGACGACGAACTCGAATCCGCCCGGAAACTCTTCGAGGGGCCGTGGGATTTCGTCTGGGCCTCGACCCGGATCGACGATCTGCCGCCCATGGTCGGCCAGGAGATCGCCTTCGCCGGCCGCTCCAATGTCGGCAAGTCGAGCCTGATCAACGCGCTGACGCGTCGCAACGCCCTGGCCCGCACCTCGCACACCCCAGGCCGGACCCAGCAGCTCAATTTCTTCCGCCAGGTCGGCCATGACGAGCGCCTGACCATCGTCGACATGCCCGGCTATGGCTATGCCGCGGTCGGCAAGGAGAAGGTAGCGGCCTGGACCAGGCTGATCCATGAGTATCTGCGCGGCCGCGCCAATCTGATGCGCGTCTACGTGCTGATCGATGCCCGCCACGGCTTGAAGGATGTCGACGACGACGTGCTGAAGACGCTCGACAAGGCGGCGGTGTCCTATCAGGTGATCCTGACCAAGGGCGATGCGCTCAAGAAGTCCGAGCAGGAAGCGGTGATCGCGGCGACGGCCGAGAAGATCAGGCGCAGCCCGGCCGCTTTCCCCGAGGTACTGTTGACCTCCAGCGAGAAGGGGCTCGGCATCCCGGAATTCCGGGCGGCGATCGCACGGGCGCTGGCGGAGCGGGCGTAAGGCATCGACCGCGCTCGCTGAGATCGGAGGGCGATATGTTCAGGGCGGTGACAGATAGTGCCGCTGCCGCCGATGGCGGCTCGCTCGCCCTTTTCGTCGAGCGCCTGGACGGAACGGTCGAGACCTTCGTGATCAACCGCTCGATCGCAAGCCGCGGAACGGCCTCGTACAACACGGTGTCGTCGAATTTGCGCGCGCTCACGCCAGCAGAGTGCGCGGACATCGCCGGGGCACTCGATGCCCTGGCGGACAAGACCCCGATCATCCACCCGGTCGCCGAATTCGTCGGGGCGCTCAGGCAGCGGCGCTGATCCATTCGGTCTCCGAATCCGTTTCACACCGCCGCCGAACGTTCGTTTATTGCGCCGGTGCAATCTCGGGGTTGCCCTGCCCAGGGGCGACAAGCGCGGCCGAAAGCCCCATCTTGGCGGAAGGCGGCGCTGCCGCCCGCAAATCCGGAGCAGTCCCATGTCCGCAACCACCGAGGCCCTGAGCCAATCCGCTCACAACGAGGCGCTCGACGCCCCCGTCCATATCGGTGCGGTCTCTTTGCGCGTGCGCGACCTCGCCGGGCTGACGGCGTTCTATCGCGACGCGATCGGGCTCTCCGTCATCGACCAGGCTGGCGGCCATGCCGTGCTCGGCGTAGCCGGTGAGCCGCTGGTCAAGCTGGAAGCCGGTGCGCAGCATCCCTCCTCGGCCGCCGGCCTGTTCCATATGGCGATCCTGCTGCCCTCGCGCCGCGATCTCGGCAACTGGCTGCGGCATGCCGCCGAGACGCGCATCGGGCTGGAGGGCGCCTCGAACCATCTCGTCAGCGAGGCGCTCTATCTCTCTGATCCCGAGGGCAATGGCATCGAGATCTATCGCGACCGCAGCCGCCCCGAATGGCCGCGCCTCGATGGCGGCCGCATCGCCATGGCGACCGAGCGCCTCGACCTCGACGCCCTGCTACGCGACGCCGACGGGCGCGCCTATTCCGGCATGCCGGAGAGCACGGTGATGGGCCATGTCCATCTGCGCGTCGGCGATGTCGGGCAGGCCGAAGGCTTCTATCGCGATGCGCTCGGCTTCGAGATGATGGTGCACTATCCCGGCGCGAGCTTCATGGCGACCGGCGGCTATCACCACCACATCGCGACCAATACCTGGCATAGCCGCGGCGCCGGGCCGCGCCGGGACAATGAGGCGGGCCTGGCGAGCTTCGAGCTGGTGGCACGTGACGCGGAGGCCCATGCGGCGCTGAGCCGGCGCATGGCGGCGAGCGGTGGCGATACGGCCTCGACCGTCGATCCCTGGGGCAACCGGATCACGCTCAGGGGCTGAGTGCCTCAGCGCTCCAGAAGATGGCTGCGGCGCGTGCCGCCGCGATCCGGGCGAAAGCCCATCGCCTCCCAGAAAGCGGAGGCGCCGGCATCGGCGGCGTTGAGCGAGAGCCGCGGCGCCAGCGCCAGGCCCTGCTGGATCAAAGCGCTGGCAAGGACGCGGCCGACGCCCTCGCGCCGGTTGTTGGGCCGGACATAGACATGGCGGATGCGCAGCAGATCGGGCGCCGGGTCGTAAGGATCGGGCGTCACCGCGCCGATCGCCGCCAGCACGCCCTCGCGATAGACGGCGAGCAGCGTATTGCGCCCGTCTGCGCCGGCGTAGCGGCCGGCCTCCCATTCTTCCAGGATGCCTTCGACGAAGCGATAGCCCTCGGCCGCCGCTTCGTCCTGCAGCTTGGGCAGATCGTCCGGCAGGTCTTCGCTCAGCCGGACGATTTGCAGGTTTGTCGGGATCACAAACCTTCGAAAAGCGCGCTGGAGATATAGCGCTCGGCGAAGGAGGGGATGATCACCACGATCGTCTTGCCGGCGTTTTCCGGCCGGGCGCCGACTTCCAGCGCCGCGGCGACGGCGGCGCCGGAGGAGATCCCGGCTGGGATGCCCTCGGCCTTGGCCAAAGCGCGCGAGGTCTCGAAGGCGGTCTGGTTGCCGACGGTGACGACTTCGTCGATCACGCCGCGATCGAGGATTCCCGGCACGAAGCCGGCGCCGATGCCCTGGATCTTGTGCGGGCCGGCCTGGCCGCCCGACAGGACCGGCGAATCCTCCGGCTCGACTGCGACCATCTTCACCGACGGCTTCTTGGCCTTCAGCACTTGGCCGACGCCGGTGATCGTACCGCCGGTGCCGACGCCGGAGATGACGATGTCGACGCCGCCATTGGTGTCGTTCCAGATCTCCTCGGCCGTGGTCGCGCGGTGGATCGCCGGATTGGCCGGGTTCTCGAACTGCTGCGGGATGATCGAGCCAGGAATCTCGTTCCTGAGTTCCTCGGCCCTGGCGATGGCGCCGCGCATGCCGCCGGGCCCGGGCGTCAGCACCAGCTCGGCGCCGAGGAAGACCAGCATCTTGCGGCGTTCCAGCGACATCGTCTCGGGCATCACCAGGATCAGGCGGTAGCCGCGCGCGGCGGCGGCGAAGGCGAGGGCGATGCCGGTATTGCCGGAGGTCGGCTCGATCAGCGTGCCGCCGGGCTTGAGCGCGCCCGAGGCTTCGAGCGCGTCGATCATGGCGACGCCGATGCGGTCCTTGACGCTGGAGATCGGGTTGAAGAATTCGAGCTTGGCCAGGATCGTCGCCTTGACGCCGCGCTCGGCCGGCAGGCGGTTCAGGCGCACCAGCGGGGTATCGCCGATCGTGTCGGTGATCGAGTTGTAGACGCGGCCGCGGCCGGGGACATGGGCGGGCTTTTGCGCTGCATCGGCCATGGTGGCCTCCTTGCTGGTCTGGGCTCGTGAACCTGATCTTACGCTAGCATTAAATCACAGAATCTGTCGATGAATAAGATATTCAACATCCTAAATTGTAAAATCTGTGTCGATCGTCGGTTTCCCAGTCGCGGCGCGCTCCTCTGCCTCACGGCAGAGATCGGCCACGCTGACCGCGTCGAGCTTGCCGAGCCAGGCCTCCATCGCCTGCTGCATCATCGGGTCGATCACCGCATCCACCAGGGCCGATTGTGGCAGTGGCGGTAGGGTTTCGTCGGCATTGGCCTGCATGGCGGCGCGCACGATCTCGCCGGCGGTGATGCGGCGGCGCTCCCGGGCGAGCTCGTAGCCGCCGCGCGGGCCGCGCACGCCCTTGAGGATGCCGACCCTGACCAGTGCCTGCAAGACGGTTTCAAGATGGCGCGGCGGTAACTCGTGCCGGGCCGCCAGAGCCTTCGCGGCGACGGGGGCCGGACGAGCATGCAGGGCGATGTCGACGACGGCGGTGACCGCGAGCAGGCTGCGGCGCGAAAGCTGGATCATGCCTTGCCTCCGGCGGTCTGCCGCGAGGCAGGACCGCTCACCCCGGTCGAGCCGAAGCCGCCGACACCGCGCAGGGTCTCGCTGAGTTCCTCGACCTCGGCGATCTCGGCCTGCAGCACCGCCGCGACGACGAGCTGGGCGATGCGATCGCCATGCGCGATGGTGAAGTCCTCTTGGCCATGATTGATGAGGATGACCTTGACCTCGCCGCGATAGTCCGCGTCGATCGTGCCTGGCGTGTTGAGCAGGGTGACGCCGTGGCGCAGGGCGAGCCCAGAGCGCGGCCTGACCTGGCCTTCCGTCCCGACGGGCAATTCGAGCACAAGTCCGGTCGGCACGAGCAGGCGCGCACCCGGCTCCAGCCGCATCGGCCCGTCGGGCAAGGCGGCACGCAGGTCGAGCCCGGCGGCGCTGGCAGTCTCATAGGCCGGCAGCGGCAGGTCATGGGCGTGCGGCAGGCGCCTGATGCGGAGCGTTGCCATCCAGTTCAGCCCTTTTGCGCCAGCAGATCGGCGAAATGCGCCACGAGGCGCGTCGCCACCTCCACCTTGGGCAGGATCGGCCAGGTCTCGACGCTGTCGGTGCTGACGAGATGGACGGTGTTGGCGTCGCCGCCCATCACGCCGGTTCCGCCGACATCGTTGGCGACGATCAGGTCGCAGCCCTTCTTCGCCAGCTTGGCGCGGGCATAGTCGACGACGTTCTGCGTCTCAGCCGCGAAACCGACGACCAGGCCCGGCCGGTCGATCTCGCGCGCCGCGATGGTGGCGAGGATGTCGGGGTTCTCGACCAGGGCGAGGCCGGGCGGCTTGCTGCCGTCCTTCTTCATCTTCTGGCCGGCGGCATCGGCGGTGCGCCAGTCGGCGACGGCAGCGGCGAAGATCGCGATATCGGCCGGCAGCGCGCTTTCAGTCGCCGCCAGCATGTCGCGGGCGCTCTCGACATGGATGGTGTTGACGCCGGCGGGGTCGGCAATGGTCACCGGACCCGAGATCAGCGTCACCTGTGCTCCCGCTGCGGCAGCCGCCGCCGCGATGGCGTGGCCCTGCTTGCCCGAGGAGCGATTGGCGATGTAGCGGACAGGGTCGATCGGCTCATGCGTCGGGCCGGAGGTGACGAGCACCCGCTTGCCGGCGAGCGGCTTCGGCCCGGAGGGCCCGCCGCCGGGCAGCCGGCCGAGGAAGCCGATCGCCGGTGTCTGCCTGCTATCGCCGGCGAGGGCGAGTTCGATCGCAGCCAGGAGCTCGTGCGGTTCGGCCATGCGCCCCGGGCCGCTCTCGCCGCGCTCGGCCATGGCGCCGGAATTGGGGCCGACGACGAGGACGCCGTCCTTCTGCAGCGTCGCCATGTTGCGCCGGGTCGCCGGGTGCTCCCACATCCGCGGGTTCATCGCCGGCGCGATCAGGATGCGCTTATCCGTCGCCAGCAGCGCTGTAGAGGCGAGGTCGTCGGCATGGCCGTTCGCCATCTTGGCGATCAGGTCGGCCGTGGCGGGCGCGACGACGATGAGGTCGGTCGAGCGCGACAGGGCGATATGCCCGATATCGGCCTCGTCGGTCAGCGAGAACAGGTCGGTGAAGCATTTTTCGCCCGCCAGCGAGGACACCGCCAGCGGCGTGACGAACTGCTCGCCGGCCCTGGTCAGGATGCAGCGGCAGGCGATGCCGTGATCCTTCAGGCGCCGGATCAGCTCCAGGCACTTATAGGCGGCGATGCCGCCGCCGATGATCAGCAGGATGGAGCGGGAAGCGGGCAAGGGCGTGGCTCCGGAAGG
Source organism: Allobosea sp. NPDC003192 (assembly GCF_050275675.1). Classification (NCBI taxonomy): domain Bacteria; kingdom Pseudomonadati; phylum Pseudomonadota; class Alphaproteobacteria; order Hyphomicrobiales; family Alloboseaceae; genus Allobosea; species Allobosea sp. NPDC003192. Next base: position 254,278 of record NZ_JBNNPK010000003.1, read on the forward strand.
CAGGGCGCGCCGTTTGGTAGCATCGGCCGGGCCGGGCTGTCATGTCTCGCCGTTGGCGGCCCTCGGCTGCGCATCGTCACACGACGGGCGCGTCAGCTTCGCATGTTGCAACCGCACCATGCGCTCGGCTAGTTGTTTTTAAGGCCTCTCTTACGATCATCCAGCGACGAAGGCATTCCGATGAAAAAGGTTTTTCCTGACGCCAAGGCGGCGCTCGCCGGCGTCGTCAAGGATGGCATGACCATCATGGCCGGCGGTTTCGGCCTTTGCGGCATTCCCGATACGCTGATCGAGGCGATCCGCGATTCCGGCGCCAGGAACCTGACCTTCATCTCCAACAATGCCGGCGTCGACGGGGCCGGCCTCGGCATCCTGCTCGAGACCAAGCAGATCAAGAAGATGATCAGTTCTTACGTCGGCGAGAACAAGCTCTTCGCCGAGCAGTATCTCTCCGGCCAGCTCGAGCTCGAATTCAACCCGCAGGGCACGCTGGCCGAGCGCATCCGCGCCGGCGGCGCCGGCATCCCCGCCTTCTTCACCAAGACCGGCGTCGGCACGCTGATCGCCGAGGGCAAGGAAGAGCGCGAATTCGACGGCGAGCGCTACATCATGGAGCGCGGCCTCTTCGCCGACATCTCGATCGTCCATGCCTGGAAGGGCGATACCGAGGGCAACCTCGTCTACCGGAAGACGGCGCGCAACTTCAATCCGATGATGGCTAGCGCCTCGCGCATGACGATCGCCCAGGTCGAGCATCTCGTCCCGGCCGGCGAGATCGATCCCGACCACATGCACACACCCGGCATCTTCGTGAAGCGCATCGTGCACGTCGCCAATCCGGTGAAGCGCATCGAGCAGCGCACCGTGCGCAAGCGCGAAACGGCTTGAGAGGAGATCACGCACATGGCCTGGACCCGTGAACAGATCGCCGCTCGCGCCGCCAAGGAGCTGAAGGACGGCTTCTACGTCAATCTCGGCATCGGCATACCCACCCTCGTCTCGAACTACATTCCCGACGGCATGAGCGTTCAGCTCCAGTCGGAGAACGGCATGCTCGGCATGGGCCCCTTCCCCTATGAGGGCGAGGAGGATCCCGACCTGATCAATGCCGGCAAGCAGACCATCACCGAATTGCCGACGACGAGCTATTTCTCCTCCTCGGATTCCTTCGGCATGATCCGCGGCGGCCATATCGATCTTTCCATCCTCGGCGCCATGCAGGTTGCGCAGAATGGCGACCTCGCCAACTGGATGATCCCCGGCAAGATGGTGAAGGGCATGGGCGGCGCCATGGACCTCGTCGCCGGCGTCAAGAAGGTCGTGGTGGTGATGGAGCACGTCGCCAAGAACAAGGACGGCTCGGAATCGCCAAAACTGCTCAAGGCCTGCGACCTGCCGCTGACCGGCGCCGGCGTCGTCGACATGGTGATCACCGATCTCGGCGTCTTCAAGATCGACGAGAATGGCGGCGGCATGACCCTGATCGAGCTCGCCGAGGGCGTTTCGCTCGACGAGATCAAGGCCAAGACCGAGGCGGACTTCAAGGTCGCGCTCTGATCTCGCAAAGCCGCGCCAGCGCCTCCGCGAAGGCGCGCGCGGCCGGGCCCATCGCCTCGTCGAGGCGGTGGGCGAGATAGGCTTCTGCCGGCAATTGCGCGTTGCGGCCGAGCGCCCTGGTCGCGACCCTGACCAGCCTGCCTTCGGCGAGATCGCGTGCGATCAGCCAGTGCGGCAGCCGGCCCCAGCCGAGCCCGGCCAGGATCATCGCATGCTTGGTGTCCTGCCCGGTGACACGGCAGGTCTGCGGCGAAAGCACGTTGAAATCCTGCGCACCCGAGATCGGCGTCGGGTCGATCTGGACGATCTGGAGATGCTGGGCGAGCTCGGACCGGGTCAGCAGGCGTCCGTCGCCGGCCTGTGCGAGCGGATGCGTTGCCGCGACGGCCGCGATCACCTCGATCGAGGTCAGCGCCTCGATCGCGATGCGCGGATCGCGGAAATTCTCGCCGACCGTAATGGCGAGCGCGCTGCGCCGCTCGAGCAGCGCCGCGATCGGCCCACCGAGCGGCTCGATGGCGAGCCGGATCGAGACCGACGGGTAGCGCTCGCGCAGTTCTGACAGGGCGGCCCCGATCAGCGGAACCGGGAAGAGCACGTCGATCGTCAGCGACAGCTCGATCTCGACGCCCCGGCTGAGGCCATGGGCGCGTGCCTTCAGCGCGCCGACGCGCAGCAGCACCTCCCTGATATCGGCGAGCAGGGCCTTGCCTTCCGCCGTCAGGGCCGGGCGATGGCCGGAGCGGTCGAACAGCTGGAGGCCGAGCTGTGCTTCGAGATTGGCGATCGCATGGCTGATGGCAGACTGTGCCCGCGACAGCCGCGTCGCCGCAGCGCGGAAGCTGCCGGCTTCGGCGACGGTGAGGAAGGTCCGCATCTGGTCGAGGGTGAGCGCATCGAGCATGATCGATTTCCTTGATCGACTTGATGCCAATTATCTCACTTTTCGAGATCGATCGGAAACGACATCTCCGGGCGACATCGCAGCGCCATCCAAGGAACCGAGCATGGCCGATCACCCCGCTGAGATCATCGTCGCGAGATCGCGCTCGTGACGGCCGCCGTCGCAGCGCCTGTGGCACGGACCGACTGGGTAGCCGTTTCCGTGGTCGTCGCCAGCGGCATCGTCGCTGCGTTGCAGGTCGGCAAGGCGGCGATCGCGATGCCGCTGGTCCAGGCCGAGTTCGGGCTGGACCTCGCCACGCTCGGCTGGCTCGCCTCGATCTTCGCGGTGCTCGGCATGGTCGGCGGCATTCCCGTCGGCACGCTCGCCATCGGCCTCGGCGCACGGCGCGTTCTGCTCCTTGGCCTGCTGGCGGTGGCGGTCGGCGCCTTTCTGGGCGCGGCGGCGCCGCGCTTCCCGATGCTGCTCGCCTCGCGCGTCGTCGAGGGCCTCGGCTTCCTGCTGATCACCATCGCCGGGCCGGCCATGCTGCAGCGCGTCGCCAGCCCCGCCCGACGCGACATCGCCATGGCGCTGTGGAGCTGCTTCATGCCGATCGGCATCGCGCTCGCTATGCTCGCCGGGCTCTGGTTCACCGATTGGCGGATGATCTGGCAGGTCACCGGCGCGCTCGCGGTCGTGGTGATCATGCTGACCATGTTGACCTTGCCGAGGATCGATGCCGGTACACCGCGGTCCTTCGCCGGGCTGGCCAGGGACGCCGGCACGGTGCTGGGCGCGCGCGGACCTCTGCTGATGGCGCTCGCCTTCGCCCTCTACGCGTTGATGTTCTTCGCCCTGTTCAATTTCCTGCCGGTGCTGTTGATGCAGCGCATGCAGGTCTCGCTCGCGACGGCCGGCCTGCTCGGCGCGCTCGCCAGCGCAGTCAACATCATCGGCAACCTCGCGGCCGGCATGCTGCTCGCGCGCGGCGCGTCGCGCAGCAGCCTGATCATCGCAGCGAGCCTGGTGATGGGGCTCTCCGCCGCCGGCATCTTTCTCGGCCTGCTGCCGGATACGGCGACCTTCCTGCTCTGCGTCCTGTTCTCGATGGTCGGCGGGGTCATCCCGGCGACGCTGCTCGCCTCCGCGCCGGTGCTCGCGCCGGCGGCGGGGCTGACGCCTGTCGTGGTCGGGCTGATGATGCAGGGCAGCAATCTCGGCCAGGTCGTCGGTCCGGTCGCCATCGGCGGCGTCATCGAGGCGCTGGGCTGGCCCTCGGCAGCGGCTCTGGTCGGCGGCGCGGCTGCACTGGCCATCCTGACCGCGCTCGGCCTGCGAGGAATACGCGGGCGGGCGGCCTAGCTGCGTCAGTTCCGCCGTGGATCGCTCTCCCAGCCGGCGCGGACGAGCTCCGGTACCTCGTGCTCCTCCTCGGGATAGCCGAGGCAGAGATAGCCGATCAGTTTCCACTCCGGCGGCACACCCGTGATCCCAGCGATCTCGGCCGGGTCGAGGATCGAGACCCAGCCGAGGCCGAGCCCATGAGCCCGGGCGGCGAGCCAGAACTGCGTGATCGCCGCGACGACCGAATAGTCCAGCATCTCCGGCATGGTCCGCCGGCCGAGGCCATGGCCCTGCGCCGTGGCGTGGTCGCAGAACACCGCGAACTGCACCGGCGCCTCGCACAGGCCTTCGAGTTTGAGGCGCGCATAGAGCGCGGCGCGCTCGCCCTCGTAATCCGCGAGCGCATCGGCATTGCAGCGCGAAAAGCTCGCCTGTACCGCGAGACGCTGGTCGGGCCCATCGACTCGTACCCAGCGCCAGGGCTGCGAATGACCGACCGAGGGCGCGAGCTGCATCTGATCGAGCAGCGTCGTCAGCAGCACGTCCGGCACGGGCTCGCGGCGGAAGCGCCGGACGTCACGGCGCCAGGCGAAGAGCTCGCCGAGCTTGTCTCGGAAGCCGTCATCGAAGACGGGCGGGGTACTCACGCCCCCTCCCTCACCGCGATCGCGTGAAAGAAGGAGCCGGAGATGAGGCCGCGGCGGCTGCCGGCGGGCGCGGGCGCCGAACCGTGTGGATCGGTGACCACCGCGAAGGCCGGGTCCTCGCCTTGCGAGATCACGGTCGCGTAATGGAATTCGTGTCCGCTCAGGAACCCGCCCGCAGGTCCGAGCGGCCCGTCAGCCGCAAGTATCGCATTGCGATAGCCCAGATTCATCTTGCGCCTGGCGAAGCTGGTCTCGACTGAGAGCAGCCCCGCCATGGCATGGTTGACCCCGTCGGCATCGGTCAGGCTCTTGCCCAAAACCATGTAGCCGCCGCACTCGCCATGGACCGGACGGGTCCGGGCGAAGTCGCGCAAACCGCCGAGAAAACGCGACGCGCCGGCGAGCCGGCTGGCATGCAGCTCGGGATAGCCGCCCGGCAGCCAGCAGGCATCGCAGCTTTCAGGTGGTGGCTCGTCGGCGAGCGGCGAGAACGGCACGAGCTCGGTCCCCAGCGCCCGCCAGCCCGCTTCGACATGCGGGTAGACGAAGCTGAAGGCGGCGTCGCGGGCGATGGCGAGACGCTTGCCAGGCGCGGGCAATGGCGCTGCCGCTCGTCCGGCGACCGGTAAAGTCGTCGCCTCGGCTGCCGCGATAATCGCATCGAGATCGACTGCCGCTGCGACGGCTTCGGCGAGCGCGTCGAGACGCTGATGCAGGTCCTCGGTCTCGCCGGCCTGGACGAGCCCGAGATGGCGCTCGGGCAGGATCAGGCTCGCCTCGCGCGGCAGTGCGCCGAGCACCGGCAGGCCGATCCGCTCCATGCCGGCAGCGGCAAGCCGCCGATGGCGCTCGCTCGCGACCTTGTTGAGGATCACCCCGGCAATGCGGATACGCTTATCATAGAGCATGCAGCCAAGCGCAACCGCGCCGGCCGATTGCGCCTGTCCGGAGACGTCGATGACGAGCACCACCGGCCAGCCGAGTAGCGCTGCGATGTCGGCGCCGGTGCCGGTATGGCCGTCTGGGCCCGGCACGCCGTCGAACAGCCCCATCGAGCCTTCGGCGATGACGACGTCCGAAGAACCAGCCGCTTCACTGGCGATCTGGCCGAGCAGGGCGTCCGGCATCGCATAGCTGTCGAGATTGGCGCTGGGCGCCCCGGTCGCGGCGGCGTGGAAGGCTGGGTCGATATAATCAGGCCCGCATTTCAGTCCGCGGACCTTGAAGCCTCGCCGGGTGAGCGCCCGCTGCAGGCCGAGCGTGATCGTGGTCTTGCCCGAGCCGGAGCGCGGCGCGGCGATGAGCAGGCCTTGCGCGGTCATCCCTGGCCTCCGCGCGGCCGGAAGCGGCGATCATAGCCGGTCGAATAGAGCGCGCTTTCGGAAAAGTCTTCTGCCGCCAGCGCCGGACCGACCAGGATCAGCGCGGTCCGCTCCAGCTCGGCCGCCCGGACCTTGTCGGCGATATCTGACAGCCGCCCGCGCAGGATGCGCTCCTCCGGCCAGGAGGCGCGGAAGACGATCGCGACCGGACAGCCAGAGCCGTAGAAGGGCGTCAGCTCTGCGACGACCTGCTCGATCACATGGATCGAGAGATGGACGGCGAGCGTCGCGCCCGAGGCCGCGAAGGTCGCCAGCTTTTCTCTCTCAGGCATGGCCGAGGCGCGGCCGGAGGTGCGCGTCAGCACCAGCGATTGCGCGACGCCGGGCAGGGTCAGTTCCCGTTTGAGCGCGGCGGCGGCGGCGGCGAAGGCCGGCACGCCGGGCGTGATCTCATAGGGGATGCCGAGCTGGTCGAGCCGGCGCATCTGCTCACCTGTCGCGCTCCAGATCGAGATGTCGCCGGAGTGCAGCCGGGCGACGTCCTTGCCCGCGGCATGGGCCGCCTGAATTTCGGCGACAATGGCGTCGAGATCGAGCGGGGCGGTGTCGACGATGCGCGCGTCGGGCGGGCACCAGCCGAGCATCGCCTTGGGGATCAGCGAGCCCGCATAGAGGCAGACCGGGCAGGCGCCGATCAGTTCGCGCCCGCGCAAGGTGATGAGATCGACTGCGCCTGGTCCGGCGCCGATGAAATGGACGGTCACGCGGCGCTCCGGGCGAGAGCGCAGGTGACGCGAGCGGTGGCGATGCGCGGCTGGATCAGGGTGGCGCCCGGCCCGGCCGCGGCGAGCGCGGCTGCCTCGGCTACCGAGCCGACGCCGTAGAGCCCCGAGATCCGGGTCGAGCGCGTGGCGCAGGCGGCCTCGAAGCCGGCGAGCGCCTCATCGGGGATAGCGACGAGGGTCAGGTGATGGGCCTGAGCCAACGCGGTCAGTCCCGGTTCGCCCTGGCGCGAGGCCAAGGTCGCGAGGCGCTCGATCACGCCCGGCGGCAGGTTGGCTGCGGCGAGCGTCTGCGCCAGGCAGGCTTCGATATCGGCTTCCGACGTCCCTGGGCGCAGGCCGATGCCGGCGGTGATGCCGCTCACGGTTTCACCACCCGCCATTGCGTCACCGCCATCTGGGCACGCCAGCCATGCATCGTCCCAATCGGGTCGAGATGCGAGACGCCGATGCGGCGGAGATTCCCGCCATGGGCCGAGAACAGCGCGGCCAGCCTGGCCTCGCCCTCGATCGTCACCGCGTTCGCCACCAGGCGGCCGCGTGGCTTCAGCGCTGCGAAGGCGGCTTCGAAAACGCCGGGATCGGTCAGCCCGCCGCCGATGAAGACGGCGTCCGGCGCGGCCTTGCCGGCGAAGCTCTCGGGCGCCTTGCCCTCGACCACCTCGAGCGGCGGTGCGCCGAGCGCGAGGCGGTTGCGGGCGATGCGGGCGGCGCGCTCCGGTCGCTCTTCGAAGGCGATCGCGCGGTTATGGCGGTGGCGCAGGCTCCACTCGATGCCGATCGAGCCCGAACCGGCGCCGATATCCCAGAGCAGTTCGCCGGCACGCGGCGCCAGCGCCGAGAGCGTGATCGCCCGGATATCGGCCTTGGTGAGCTGGCCGTCATGCTCGAACCAGTCGTCGGAAAGCCCGGTCACCAGCGGCAGGATGCGGGCGTCGCGGCTGGCGACGACCTCGATCGCCAGCAGGTTGAGCGGCACGATGCCGTCGAGCGCGAAGCTGTCGGCGCGGGCCTCGCGGATGCGTTCGTTCGGGCCGCCGATCGTTTCCAGCACGGTGATCGTGCTTTCGCCGAAGCCGCGGGCGCTCATCAGCTGGGCCACGGCAAGCGGCGTCGAATCGTCCCAGGACAGCGCCAGAACCCGCGCGCCCGGCTGGAGAAAAGGGATGATCCTCTGAAGGGCACGGCCATGCAGCGAGACCAGCCCGCATTCCTCCTGCGGCCAGCGCATGCGCGTGCAGGCCATCGAGAAGGAGGAGAGCTGCGGAATGACGCGCATCTCCGCTGCCGGCACCGCCTTGGTCAGCCCGGCGCCGATGCCGTAATGGAACGGGTCACTGGTCGCGAGGACGCAGACATTGCGGCCTTTTTCGGCCAGGATTGCCGGCAGCGCGTTGCGGAAGGGCTGCGGCCAGGGCCGCGCCTCGCCGGGCACATCGCCGATCAATTTGAGATGGCGCTCGCCGCCGAAGACGATTTCGGCGCCCTCCAGCGCGGCCAGCGCTTCTGCGCAGAGACCGGCGCGGCCATCCTCGCCGAGCCCGACCAGCGACAGCCAGGGTCCGGGCGGTGCGCTCGACAGCGTGGCGGTTTCAGGCGAAAACTGTTCCATGACGGTCCTCATCCTCGGCGGCACCAGCGAAGCGGCTGCGCTCGACCAGCTCCTGGCCGAACAGGCACCCGAGATTCGCGCCGTGATCTCGCTCGCAGGCCATACGTCCGACCCGCGTCCCTTGTCCTTGCCGACCCGCATCGGCGGTTTCGGCGGCATTGCCGGCCTCAGGCAATATCTCGTTGAGGAGGGCGTCGTCGCCGTCATCGACGCGACCCACCCCTTCGCCGCGATCATGCCGTATCATGCCGAGGCGGCGTGCAAGGCGGAAGGCGTGCCGCTGCTGGCGATCAGGCGCGAAAGCTGGAAACCGCAGAACGGGGATCGCTGGAAATGCGTGCCCGACATCGACGCCGCCGTCGAGGCGCTCGGTGATGAGCCGCGCCGGGTCTTCCTGACCATCGGCCGGCTCGAATTGCCGCATGTCTTCGCCGCCCCGCACCATCATTACCTGATCCGGGTGATCGAGCCCGTCGGTGACTTGCCGCTGCCTCACGCCAAGGTGCTGCAGCAGCGCGGTCCGTTCGAAGCCGCGGCGGAAGAGAAGCTGATGCGGGAGGAGGGCGTCGAGGTCCTCGTCAGCAAGAATGCCGGCGGGCCGATGACGCTCGGCAAGCTCGTCGCGGCGCGCCGGCTCGGGCTGCCGGTGGTGATGGTGGAGCGGCCGCCCAAGCCCGATGTCGAGACCGTCGAGCATATCGATCAGGTCCTGCCCTGGCTGGTGACGCAGGGGCTCTTTGTCACCGAGCGCGGCGTATAGACGATCGGATTTTCGCCCTCGCGGGCGATCAACCGCGTCGCGCTGGCGCCGATCATCACTAGGGTCGCCATGTCGGCGGTCCCGGCTGCGGCAATGGCCTCGGCGAGGGGCAGGATGCGCAAATTCTCATCGGGGCGCCCGACGGCGCGGGCGAAGATCACCGGCGTCTCCGCTGCACGGATCGTCGCCGCCAGCTCCAGCGCCTTGCCAAGCTGCCAGGGCCGCGCCTTCGAGATCGGGTTGTAGAGGCAGATCACGAAATCGGCCGACAGGGCCGCAGCGAGCCGCGCTGTGACGACCTCCCAGGGCTTGAGATTGTCCGAGAGCGAGATCGCGCAGAAATCGCCGCCGAGCGGCGCGCCGGCCTTGGCCGCTGCCGCCAGCATCGCCGTGATGCCGGGCTCGACCGTGATCTGGAGTGTGCGCCAGTCCGGCTCGCCCGCTTCCAGCGCCTCGAAGACGGCGGCAGCCATGGCGAAGACGCCGGGATCGCCGCCGGAGACGACCGCGACGGCCTTGCCCTCCGCCGCCAGCATCAGCGCATGCCGGGCGCGCTCGACCTCGACGCGGTTGTCGGAAGCATGCTTGGTCTGGCCCGTACGTGCCGGGACGCGATCGAGATAGGGGCCGTAACCGACGAGATCGCTGGCAGCTTCGAGCGCCGTCGATGCGGAGGGCGTGAGATAGCGCGCCTCGCCGGGTCCGAGACCGATGATGGCGAGCGAGCCGGTCACAGCCGTCGCCCTTCGCCGGGGACGAGGATCATCGAGAAATAGGGCGCCTCGTCGTCGGGTTTCTCGGCGAGGCGGGTCACCACCTGCCCGGCCATGGTGGCGCGCTCGACATAGATGGCGCGGTTGATCAGTCCCGCCGCCTGCAAGGCCCGGCGCACCTTGGGCAGGTTGCGGCCGAGCTTCATGATCACGGCGGCATCGGTGTCGGCGAGGCGGCGCGTCAGTTCGCCCTCGGCGAGCGTGCCCGGCACCACCGTCATCACGTCGTCGCCCCAGCTGATCGGCGCGTCGGCGCGGGCCCAGGCGCCGGCCATGCCGGTGACGCCCGGCACCACCTCGGTCGGGAAGCGATGGGCGAGGCGGCGCCACAAATGCATGAAGGAGCCGTAGAAGAACGGGTCGCCGTCGCAGAGCACGGCGACGCTGCGGCCATCAGCCATCTCGCCGGCGAGCTGCTCGGCTGCTTCGTCGTAGAAGGCGGCGATCGGCCCGGTATAGCCCTCGTCCTCGACCGGAACCTCGATCGTCACGGGGAAGGCGAGCTCGATCTCGCGGGCCGGATCCGGCGCGATGATGGCGTCGGCGGTGATGCGGGCATTGCCGCGCCGGCCGCGCTTGCAGAAATGGACGAGCCGGTCCGCCTTGAGGATGATGTCGCGGGCGCGCACCGTCATGTAGTCGGGATCGCCGGGGCCGAGGCCGACGCCGTAGAGCAGGGTGCGGGGCGCCTGATCGCTCACGCCGCTCATTCCTTCACCTGCGCCAGCGCGTTGACGGCCGCGGCCGCCATGGCCGAGCCGCCGCGCCGTCCGTGCACGACGAGGAAGGGCACGCGCCCGTCCTGCGCCAGCGCCTCCTTCGACTCCGCTGCGCCGACGAAGCCGACGGGAATGCCGATCACCGCCGCCGGCTTTGGTGCGCCCTCGTCGAGCATGTCGAGCAGGCGGAACAGCGAGGTCGGCGCATTGCCGATCACGACCACAGAACCGGCGAGATGTGGGCGCCACAGCTCCATCGCCGCGGCCGAGCGCGTCGTGCCCATTTCCTCGGCCAATTTCGGCACGGAGGGGTCGGGCAGTGTGCAGATCACCTCGTTCCTGGCCGGCAGGCGCGCGCGGGTGACTCCGTCGGCGACCATGCGGGCGTCGCAGAGGATCGGTGCGCCCCGTGCCAGCGCGGCTTCGGCGGCTGCGGCGAAATCCGGCGACATCGCCACGTCCTTCGGTAGATCAGTCATGCCGCAGGCATGGATCATGCGGACGACGACGCGCTCCGCCGTGCCGGAAAAGCGCGTGAGGTCGGATTCGGCCCGGATGATGGCGAAGGAGCGCTCATAGATCGCGGCTCCGTCGCGGATATAGGCGTGACGCGTGTTCAACTTCCAACCTGCTTCTAATGCTGCGACGCTTCCAGTCGCGCGCGGATGTCCTGACCCGGTTCGAGCCGGCGCACAAGTTCCCCCAGCGAAAGATGGGCGATGGCGGCATCGTCGGTACTGCCGGCGACGATGACGTCATAGCGCCCGTCGCGGCCGACCAGAGTGAGGTCGGCGCTGCCGGGATGGGCGCAGGACTTGGCGCAGCCGGAGACGTGGAGGCTGAGGCCGTCAGTCAGCAGCGGTGCGATCGCGTCGGAAAGAACGGTGGCGTCGGCCAGTGCGGAGGCTTCGCCGCGGGCGCAGGCGGGCGAACCGGTACAGGCCGAAACTGAAAGGCGCTGATCGTTCGCTTCGACGATCAGGCCTTCGCTGCGTAACGCCTCCTGCAAGGTGCTCGCTGCGTCAGCCGAGAAGCCGCAGAAGGCGAAGCCACGCCAGGGCGACACTCTGATCTCGCGGACGTCGGCTTCGCGGGCGAGTTCGCTGAGGCGGCGCAAGCCCTCGGCATCCGTCCGGCCGAGGGGCAATCCAGCGAGCACGGCGACGGTGTTCCCGCTTTCGGCGACAACGCCTATTCCGCTCGGTTTTGAGCGAGCGGCTGGCGCTATCATGTCGCGGAGCCCACAGGATGTAGCCAGTGCGGTCAACTGGTCTCGACCGAGGTCGCGCATGCGGCGGATTTGTCCCGAACTCCGCCTGCTCTCTGCAGCGAAACCGTCGAGCAACCGGGCCGTGAGTGCGGCCGCCTCGTCCGGGCGAGCCGGTCCGAACCAGAGATCGCCCGGCAGGCCGAAGGCGATCGTCTTGGCCGTAATGGCATGCAGCCTCACATCGGCGGCAAAACCATCGAGCGCCAGCGCGCCGCCGCCATCCACCACGATCGAGAACTTCGCTGGCAGGCCGGTGACGCTGCGGCCGGCGCGCTCGACTGTCTCTGCCAGTGCGGCTGCGTCGAGCAGATCATCCGCCGCCCGTCCGGCAAGCGGCGAAGTGAGCACCAGCCTATTCGGCCCATCGCCCTCGGCTTCGTCGACGAGGCCCGCCTCGATCAGATCATCGACCAGCGCCGGATGTGTCTCCTCGCGGATGCCGCGCAATTGCAGATTGCCACGGCCGGAGATCTCGATCTGGCCGTTGCCATGGCGGCTCGCGAGCTCTGCGACATGAGCGAGGTGGTCCGGCGTCAGCGCATTGCGCGGTGGATGCAGGCGCACCAGCAGGCCATCGCCGGTCAGCATCGGCCGCAAGGTACCGGGGCACCAGCCACGCCGCATCGTCTCGCGAGCCGGGGCGCTCATTCCGCTGCCTCCCGACCCGAGAGCATCGCTGCCGAGTTCGACCGGCTCGTCCAGAGTCCGCGTTCCTGCGCTTCGGCGAGCCGCGAGCGGATAGAAGCGGCGGCCGGCGCATTCGCCTGCTCCAGTGCCTGCCAGATGGCGGGGTCGCCGCAATAGGCCTGGAATACCGCATCGAACAGGCCGTCCGAGACTGCATCGGTAGCAGCCGCATAGACGAAGAGCGCATCGACCGCCTCCGCCAGTTCGGCCGCGCCGCGCCAGCCATGAGCGAGATGGCTCGCGATCCATTTGGGATGGCAGAGCCGGCCATGGACAATGCGTGAGACATCCTCCGCCAGCGTCCTCGCCTTTGGCTTCTGCGGATCGGAGGTGTCGAGGCTATAGAGCGCGGCCTTGCCGCCGTGTGCCTGCATTGCCGCGACGAAGCCGCCGATCACGTCGGCGGCGCTGGTCGCTTCCAGGATGTCGCGGCCGGCAGTGTCGCTGACATGGACGAAGGCCTCGGCCTTCTTGACCCGGGTGGTGAAGCTTTCATCAGGCGACGCTGTGCCATCCGGCCCGCCATAGGCATGGCTGGTCGCGGCGAGATAGGCCTCGCCCAGTTCGGCGCGCGCCTGCCAGTCGCCGTCGAGCGCCCGGTCGGCCATGGCGGCGCCGTAGCGGCCGGGCGCAGCGCCGAAGATGCGTGCACCCGCCTCGCCGCGGCGGCGGGCGGCGGCGGGCTCGTTCCAGTCGTCCGGCTCGTCGAGCGCGGCAACGGCGCGCGCGGCGCCATCGAGCAAGGCGATCTGCGCCGGGAAGGTGTCGCGGAAGGCGCCGGAGATGCGGATGGTGACGTCGGCCCGCGGCGCCGCGAGCTTGGCCTGCGGGATGATCGAGAAGCCCGTGACGCGGGTCGAGCCATGGTCCCAGACCGGTTCCACGCCCATCAGATGCAGGGCATGGGCGATGTCCTCGCCGCCCGAGCGCAGCGTCGGCGAGGCCCAGAGGTCCATGACGATCCGGCGCGGATAATCGCCCTCGTCCTGGAGATGCCTGGCGATGACGGCTTCGGCCGCCTTGGCGCCGAGCCTGGCGGCCGAGCGGGTCGGCAGGGCACGCGGGTCGAGCGTCGAGAGGTTGCGCCCGCTCGGCAGCACGTCGGGTCGGCCGCGATGCGGCGCGCCGGCAGGACCCGGCGGCACGAAGCCGGCGTCGATCGCCCTGAGCAGGTTGCGGCGCTCGTTCTCTGCGGAAGCCGGGTCAGCCTCGGAGGAGCCAAAAATGTGCAAGCCGTCGCGGAAGGCGGTCTCGGCGAGGTCGCAGAGATGGGCGTCGAGCGCCGCGAGCGCGCTCGCCATGTCCTGATCCGGCGCGACTCCGCTTGCCGCAGCGAGGCCGGTGCGCTCGGCCCGGTCGAGGATCTCGCGCGCGACCAGTTTGGCCCGGCGCGGATCGAGCACCTGCGCCTGTGAGTATTCCTCGACGAGGTCGCGCAGCAGCGCGGCCTCGCCGCCGGCGTCATGGCTCGCCAGTGGCGGCGGCAGATGGCCGAGCGTCAGAGCCGAGAGCCTGCGCTTGGCCGGCGCCGCCTCGCCGGGATCGTCGACGACATAGGGGTAGATCACGGGCAGCGAGCCGACCGCGAGCCGCGGCCAGCACGCGGCCGAGAGCGCCACGGCCTTGCCGGGCAGCCATTCGGTCGTGCCATGGGTGCCGAGATGGATCAGCGCATCGGCGCCGAAGACCTCGCGCAGGCCGAGATAGAAGGCGAGATAAGCATGGCCCGGCGGCGCATCGGGATCGTGATAGCGGGCTTTGCGATCGGGCGAAGCGTCGCGCACCGGCTGCAGGGCGATGGCGAGCTTGCCGAAGCGCACGAGCCGGAAACGGAAAGCCTCGCCGTCGCAGGCCCGGTCAGTTTCGGGCTGGCCGTGGCTGACGAAGAGAGCTTCGCGCGCCGTGGCCGGGATGGTGGCGAGCCAGGCGCGGTAGCCGGCCAGCGGGACAGAAAAATCGGCAGGGCCTTCGGTGAGGGCCTGCATGAGGTCCGCGTCATCCGAGTCGGATGCCGCTGGGCCGACATCATACCCCGCCCCACCCAGCAGTTCCCGGATCGCAAGCGCGCTCGCCGGCGTGTCGAGACCGACGGCGAAGCCGGCGCGGCCACCCCGGGCCGGATAGTCTGACATCACCAAAGCGAGCTGCCGTTCGCTACGCGGCTTGCGGCCGAGCGCGACCCAGTTTGCCGCGAGGTCGGCGAGCGCTGCGATGCCCTCGGCATTTGGAGCGAGCCGCCGCAATGTCAGGCCGGTTGCCGGGTCGGTGGTCTCCTCCTTGAAGGCGACGGGAATGGCGCCGAGCCGTCCGTCGAACTCCGGCAGGGCGGCCTGCATGGCGAGGTCGGCGGCTGAGAGCCCGCGCGGCGACGCGTCCCAGGCCTCTCGCGCGCTGCCGACCGGCACAGCCTGCAGGATCGGGCAATCTGCGGCGTCGAGCACGAAACCGTCCCCGTCGCGGGCAGAGAAGGCGGTGGTAGCGACGATCAGCGCTGGCTTGCGGGTGGCGATCAGGGCGGCGAGCTCGGCAGCGACGCTGGCATCCTTGAGGCTGGTCAGGGCGAGCGGGAGCGGGACGAGGCCGCGCGCGGCGATGGTTGCCGCGATGGCCTCGACCATTGCCGTGTCGCCGGCGGCGACGCCGGAGCGGTAGACGAGGATGGGGACGAGGGGGGCGTTCGCCGGCAGGATTGCTAGGGCTTCGCGCCAGGGCAGGGGTGCCGCGTTCGGGCCGAGAGCGAAGAGCGTGGGGAGTGGGATCGGGGCAAGGTCGCGCGGGCCCTCATCCCCCTGCCGGGACCTTCTCCCCCGAGGGGAGAAGGAGGCTGTCAATGCTGCCGCGCCTTTCGTTGGCTTCTCCTTCTCCCCTCGGGGGAGAAGGTGGCCCGGCGAAGCCGGGTCGGATGAGGGCCGCGCAGCGAGATAGTCACTGACCCGCCCCAACAATCGCCGCATGTTCCCGGCGCCGCCGCCGGCATAGAAATAGCCGAGCAGATCTGCCGCGAACTCAGTCGGCACTGTGTCGTAGCCGGCGAGCCGCTCGTCCTCACGGTCATCGCCCGGCAGCACCGCCAGTGCGACGCCATGCTGCCGGCAAGCGCTGGCGATCTGCTCGACGCCGTAGCGGAGGTAATCGAGCCCGCCGAGGCAGCGCACCAGCACGAAGCGCGAGCCGGCGAGCGTCTTCTCGATCAGCAGGTCGATCGAGAGCGGGTGCTTGAAGCGCCGAATCGGCACCAGGCGAAGATCGAGCCCGCTATCGGGCGCAGCCGCCGCCAGCGCCGACAGGTCGCTGTCGCTGAAGGAGAGAACGACGAGGTCTCCCGGCGGCAGAGCGAGGTCGACGGCGTCTTCGCCGTCGTCGAGCCTCACCTCGCTGGTCGGGAGAAGATGCATCGCATCAGCCTGCGAGCGCAGCCTCTACCGCGGAACGGTCGAAGCCCTTGAGCCCGATCACCACGAGGCGGCCGTCGCGCGCTTCGTCTGCGCCCCAGGCCCGGTCGTAATGATGGCCGACGCGCCGGCCGACGCCCTGGACGACCAGCCGCATCGGCTTGCCGGGGATGCCGGCGAAGCCCTTGAGGCGCAGCACGCCCTCGGCCTCGGCCGCCTTGGCGACGCGGGCGACCAGCTCTTCCGGCGAGCCGGCCTGGGGCAGCGGCAGCGCGACGCTGTCGAAATCGTCATGGTCGTGATCCTCGCCCTCGCCGTGATGCGAGGGGCGGGCGGCGAGATCGGCCTCGGCAGCGGCGCCGAGCCCGATGATCAGCGCCGGCTCGACCTTGCCATGAGCCGTCTCGACCACCTTGATCGCCTTGGGCAAATGCTGGGCGATCTCGGCCTTGACCCGCTCGCGGCCTGCCGCGTCGACGAGGTCGCTCTTGTTGAGCAGGATCAGGTCGGCGCAGAGGATCTGGTCCTCGAACACCTCTTCCAGCGGGTTGTCGTGGTCGACCGCCTGGTCCTGCGCCGCCTGCGCCTTCAGTGCTTCCGGATCATCGGCGAACTGGCCCTCGGCCACCGCCGGCCCGTCGACCACGGCGATGACGCCGTCGACGGTGACGCGGCTGCGGATCGCCGGCCAATTGAAGGCCTTGACCAGCGGCTTCGGCAGAGCGAGGCCCGAGGTCTCGATCAGGATGTGCTGTGGCGGGTTCGGCCGGTTCAGCAGCGCCTCCAACGCCGGCACGAAATCGTCGGCGACGGTGCAGCAGATGCAGCCGTTCGGCAGTTCGACGATGTCCTCCTGCGTGCAGCCCTCGATGCCGCAGCCGGCGATGAAGGAGCCGTCGAAGCCGAGATCGCCGAATTCGTTGACCAGCACGGCGAGGCGCTTGCCGCCGGCGTTCTCGAGCAGATGACGGACGAGGGTAGTCTTACCGGCGCCGAGGAAGCCGGTGATGATCGTGCACGGCACCTTGCCGAGAGCAGGATTCTGCGGAGCGTTCATTGATCTGATCCTTGCTGGCGCGGCAACGGAGGCACGCGCGCGACCACGCCCTTGCGGAACGGAGCGGGTCTTTCCTTCCAGGGAACGATGCCGTTGGCGCTGGCGGCGAATTTCTCCGCCCCGCTGACGATCTCGTCGAGATGAAGACCGGCGTCGAGATCGCCGATCAGATAGGTCCACTTGCCCTCGGCCGCGAGCGCGATCGTGCAGGGCCGCTTGCAGACGGAAAGGCATTCGACCGGGACGACGGCGATGCCGCTGCCGGCGAGGCGTTCGGAAAGCACAGCTGCGAGGCCGAGGCCGGGCTGGTCATAGCCCTCCGGCAGGTCTTCGCGCGGGCGCCGGCAGGTGGTGCAGACATGGATGGTGCAGCCCGGCTCCTGCCGGACTTGCGTCGCGAGGGCGAGATCGCCTTCGAGCATCGAAACGCCTCCTTGGATTGGCGCGCCGCTGCCGGCCGCGCGAGGCGTCAGGCCGCGACAGCGGTGGTGCTGCGGCGAGCGAGCCACGGCCAGAGCACGCCGACGGCGAAGCCTGTGACGAGCCAGAGCGCGGCCTGGATGGCGAGCGAAAGCGCGGCGAAATGCGCGGCGATCTCGGCCGGCACCTTGCTTTCCGGAGCGGCCGGATGCGGCGCGCCGATCAGGTGCGGCAGCAGCAGCGCCAGCACGGCGAGCGCCCGCGCCCAGGAGGCCTCGACGCGCAGGAACACAAAGAGCGCGCCGGCGGTGACCACAGCCGTCAGCAGCCACCAGAGCTGGCGTTGCTGCAATTCGGCCGCGGCTGCTCCCGGCAGCTCCGGCGCCAGCCCCATCGCCGGGGCAAGCCCGAAGGCGAGGAAGCCGCAGATGGCCCAGGCGAGGGTCCGGCGCTGGTCGATCTGTTCGTTCGCGGCGATCATTCCGGCCAGCAACAGCGCGGCGAAGCCGATCGCCGTGCCGATCGTCACCAGGCTGGTGAAGGCGGTGCGCTGCAGGCCGTCCTGCGGCTTCCATTCGTGCTCGCCCGTATGGTCCGCCCCGGCTTTCGGGTCGTTGTGAGCGAGGTGGATGCGGGCTTCGCCGGTGAAGGCGGCCTGCATCGGCGCGCCCTGCATGCGCAGCGCCGCCTCATAGGTCTCGGCCTTGAGGATCAGCGGGGTGGTGGTGACGTGCTGGAGCGCCGAGATCAGCAGCCCAGCCAGAAGCCCGGCCAGGACGCTGACCGTGAGAACACGCGTGATCATGTGCTTCCCCTTCAGTGGCAGGGGAAGGCGAGGCCGTGACGGGTGTCGTGCGCCGCGTTGTGGACAGTGGACGAGGCGGCGAAGCCGACGGTGTAGATCAGCACGAAGCCGAGGATCAGCGCGGCGGCGACGGCTTTCGCCCGCTCCGAAACGCTGGCCTGACTGGTGACGGTTGCGGTGTTCATTGGTTCACTCCTGGCCACCCCACCGGCAGCCTGCTGGACGACATCGAAAGACGGCAGGTCTCCTGGCTCACGACTTGGTGTCCTGCTCCGCCTTCCCGGGAAAACCCAGTGGCCGATGGCACAGGACGCGCCGCTTACAGTTGCGGGGGCAGCCGCGGCCTTTCACCGCGTTCCCTTTTCACCTCGTTGTCGAGGCACCGTCACCGACGATCATTAGCCATCCGGCAGGCACTGTGCAATGCAGTGCCATGACCGAAAGCGCATGGCGGCACGCATGACCCTTCCCCCGCTCACTCTGGTCCTCGGCGGAGCCCGTTCCGGCAAAAGCCGTCATGCCGAGGCGCTGATCGAGGCGCTGCCGGCGCCCTGGACCTATATCGCCACCGCCCAGGCCTATGACGATGAGATGCGCGCCCGGATCGCCGAGCATCGCGCCCGCCGCTCCCGCGACTGGCAGACGGTCGATGCACCCGTTGCCCTGCCCGAGGCGATCCGCAATGCCCGGGCGGGACAGCCCATCCTGGTCGATTGCCTGACGCTCTGGCTGACCAATCTGCTGCTGGCCGAGCGCGACATCGCGATCGCAACCGGCGAACTCGTCGCCGCCTGCCGCGAGGCCAGCGCGCCTATCGTGCTGGTCTCGAACGAGGTCGGTCTCGGCATCGTACCGGACAATGCGCTTGCCCGGCGCTTCCGCGACGAGGCTGGTCGCCTCCACCAGCGGCTTGCGGCACAGGCCGGGCGCGTGGTCTTCATGGTCGCCGGATTGCCGATGCAGGTGAAGTGATGACGACCGAGGCCGAGGATGCCGCCCGCCACAAGGCGAAGATGGAAAAGCGCAAGGCGGTGCAGGACGCCGAGGTCGCCGGCAAGACGCTGGAGAAGGGCCTGCTGATCGTCAACACCGGCCCCGGCAAGGGCAAGTCGACTGCCGCCTTCGGCCTGATCCTGCGGGCGCTCGGCCATGGCTGGCGCATCGGCGTCGTCCAGTTCATCAAGGGCGCCTGGTCGACCGGCGAGCGCAAGGCGCTGGAAGCCTTCGGCGATCAGATTTCCTGGCACTCCATGGGGGAGGGTTTCACCTGGGAGACGCAGGACAAGGCCCGCGACATCGCCGCCGCGACCCGAGCTTTCGATAAAGCCAGGGAATTGATGGCGGATGAGGGCATCCGTTTGCTGGTGCTGGACGAGCTCAATATCGCCTTGCGCTACGACTACCTGCCGCTCGCGGAGGTCGTCGCGGCGCTGCAGGCGCGCCGACCCGACCTCCACATCGTCGTCACCGGCCGCAACGCCAAGCCCGAGCTGATCGAGGCCGCTGATTTGGTGACGGAAATGACGCTGGTGAAACATCACTTCGCCGCCGGGGTTAAGGCGCAGGAAGGGATCGAGTTCTAAAGGGCGAACGCGGCGACGCTTCCAACCGCCGCCAACCCCCAGAGCAGCAGGCAGGCGCGGCGATAGAGGGCAAGCGCTCGCCTGATATCCGCCGCCGTCGCCTCGGCCCGGCCATCACCCATCCAGCCATCCTCGACCCTGACTGCGCCATAGACGCGCGGGCCGGCGAGGCGCAGCCCGAGCGCGCCGGCCATCGCCGCCTCCGGCCAGCCGGCATTGGGCGAGCGATGGCGCCCGGCATCGCGGCGGACCGCTTGCCAGGCAGAGCCGGCATCGGCCTGGCGGTCGAGCCCCGCGGCGATAGTCAGCAGCAGCGCGGTCAGCCGCGAAGCCGGCAGGTTGACGATATCGTCGAGCCGCGCCGCCGCCCAGCCGAAGGCGAGATGGCGCGGCGATTTGTGGCCGATCATCGAATCGGCGGTGTTGATCGCCTTGTAGAGCGCCCCGCCCGGCAGGCCGCCGACGCCGAGCCAGAAGGCCGGCGCGACGATGCCGTCGGAAAAGTTCTCGGAGAGGCTCTCGATCGCGGCACGCGCGACACCGGCTTCATCGAGGCTCTCCGGATCGCGGCCGACGATCATCGAAACCGCCTTGCGTCCCCCAGCGAGCCCGCCTTGCTCCAACCCCTCGGCGACGCGGGCGACATGCTCATGCAGGCTGCGCTGAGCCAGCAGGCTCGAAGCCAGCAGCGCCAGCGGCAGCAAAGCGAGCGGGCCGGCGAGGCGGCAGAGCGCGACCAGGGCGAGCGAAGCTGCGAGCGTCACCCCGAGCAAGACCAGGACTGCACCGACGCCGGCCATTCGCCGCATCGCGAAGCTCATGCTCTCGCGGTTGAGGCTGCGATCGAGCCAGCCGATCAGCGCGCCGATCCAGGTGACGGGATGGCCGATCCATGCGAACAGGCGCGCCGGATAGCCGATCGCCGCCTCGATCAGGAGGGCGGCGAGGAGGAGCGGCAGGCTTGCGGAGAGCGACATGGCGGCCGGGGAGACGAAGGAAGCGATCTGGCATGGCGGCGATCTTGCCACGGCCAAGGCGCTGTTCCCGCAGGCGCCAAAACCCTGGATCGATCTCTCGACCGGTATCAACCCGATCCCCTATCCGCTTCCGGAGCTGCCGTTAAGCCTATGGCAGCGCCTGCCGGGCAAGACCGACGAGGCGGCGCTGCTCGCGGCGGCCCGCAAGGCCTATCGCATTCGTCCGCAAAGCGGCCTCGTCGCCGCGCCGGGCACGCAGATCCTGATCGAATTGCTGCCGCGTCTGGTACCGGCCGCGAAGGTCGCCGTGCTCGGCCCGACCTATGGCGAACACGCACCGGCCTGGCGCAAGGCGGGTGCTACCGTGCGCGAGATCGGTGATCTCGCCGAGATCGGCGATGCGAACGTTGTCGTGCTGGTCAATCCGAACAATCCGGACGGGCGTGTCGTCCCGCAGGAAACGTTGGTTGAGTTGGCTGCCGCGCTCGCCGCGCGAGGCGGTTTTCTGGTGGTCGACGAGGCCTTCGCCGATTTCGTGCCGAAGATGAGCCTGCTGCCGATCCTGCCGGAAGGGGCAGTGGTGCTGCGTTCATTCGGCAAGGCCTATGGGCTGGCGGGCCTCAGGCTCGGCTTCGCGGTCGGTGAGGCGCGTTGCATCGATGCTCTGCAGGCGATGCTCGGTCCTTGGGCGGTGGCCGGGCCAGCGCTGCATGTCGGGGCCGTCGCACTCGACGATGCCGATTGGCTGTCGAAAGCCGGCGAAGCCCGTGCTGCCGACAGCACGCGGCTCGATACCCTTCTTACCCCGCATGGCCGGGTCGTCGGCGGTACCGTGCTCTACCGGCTGCTCCAGACGCCGCAGGCGCCGGCCCTGTTCGAGCGGCTCGGCCGCGCCGGCATCTATGTCCGCCGCTTCCAGCACGATCCCTCGCGCCTGCGCTTCGGCCTGCCGGGGGACGAGGCGGCTTGGCCGCGGCTGGCGCAGGCGCTCATGTCGGACTGAACCGCGCTGCGCGCTCCTCGCAGCCGGCGCATGCGGGGTAGTACGGGACGAAGCGGCGCCCCGCCGCTATCGTCAGGTGATTCCAGTGACCCGGAGAGAAGACGCATGCAGCCCTGGCCGAAGCAGTCCGCCCTGACCATCGGCTTCGCCCATCCGGCTTACCAGATGCGCGACGAGTATCTCGCCCGCAACGGAGCGGCGACGAGCTTCGAGGTCCGCAATCTCGACGATTTCAGGGCTCGTGCGCCGGAAGCCGACGTGCTGGTCGTCTCCGGCCTCTGGCGCAATGACATGCTCGATGGGCTCGGCAAGCTGCGCTTCATCCAGTCGATCAGCGCCGGCACCGACCAGTTCGACAAGCAGAGGCTGGCTGCGGCGGGCGTGCGCCTCGCCAGTGCTCAGGGCGGCAATGAGCGTGCCGTCGCCGAGCATGCGATCTCGCTGATCCTGGCGCTGGCGCGCCAGCTTCATCTCGCCCGCGACAACCAGGCGAAGGCCTATTGGCGGCCGATGATTGGCGACCGCTCGCGCCGTGAAGACGAACTGGGCGGCCGCACTTTGGTCATTGTCGGCCTCGGCCGCATCGGCCTCAGGCTCGCGGCGCTTGCTTCCGCCTTCGGCATGCGCGTCATCGGCGTGCGCCGTCGGCCGAACTCGGAGCCGAATGTTGAGACGATCGTGCCGCCGGCAGAACTGCATGGCGCGCTCGCACAGGCCGATTTCGTCGCGCTGACCTGCCCGCTGACGCCGGAGACGGAAGGGCTGATCGATGCCGCCGCGCTCGCGGCGATGAAACCTTCGGCCTATCTGATCAATGTCGCGCGCGGCCGCGTCGTCGACGAGCCGGCACTGATCGCCGCGCTCGAAGCCGGCCGCATCGCCGGCGCCGGTATCGACTGCGTCTATGAGGAACCCTTGCCGGCAAGCTCGCCGCTCTGGGGCATGCCGCAGGTGCTGCTGACGCCGCATAGCGCGGGCGAGACCCGCGCCTATGAGAGCAATGTCGTCGATATCCTGCTCGACAATCTCGGCCGGCTGGAGCGCGGCGAGGCCGCGCTGCTCAATCAGATCGTCTGAGCTGCTTCGCGCTTACCAGCGTGGGCGCGGGCCGTAGCTGCCGTCGCAGCCGACGAGCGGGCCACCCGGATAGTAGTCGTCGATGATGATGTCCGGCATCTGGCAGCCGCTGCGGTTGACGCTGCGGGAGATGCGGCGACGCTGCTGGCCGTAGTCGTCGGGCTCGACCAGGACGGTGCGGCCGTCATAGCGCGGCTCGGCCGAGCGATCGAGCGCCAGCTTCTGAGCCTGGCGTGGTGCCTGGACGCGCTGCGGCGCCTTCTCGGTGGCCTGCTGGCGCACCGGCGGCACGGGCGCCGCGGCGACGTCAGCGGTCTCCTTGCCGTCCTTGCCGGCGACCTGCGAGGCCGGGACGACGACATCCTCGGCGCTGGCGCGCACCAGCTTCTGCACGCCGGTGTCGAGGACGAGCGTGCGGAAGGGGACATCGCCGCAGCCGCCGCAGCGGGCCGGGTCGAGCGGAACGAGGTCGACGCGGGCCTTGCCGTCGTCATTGGCCTGGCCCTCGCCGGTCGCGCGGGCGGCGATCGCCACCTTGGCGGCATCCTCGAGCTGCATCTCGATCAGCTGGGTGCGCAGCGCGCGGGCCCGGCGATAATTGACCACCTCGTCGCCCCCGGAAACCAGGATGGCGAAGGGCGCACCCTTCGGGGCGTTGCCGCGGAAGACATCGCGCAGTTGGGTGATGGCGCGGCGCGCCTCGGAGGTGACCTCCCAGCTGCCGGGCGCGAAGGCGATCTGGCGCGTCGTCATGATCTCGCGGGCCGCCTGGGCGACGCCGAGCGAGACGGTACGCGAGGAGAATTCCAGCTTCAGCGACTGCGGCCGCTCGGCGACCTTCGGTGCATCCGGGTTACCACCCTCGGTCTGGGCGAAGCCGGCGCCGGCCGAGACGATGACGGCGAGGGCCGCGACGGCGATGCGCAGGCGGGCGGTCTTGTCGAACTGGAAGCCCATGGCGGGTCTCCTCATGAACGGGTGTGCGCTGGGCACGTTGCCTGGCCCTTGGCAGACCCTGAGCCGGTTTCGCGAATGCCTGCGCAAGGGCGGCGCGTGAATGTCGAACGCGCGCGCGTATGAGGCCGCGCATTCATCCACTGTTCAGGAAAAAATGCGGTGCGACGCGAAAATCCGGCAAACAGCGGCAAAGCTCGGGCAACGCCATTGCCGCGTCCCGTCTCGCCCGAGCCGGCCGTCGCATTGTCGAGGCTACTGGACTATGCGAAGAGAGGATAAACAGGGGGTCTGGCTATGAAGAACGCAGATGAGCGCAAGGACAGCACCGAGCTTCCCCAGATGATGTCGCGCCGCGCACTCGGTGGATTTGTGCTTACGCTACCGCTGCTCAGCGCCGTTCCCGCACTGGCGCAGACAGATCAGGGTGCGACCAATATCCTGCGCTCACTGGCGCCGCATGATCGCGTGCCGGGCGGCAGGAGCGGTGGCGGCAGTGGCGGCGGCCGGGTCGTGGTCCGCCGCGTCGCGCCGGTGCCGCGCCGGGTTCATCCTCGTGGCTACGGCTCGGATGTCGTGATCGACCTGACCCGCCGGGTCGAGGTCACCGTCTTCTTCGACAACGACTCGGCGTCGTTGCGCCGCGGCGCCGAGGCCACTTTGCTCCGCCTCGCTCTGGCGCTGCGCGATCCGATCCTGCTCGATCAGCGCTTCCTGATCGCCGGCCACACCAGCGCCGAGGGCGGCTACGACTACAATGTCGAGCTCTCGCAGGATCGCGCCGCCGCGGTGCGTGACTGGCTGGTCTCCTACGGCGAGATCTCGCCGGGCCGCCTCGTCGCTCATGGCTTCGGCCCTGACATGCTGCGCAACCCGCGCAGCCCCTATTCGCCCGTCAATCGCCGCGTCGAGGTCATCGCCATTACCGGCTGAGCTTCTACCGTCTTCCCGAAACAACCTTTGCCTCAGGGGGCACCGTCATGGCTTTGTTCAAGCGTCTCATGCTCGGCTTCGCGCTGCTGCTGTCCTTCGCAGCCGTCGCCCACGCCCAATCGAATTCCCGCATCAACCTTCTGGTGATGTCGGACGACGCCGATCCGGATACGGTTCCGCGCAACAACCGCATCTTCAACCGGGTCCAGCTCCAGCTCTCGGAGTACCTCAACACCCGCGGCTTCCAGGTCTATGACGAAACCAGCGTGTCGCTGGGCATCGCCCCGACCGCCCGGGTCCGCCGCCGCGACGCCGAGCTGATCGAGATCGCCCGCGCCGTCCCGACTCCGGTCGACGCCATGGTCGTCTACCAGATCTACGCTTCGGCCCGCCGCGCGGTGGCCGCTGATATCCGCTTCCCCGAGATCCGCATCGCCGGCCGCGTGCTCAATGTCCGCTCCGGCCAGTTCATCGCGGCCTTCGAGGTTGGCGGCTTCCAGTTGCCGGCGCTGCCGAACCCTTGCAGCGCCGAGTGCCTGCTCGAGACGGTCGGCACCCATTCGCGCCTCCTCGCCGGTGATCTCGGTGCGGCGATCGCCCAGAAGCTCGAGGGCTTCGCCCGTCCCTCCGGTGGTGGCGCCGCGGCTGTCGGCAAGGATGGCATCGTGCTCGGCGGTGGCGCTGGCGGTGGTGCGGCTCCGGTCGCGGCTGGCGGCGACGGCTGCAACAGCCTGCCGACCGACTACATGATCCAGCTGCGTGACTTCACCGCCACGGAGGTCGACCGGATCGAGGGCGAGTTCGTCCGCTGGGGTTGCTACCGCGCCCATCGCGCCACGCAGACGACGTCGACTTCGGCCGACTTCTTCTACACCACCTCGGCCGACTCGGCCCGCCTGACCCGCAACTTCCGCCTGATGCTGGAGCTGGTCGGTCTGAACGGTCAGGTCAATTTCTCCGGCAACCGGGTCGTCGTCGCCAAGGTGCCGACCCGCTGATCCGAGCCAGCAGCCAGGTAACCATAAATCCCGGCTCGCTTCTACGAAAAAGCCGCCCGGTCGACATAGACCGGGCGGCTTGTTACGTTAATTGTGGCAGCAATATGCGCCGACCTGGCGCGAACGGAATGGGCAGGGTTTCCGTTCGCCACCGTCGGGCCGGCGTTCGATGCGGATATTTGAGATATGGATTGGGGCATTGACCCGGCACGGGTCGCGGAGATCAGCACGATCGCGTCTTCGCGTCGGTTCTCCGCGCGGGACACTGAGAAATTCGTTCTTGCGATCACGGGTGGCGGCTCGGAGAATGCCGACCTGCCGCTCTGGGACATGCTGCAGGTGCTGTTCTCGCTCGGTGCGCTGACCATGGGCCCGCGCATGCCGGCCCGGGACGCCGCCATCGGCTGCATGCTCGACGAGAGCGGCATCCTGCTGCGGCCGCTGCGCCAGGAGGGCCCGGTCCGCACCACCTTCGCCGGGGCGACCATCGAGGCTTCGGCGGCCGAGATCGTCCTGTCCTATGGCGGCAAGGGCGAGGCGAAGAGCCGCTCCTTCTCCTGGAGCCGGATCAGGCGCGCGCTCGGCCTCGCAGATTTCCTCTTCGCGGCGGAGGCCGATGAACGCTCCGAGGGCGGTCTTGCGGCCTTGCGCACTGCGCTCGACGCCGTCTTCGCCCTGTCGGCCTTCGACGAGGACGGGCTGAAGCGCGCGGTGCAGGAGCCGGCGCGCTTCATGCGGGCCTGGCGCCGGCGCCATCTGCCGTTGCTCGCTTTCGCCGACCTGATCCGCCAGCGCGAGGCTTTCCTCAATGCATCCGGCCGGCGTGAGCGCCAGCGCGAGTTCGATCCGGACGATCTGATCTCGCTTTGGAGCTTCGCCCTGTTGCATGGCGAGACCTGGAGCTTCGCCCGCTTCGCCGAGCGCTTCAGCGCGCTCATGCGTGAGGAACGCTCCAGCGTCGGCCGCCGCGACTTCATGGCGCCGGCCTCGATGGAGACGCTGATGGCGCGTCAGCCCTCGGAAAATCCGGAGGAGGCGCTGATCGCCTGGCTCGACCATCAGGCGATTCTCGGCGAACTCGAAGAGGAGGAGCCTGACGAGGACGAGGAGCCGGAAGAGGAAGACGAGGACGGCGTCGTGCGCGAGCGCGTCTACGCTGCCCTGATGCGCCTGCCGGCCGAACCGAAATTCCTCAACAAGGAGGAGCGCGAAGCGATCGGTCGGGCGCTCGCGATCCTGCCGCTCGCCCATGAGCAGCCGCTGACCTTGGTGCGCTCGCGCGCCGTCGCGCCTTGGGAGAACCGTCTGGTCGAGGCGAGCCGCCGTATCGCCGGCTCCAATCGCGGTCAGGTCGACCAGAGCCCGGAGGCTTTCGACTATGCCGGCATCGGTGCGGCGCTCGCCGCGCTGGGCAAGCGCCTCGACGAATTACTGCTGATCGGCAACGCGCTCGAGGCAATCGAGGGCCTGCAGAGCGAGGCTGCCACGGCCGAGGGACAGAAGCTGCTGCGGCGCTGGCGCCATGACCGCGCCAGTTTCCGGATCGACGATGCGAAACTGACGCTGATCTTCGCAAGGCATGGGGGAGCACTGAGAACGGTCGCAGCAGCCCTGCACCGGATCAACAGGCAACAGAAGCGCTTTGGCGAAACGACGGACCTGGTAGCCCAGGCCGCCAGCGACGAGGCGCGGTTCACCGACGTCTTCTCGCAGCGTTATCAAGGGCGATCGAAACGGCCATGACAGAGTTCCTCAACCAGGGTCCGCTCGAAGACGACCCCCGCGTCGGCCGCGCCACGGCCCGTCTGGTTCTGGCGGCGCTCGCGAGCGCCGAGCCGGAAGAGGCAGCTGCCGCGAGCATCAGCCGCGCCGACCTTTGGGCGCATGCCCGCCGCGTCCGTGGCGAGCCCGTCAACTTCGCCGCGGAGCGCGCCATCCGTACCGATCCGGAAGCCGCGCGGCTCTATCGTCGCCTGCTCTCCTTCCAGGCCGTGGCGCGCAGCGAGCTCGCCGCCGCCGCCTATGACAGCAGCGCCACCCATCGCCGCATCGGCTCCTTCGAGCTCGACGTGATCGAGGAGGATGATGCGCCGCCGGCCCTGGTCATCCAGTGCCTGTCGGAGACCGATCCCGCCCCGACCATGATCGAGGTCGTCTCGATCGAGGGCGTGGTCCGCCTGCCGCTGCCGGCGCCGGTCGACAAGCACATCGTCATCGACCTGCCGCGGCAGGATGCCGAACGCGATCTGCTGCGATTGATGCTCGCCAACCCGCTCGCGGGCGTTTATCTGCTGTAAGGTCAGGGACGCTGCCTCGTGCGGCGTCATCTATACCTGGCTGAGGGGACGGCAGGGCCTGCGGGAGAGATGATGGCGGGAGATCAGAACGTCAGGCGCTCCGGCGTTTTCGTCGTCGTGCCGACGACCGACCAGCCGATCATCCTGAAGAAGCTTGCCTGGTCGGCGCGCGTACCGGTTTCGCGCGTCGTGCTGGCGACCGAGAGCTCCGAGGTCTGCGAGCCCTGGAGCACGCAGTACAGCAACCTGCTGCGCCCGGGCGAGCCCCTGCGTCAGATCCTCGGCCTGCCCGATGGCGGCAGCTACCGCCTTGCGGCGTCCGGCTCGATCGACCAGGGCAAGAGCTGGATGGTGCCGACGCTCGCGGCTCATTGCGCGCTCGCCCATGGCGAGGCGGTGACGCACAAAGCGTCCGAGGCCAAGCTCGTGATCTGGGGTACCGGCGCGATCGACCTCTCCGTCGCCGACACGGCAGGCGAGGCCCGCGTCACCCAGCAGGAATACCACCTCACCACCAAGATCGACCGCTGCCGCCATCTCTTCGCCGATGCCGAGCACGGCGCGACGCCGGTGCTGGCGCTGGTGCCGCATGGTGAGGAGGCCGAGCGCGCCGTCGCGATCCTCGGCAAGATTCTCGGTGGCCAGCCGCATCATATCGTGGTGGTCTCTTCGCTCGCGGACATCGCTGCGCCGATCGATCTCTTCTTGCGCAGCGGCTCCTTCGAACCGCAGGCCGCGGCGTCCGCGCCGGAGCGGCCGGCCGCACCGGGATCGTCTTCGATGGCCCTGAAACCGTTCGAGCCCAAGACCGCCGAGCAGCCCGCCCAGGCGCAGCCCGCCCATATGGCCGCGGCGCAGCCGGAGCAGACCCTGGTCCAGCCGCGTCCGCCCGGGGACGAACCCTCGATCGCCGATGTGCTGAAGAGCCCGCAGGCGCCCAAGCCGCGCCGCTCGGTGCTCGGCGACAAGCCGGCTTCGACCTCCTCGTCCTCGCGCCTGCCCGTGATCGCCGCTGCGGCTCTGGTGCTTGTCGCCGGTGCGGCGGGCGCCGGCTGGTATCTGACGCGCGGGACTGCGACCGAGGACCCCTATCAGGTCCCGCCGACGCTGACCCAGCCCGGGACCAGCGGGGCGACGCAGCAGGCCGGCAATCAGCAAAGCGCGACGGCGCCCTCGCTGGGGCAGCAGACCGCGCCCTCTCTGGGACAGCCGAATCCCGGCACCCAAAGCGGCTCCGTGGCGATGACGGGCTCCGCTCTGGCGCGGTTGGTGACCTTGTCCGCACCAGCTGGCAGCACCTGCGAGGCCCAGATCTACGAGCTGCGTCCGCGCTATAGCGAGAACGCGGTCGACGTCGGCGAGATGACGAGCGTCACGATCGACGGCCAGGATATCTGCGGGCTGGCCCTCGATCCGGTCGCGCCGGCCAAGGCGAAGTTCCAGAACGGGACCGGGCCGGCCGTAGTGGCCTCGAAGTCGACGGCGACGCGGGTGGTCTTCAACCCGAACGCGATCCGCGGCGGCATCGCGGCCTTCCCGGTGATCCAGTTCGAGGAACCTAAGGCTCTCTCGGTCGAGATTAGGCGGCGCTGAACCGACTTGCCGCGCCGCCGAAGGCAGGCACGGCAAGTCGCATCTGATCTCAGCCGCGCGGGCCGGTCGTGTCGAGCACCAGCGCCAGCAATTCGCGCTGCCTGTGAGTGTCGGTCTTGGCGAACGCCGATTTGAGGTGCACGCGCGCCGTCTCGTAGGCCATTCCCAGGCGCAGGGCGATCTCGGCGACGGTGCCGCCGTCGCGCAGGGCGAGCGCGATGCGCGCTTCCTGCGCGCTCAGGTCGAACCGCCGCCTGAGCGTCTCCAGCTCGAGGCCGGAGTCGACCAGCTCCCGCCGCATGATCACGAGCGCGATCGTGCCGGGGATGAACAGGCTGGCTGATCCGCTGAAGGCGTATTCACGCAGATTCTGCGTGACCGGCAGCACCGAAACCGAAAACCGCTCCGGCCCCCGTCGGAACGAGACGTCGTGGCGCCCGATCGAACCGGGCCGTCGCGAGCAGACGGCGGCCACTGCAAGGCCGAGCTTCGCCTGTGCCTCGGCATCGCCGAGCACCAGCCTGTCGCCGGCGGTGACACGAAAGGAGCGGCCGCTGTCGCTGAGGTCCTGCGCGGCGAGGTTGAGGTCGAGGACGCGGCAATCGCCATCCAGCACCAATGCGGGATCGATGAGATTGCGCATCAGCGAGTCCCCGAGCATCGAGCGATGATTGCGCAGCACGGCGCGGTTGCAGTCGAGCGCGCGTCGCATTTTCGGGGCCAGAGCCTGCAGGAGCGGCGCCAGTGCTTCGTGGCTCTTCTGCGCGCGCCGCTGGTCATAATGGACGCAGAGCGTCGCCATCCGTGACCGGTCCTGGACGATCTTGATGCCGCTGGCGGAATCGGCACCGCCCATCGGTTTGATCCAGTCATTGTAGAATTCGGTTCGCTCGAGGATGCGGCGCGGCAGGACTTCGTCCGCCAGCGTGCTGCGCAGGACCGGCAGATCAGTCCAGGCCGGAATCCACGGATTGAGCGCGGCGTAGCGGTCGAAATAGATGTCGAAATCGATATCCTCCCAGCCGACGCCGGCAAGCGGCGTGGCATAAGGGGCGGACGCGTCGTAGCCCTGCATCAGGACGCGCCCGCCTGGGAGGATGCCCTGGATTCCGCGGCAGACCTCCTGCCAATGCTCGGGCGCGATCGCCGCGGCGTCGATCAATTCGCCGAGGCGGGCAATGACCCGTTCGCTGCTGTCGGAAACGCGTACCCCCATCGTCGCCTGCCTCCAGCCCGCCATCTACGATTGCAGATGTCGGGCTTGGGTCAACTGGCTCCGCAGGCCGGCTGAGGCTCAGCTTGCGAAGCCAGGGAAGCTTGGCGCGATCCCGTGGGAGGCAACTCACCCGTTCGGGTTAGCTGCCGGTCTTTGGCAGAACCTTACAGCCCTGCCCGCGTCAGCCCACGCCAGAGGCCCCAGGGCGGCGGGTCGCTGGTCGGCGAGAGCTGGCGGATCGCCGCGAGGCGGCCGGCGATCAGCGCGATCGCGATCGAGGGTAGCGCCATCAGCATGTGATGCGAGGTCGCCGCGGCGATGAAGGTCATCGGCTGGCCCATCACCGGCAGGAGACCGAGCGCATTGCCCCAGGAAATGCTCCAGTGCAGCGAGAAGATCGTGGCGATGCCGACGAGGATGATGGCCATGCCCTTGTTGGCGCCTTCCTGCGCCGAACCCATGGCACGCTCGCGCATCAGGCTGACCGCCAATGAGAGCAAGCCGAAGACGGTGATCACCTGCGCCGCCAGCAGTGCGAGCCCCGCCGGCAGGCCGAAGCGCACCATCAGGAAGGTGGCGATGAAGTCGTTCTGCACCACCGGCAGCCGGACGAGGTCGCTGACGGTGAAGCGGCTGACGGTCTCGTCCTGCTCCTCGCCCTTGCGCTCGGCGATCGGCGTGGCGCGGGCGCCCGGCAGCATGGCGCAGAGCGAAACAGGCGAGGGCGGCAATTCGTCGAGCGCACGGCGGACCTCGACCGGCGTCTTGTCGAGGCCGAGATCGAGCCGCGCCAGCGTGCACGGCATCTCGGCGAGCGCGACCTTGGACTGCAGTAGCTGGAAGCCGAGATCACGGTGGATCACGTCTGGGCTACGGTCCTGTGCCGCCGTCTGCGTGCGCTTGGTGGCGTGGTCGAGATCGTACCAGGTCAAGAGCCGTTCGGCCGGGACGCGGAACAGGCCGCCGCGTGCCTTCTCCAGTGTGTCGATGGCGGCGAGCCGCTCCTTGGGCAGGCTCCACTGGCCCGAGATCGCATAGGTGACGAGGCCCGGGAAGACGTAGATCAGCGCCGCGTTGATGCCGAGCAGGACCACCAGCACCAGCGCCAGCACGCCGCCGCGCGGCCAGCCGAGCCGGCGCACCTTGCGCTGCGGCGCGTCGGCGCGGCGCAGGAAGACGCGCATGATCTCGAACAGGCGCTTCAGCGTGCTCGGCAGCAGGAAGGCGAAGGCGAGAACGACCGTGGTGATGATGATGATCAGCGCCGGCGAGTAGTCGCTCTTCAGGAACGGCACCGCGGTCAGGAACAGGATGAAGACCAGCACCGTCGCGAGGCTGACCGTCAGCCAGGAGATGTAGTGGCGCTGGTTGTAGAAGAAGTCGATCCGCGAGAAGCCGAGGAAGATGTGCGCCAGCACCAGCACGAGCGCGATCTTGCCGAGCTCAACCGGCTGGAAGCCAGCGACGCCGGTCTCTGTGCCGAGCACGCCCCAGGCAACGAAGGCGGCGAGGATCAGGATCGCCGGAACTGCGCGCAGCAACTGGTCCTTGAAGCCGACGCCCATGAAGAAGGAGCGCGGCAGGGCGGCGATCGAGCGCTGGGGCTGGAAGGCGATCACTACCGCGGCGACCGGGATCAGGTCGAAGAACAGGAGCTTGTTCTTCTCGGCATGGATGGTGAAGTCGGTCTTCTCCGCGTCGATGCCGAGCGCCAGCAGGGTCAGGCTGCCCAGGCAGCAGAGCATGACGATGCCGAGCCAGGTCAGGCGCAGCGGCGTGGTGAAGCGCGGCCCGACCATGATCGCCAAGCAGGCGATCGCATAGGCGAGGATGGTGGCGTGCAGCGCCGCCTCATAGGAGATCGAGGCACCGCCCAGTCGTGACAGTTCGGGCGCCAGCACCAGCATGGTCGTGGCGCCGATGAAGGCGGTCGAGCCGAGCGCACCGACGAGCCGGACCAGAATGGCGCTGCGCCGGAACAGGGTGGCGTGGTGCATCGCCGCGAGCACGCCGAAGACGGCGACGCCGAGAGTCAGCAGCAGGCGCACGATGCGCTCGACGCCATTGAGCGAGGACAGCGGGTTGCCGAGCTCGGCGGCCGACATCGGCTGGCGCGGCGGCGTCACCACCGGTCGGACGCTGTCGGTCATCGCGGTTGCACGCAGGGCCTCGGCGTCGTCGGGGGCGAAACGGTGAGTCTTGCTGAGCGGTGTCAATCGGAGAGGCAGGCGGCCATTCGATTCCACGCCGATGTCGACGGCGTAGCGGGTGCGGCCGATGATCATGTGGCTGAGCCGTGCCGGGCCGTCCGGATCGAGCTCCCAGGCGATGTCGGTGAAATCGGTGATGCGCTGGTTGCCACGCGCGAACACGACCGGCGGGCGCGGCGCATCGACGGCATCGCCCGGGGCGAGGAAATAGCCGCCGCCGCGCGCGACGATGGTCAGCGCCTTGAACGGCAGGGCGCTGGCGCCGACATGAGCCTCCTCGCGCACCGAGCAGGTCAGCCGACCGCCGAGCGAAACGATGCGGTCCTCGCCGCGCTCGTCGGTGGCGATCAGGCCGGTGACGATCTCGCGGATGCGGTCGGCACCGCTGCGCGGCTGGCAGACGGCGAGTGCGTTGCCGTCGAGCCTGAGCGTCGAGAGCGGGCCGGTCGAGTCGATGGTGAGCTTGCGGGCGCCCGGCTTGCCGGCCTCGGTCAAGGTTAGCGCCAGCCGCCCGGGTCGTGCCTCGTCGACGGCGATCGCCAGCGCCCCGGCGGCGATGCGATCGCCCTGCTGGAAGCGCCAGCGCGCCGAGAAGCTGCCGGCGCCGTTGAGATAGTCGAGCCAGAGCCGGCGTGTATTGGCGACGTTGCGGATGGTGACGCGCCCGTCCTGCTGGCGGGTGAAGGCGACATGGCGCGCCTCGGCCGCGTCGAAGCGCTGAGGCTGCAGCAGTTCGCGGCGGCCGATCGTCACGGTCTCGCCGCGGGCGAGAGCGAGATCGAGCCGCTCCAGGCTGACCACCGGCCGCGCGCTCTCGATCAGATGGGTGGTGTTGTGCCACCAGAAGCCGAGTACACCGAGGCAGAGCGCCAGCAGGACGAGGCCGGTCACGGCCCCGCCGGCACCGCCGATGCGGATGCGTGGCAGGCGGAAGGGCCGCAAGGTCAGCCAGCGCCCCATCAGCTGGCGCAGCGCGGTGGTCTCGCTCACTTCTTGTCTCCGAGCGCGGCGACCTTGCCGAGCAGGCCGGCCATCAGGCGTCCGCAGGCGCGTCCGCCGGTTTCCCGCGTATGCGAGACCAGGCAGGTGAAGGCGACGCGCTTGCGCCCTGCGACATTGTCCATCCAGCCGGCGAACCAGGCCGAATTCATGCCCTCGACGGTGTCGGCCGTACCGGTCTTGCCGAAGATGCGCTTGCGGATATCCGGTGGGAGCGAGGCCATCACGCCCGCGGCGGTGCCGCCCGGTGAGTTGACCACGCCGTAGAGACCACGCTGCGCGTCGTCGAGGAAGGGCTCTGCCTGGCGCGGGTCCATGCCGGGGATGACCGGCTTGCCTTCGTTCGGCTGCGGCGTCTCGGCGACGTCGGAGACAGGCTTCAGCACGCGCGGACGGATCACCTTGCGGGCGCCGAGCGAGCCGTAGATCGAGGCCATGGCGATCGGCGTTGCGCGTACGCCCTGGCCGTAGGAGTTGGTGGCGAGGTCGATGCGCCTTGCATTGCGCTTGTCCTCGACCGCGAGGTCGAGCGCCTCGCCGGTCAGCCTTTGCGCGCCCGGCACGATGCCGCGGGTCAGGTCGACGCCAGGCTGGGCGAGCGTGCCCGGTTGGGTGATCGGGTAGAGATGCTCGGTCATCTCGGCGAGGATCGTGCCGGTGCGGCCCGGTACCGTCGTCGGGCGGCCGCCGACCTTGCGCCCGTCCATGGTCAGCGCCATGCCGGCGAACCACAGGTTCGACGACTTGATCAGCGCCTCGCAGAAGCCGATCTGCGCCCCCCGGCCGGCATCCGGACAGCCGCTCTGCGACGCCGACAGGATGCCGTAATTGAAGCCGGCGCCGCCGTAATTGGTGATTGGCACGCCGTCGACATTGAGACCACCACCTCCGCCGATGCCGAAGATCTGCGCCTGCTGGGCCGGCGGCGTGCGGCCCATGATCATGTCGGCGAAGCGAGGCTGCTCGCGGATGCCCAGGATGGTGGCGAGGCCGGTGACCAGCTTGAAGGTCGAGCCCGGCATGGTGTGGACGTCGCCGGCGCGCCAGCCATGGCCGGCGAGCGGGGAATCACTGTCGCGCCCGGTCGAGAGCGCCTGGATGTCCCAGCTGTGCATTCCCGGTACGAAATCGGGCCAGCTCGCCAGGCCGAGCAGCGCGCCCGGCTCGTCGCCGGCATCCATCAGGAGTACGACGGCGCGGCCGTCGCCCTGGTCCGGCGGTTCCTGCTCGGGAGCGAGGTTCACCGGCAGCGGGCCGGGCTTGCGCGGACGTTTCCCGCGGCCGAGCCGCTCGCCCATATGCTCGTAGACGGCTTCCTGCACCAGTTTCTGCAGGCGCGGCTCGATGGTCAGCGTCAGGTTCTCGCGGGTGCGGGCTCGGCCGAGCGCGGCCGAGAGCGAACCGACATCGCCGGCGCCATAGCCGATCATCGCGGTCAGGCCGAGCTCGTCGACGATCGGCAGCGGCACGCCGTTGTTGTCGAGCGCCGGCGTGCCGTCGGCGAAGTAGAGCGCGCGGGCCGCGCCGGTGCGCCGCTGCGTGACAGCGCCGCGCCAGCCGAGCTCGCAGACCAGCTTGGTCTTGGCCCGCTCGCAATCGGCCTCGATATGCGAGGAGCGCCAGAGCTTGACCTTGCCGTCCTCGCTCTGCACTCCCGAACCGCCGAGGACCTCGCGGGCACGCGGCGGCACCGCCCGGACAGGCTGGCCCTCGAAGCCGATCTCGACATCGCGGCGGCGTGCCCCGGTGATGGTGAAGCGCCAGCCATGCGGCAGGCCTTGCTGAGCCTCCTCGGCGCAGGTGGCGAATTCGTCGCTGTCGGAGCAGACGCGCTCGGCCGCGATCGCTAGGCCGGCGATACGCACGGTCTGCTCGTCTCGCCTGGGATCGAGATTGACCCGCTCATTGCCGACGACGACGCGTGCCGGCTCGAGGATCATGTCGACGGTGACGCGCCTGTTGCCGGCCGGTAGCCGCGTCGAGAGCACGAGCTTGTCCTCGGGCGCGCGCAAGGGGCCGAACAGGGCCCAGTCGGAGAGCTGGTTGCCCCGGCGCTTGGCGAAATCGGCGAAGTCGCGCGGCGGCGGCACCGCGTTCGGCATCACGTTGAGCGGCGCAGCGAGATCGGTGGTCTGGGCGACGCGTGCGGTCCAGCTCGACGGGCGGCAGCCGGCCGGCACCACCGGCAGCGTCAGCGGTGTGCCGTCGGCGCAGCGCCGGTCGGGCGCACGATCGTCGCGGGCGCCGGCAATCAGGAAGGAATTGTTCCAGGCCAGCATCTCCGAGCGGATCTGCGCGCCCGCCGGCAGGTTGCAGAGCCGGTCGAGCAAGGTGCGCGAGAATTCCTTGGCGCCCTGCGGCGTCGGCACGGTCAGCGAGGCGTCGTAGAGCGCTTCGCAGGGTTGCGAGCGGATGACCGGGCCGGCGGCATCGAGCCAGATCAGCCCGGTCGCGACGCCCTGCTGGAACAGGTCTTCGTTCGAGCGGCTGGTCTCGGTGAAGTCAGGCTGCTTGATCCAGGCGCGGCTGGCTGCGAGCTCGCCGATCAGCCCGCCCGAGAGCCAGAGAAAACCGACGATGGTGACGGTGCCGACCGCGACGGCGGTGACGCTGCGCTTCAGGCCGCGGAAGAGCGGATGGCTCATGGCGTCGCCTCGCGGAGCTCGACCACCAGCGGCCCGAGCACGAAGGGGCCGTTCGGCGGGATGATGCTGGTTCCGGCCGCCTGCGGCCTGCGCCCGCCGAGAAGCCAGATGTCGCCGGCCGACTGCACGGCGACGCCGCCGGGCGCCGCTGCGATGAAGCCGACCGGGTTGTGATCATAGAGGTCATCGAGGCGCTCGACCACGCCGGAGCCGAACTGGACGCGCACGGCCTCGCCGAGCCAGTCGAAGGTGCCGTAGCCGCGCGAGGACTGATCCGGGCCGAAGGCGATCGCGGTTTGCTCGCGCGGCAGACCGATATAGCCGAACTCGCCATCCTCCAGCATCAGCAGCGAGCGCCGGCGCCCGTCGAAGCTCATGCTTTCGGCGCGAACCTCGCCGCCGAGCCGGCTATAGCGCAGTTCCCGCCGGTCATAGCGGCGGGCGTCGCGGCCCTGCACGACGATGCTGTCGCGCTGCGCCAGCATGGCCGAGGACATCAAGCGCCCGCCATGGCTGCGCTCGACCCAGTAGCGCGCCATGCGCCGTCCGCCGAAATTCTCGGGGATGGCGAGGCCGACTACGGCGAGGTGCGGGCCCTTGGGCGGTTGCGCCTGTAGGCGGGAGGGCCGGCGGTCGAGCGTGACGTCGACGAGCCCGAGCGAGACCCGGCCGACCTGCGGACGCACACCGAGAATTTCGAAGCGCGCGTCGACATTGCCGCCGGGCAGCGCCAGCGTCTCGACCTGGATCGCCTGGGCCCGTGCCTCGGGCGTCTGCGGCAAGGCGGTGAGCAATGGCAGGCCGCCGGCATCGCGGGCGGAGGCGTCGACCGGATAGCGGCCGAGGAAGAAGATCGTGCCGCCGGGCAAATCGGGGTGCACCGCCGGCGTCAGCATCTCGCTGCGCGAGAAGGCAAAGCGCGCCTGGCCGGAATAGAGTCCGCCCGGCGTGTTGACGCCGATGATCGGCTGGCCGATCGCGGTCTGCGCATCCTGGCGGATCACCACCTCGCCATGCGGCAAACGGCTGTCGGCCGGCGGGGCGTAGACGCCATGGCCGAGATAGACCGCGACCGGCGCGGTCGCATGCAGGCTCTGCTCGACATGGACGGTGACGCCGATATCGGGGTCGATCACGTCGCGGAAGCGTTGCTCGATCCGGTCGGCGAGGAAGCGGCCGAGCTCCTGTGCGCCGGGCAGCGCCTCGGCGGTCAGCACCACCAGCGAGGTGAAGGGCACGTCGATCGGCTGCGGGCCGCTGCCGCCATCGGTGAGCGCGATGCTGCGGTGGCGGTCGATCAGATCCTCCAGCGAGGCCTTGCCGTCCTTGGTCGGCTGTCCCCCCGCGGTGAGACTGAACACGGGTTTGCGCCAAAGGTTCTCGATCCCGGGCATGGCTTCGCCGGGCTCGCCGGCGACGGCGCGCAGTGAGGTCAGCCGCCGCGGGTCGTGCATCACCAGGTCCATGAGATCGGGCAGGGCCATGGCGTCAGCTCACTCGGGCGATGAAATCGGGAAGGGGATACGGTCGCGACGAGGCGGGACGAGCCCGCTTTTGTGAGCGCCAGAGCCGTTTTCGCGTGCGGGCCATGACGATCCTGCGACCTTCAATAGATCCGCGAGACGCGGTCGTGCTCGATCCGCCAGCAGGCCTCCCAGCCCTCATTGGCGGCGACGATCGTGACCTTGCGGCTCACCGGCGACAGCACCTCGCTGATGATCTCGCAGACGCCGAAGCCGTCGAGCCCCTCGCGGTGTGCTTCGACGATCGAATCGCCTTCGAGCAGCACCATCGGATCCTGGCCGTCGAGCAGCGGCCGCAGGCGGGCCAGGGCCTTGCCCTGCGGGTCGAGGCCCGGGATCGTGCGCACGAACTGGAAGCGGCGGCCGAGATTGGCACGCCCGCCGAGGCTGGGCGCCGCCTCGTCATGCTCGGCATGGACGCGCGCCCCCGAAACGATGTCGTAGCCGAGATAATGGATGCGCTCGGCTGCGAATTCGGTGCGCAGGCCGGTGGCGCCGAGATCGCGCATCTGCACCGCCATGGCGGCGATGCCGAGCGGGTTCTTGTGCTGCACGGCGCTGCCGGCCATGTCGCCCTCGATACCGAGGATGGCGGCTCCGGCGATCACCGCCTTCTTCATCGCCGCCGGCGAGAATGGCCGCTCGAACGGGAAGGCGGCGCGGCTGGCGTCGGCTTCCGCCGCGATTGCCTCGAAGATCGGCGGCCAGAGCGCGGCGCGCCCGGTCGGCACCATGATCACGGTCGGCCGGCGCGCCGGGTTCGGGCCGGCGGCGCGGGCGAGGCGTGGCAGCAGGCCGCCAAGCACGGCGCCGATCTCGGCAAGGTGCTGCGAGGCTTCGCTCGCGCCCTTCTCCACGGCGCTGCGCGCGAGCTTCAGCACCAGCCGGCGCGTTCCGGACTTGCC
The DNA here is from genome assembly GCF_050275675.1 of Allobosea sp. NPDC003192. Lineage (NCBI taxonomy): Bacteria > Pseudomonadati > Pseudomonadota > Alphaproteobacteria > Hyphomicrobiales > Alloboseaceae > Allobosea > Allobosea sp. NPDC003192. Next base: position 293,224 of record NZ_JBNNPK010000003.1, read on the forward strand.
CGGCCCGTCGATCGTAAGCTGCAGGCCCGGCCGCTGCGCGACATCGGCCAGTGCCGGTTCGTTCTGGGCGACATAGAGGCCCGCCCGATCGCCGTCCGGTTTCAGCTCGGCAAGGACGAGGTCGAAGGTCTCGTCGGCGGCGTCCGCATCCCAGCGATAAGCGCTGCCGGAAGCCTGCGCCTTCTCGCTGAGGCGGGTGGCGAGACCAGCCTTGGCCTGTTTCACGGCATTGCGCAGCCAGCTGCGCGCTGCCAGCGCAGCGGCATCCTCGCGCTGGATGGCGCGGGCGAGCGAGGCTTCGGCGAAGGCCGGCTGCCAATGCGCGTCCTGGCCGTCCATCGCCCTGTCGATCAGCGTCGCCGCGATACCGGTCAGCGTCTCGTCGATCTTGTCGCCGCCGACCGGCAGACCGAAGGTGGCGAGCGTCGCATGGTTCAGCCGGTCGCCGTCGCGGCGCAGGGAGGCGAGCGCGACGTCGCTGGTGCCGCCGCCGATGTCGAGCGTGACGAGCAGCGCCTCACCTTGGTCGGGCACAGCGGCGCGGACCTCCGGCAGGCTGGCGGCATAGCGCGCCGCTGCAACCGCCTCGGGCACGGTGACGGCCGCATCCGGGAAGCTGGTCGCGCCGGGGAAGAGCCGCTCCAGCCGCTGTGCGAAGAGTTCGAGCGCGGCCCGGTAGCGCGAGGCGATCTCGTCGCCGATGCCGCTCGGGCAGGAGACCAGGATGCGCGGCACCACCGGCGGCGGCGCATGGTCCTCGACGCGCAGGCGGTCCTCGCCCAAGCGCAGCACATAAAGATCGACCAGCTCGTCGAGTACGTCGGCGACCAGCGGTGCGATCTCGACCGTATTGGTGGCGACGACGCGATCGGTGGCGGCATCGTAGCGATGCACCTGCTCGTTCAGCGTCAGGGAGACTGCACCCGAGGTCAGCGCGTGCTTGAGCGAGTCGACCCGCCGGCCGCTCTCGGGCAGGCCGAATTGCGGCGGCGGTGCTGGAGCCGAGACGTCGTAGCGTCGGGCGAAAGTCTTGAGCCGGCGCGCGACGCTCGCGCGGTCGGAGCCGGTCAGAGCGAGATCCGGCAGGCTGTGCGGCGCATGGTCAGCCCGCAGATTATTGCCGGAATCGAGCCCGACATGGCTTGGGATCAGCGGCGCGGCGCCGGCATCCTTGAGGGCGGCCTCGCCATGGCGCGGATCGACATGGGCGGCAAGCCAGGTGCCGAGCGCCAAAGGCTTGATCTCGGTCGCGCGGCCGGCGGCACGCGGTGCGCCCGACCAGATCGAGGTCGCAGAGGCCCCGAGGTCGATGCAGATCGGCAGGCGATGGACGCGGCGGCTATAGCGCAATGGCAGGCTCGCCTGCGCGAAGGCCCGGCCCCCCTCGTCGCCGGCCTTGATCGCCAGCGATACCGTAATCTCGCCGCGCAGCACATTGGCGCCGCTGGTGCGCACGGCGCGCGACAAGGTCGTCGTCAGGTTCTGCATCGCCACGACGGCGCGGCCGCGCCGGCCGAAATCGCCCTCCCGCACGATCTCGAGCGGGAAGGGCGTCGGCGGCTCGGCGATCTCGGTTTCGCCCATCCGGCTGGTGACCTCGACGGTGAGCGGCGCGGTCCGGGTCAGCGGCCAGCGGCGCAGGTCGATCACCAGCCCGTCGCAGCGCACGATCGAGGTCTCGTCGTCCGGATCGACTTCGGCATTGAGCCCTCCGGCGATCTCGAATTGCGCGGTACCGCCGAGCGGGCAGGCAAAATGCTGCCCCGCAATGGTGAGCGCGACCTCGCCGCGGTTCTGGCTGCGGATCGGCACCGAGCGGGCTTCGAGGGCGCTCGACCAGGGCTTGGCCGGCCCGTCCGGATCATGGCCGGCGCCGTCCTGGGCGACCCAGCCGCCGAGCTTGGCGGTCAGCCTGATCTGCAGCGGCGCCTTCGGATTGGCCTGGCTGGTCTCGTCGACGAAGTCGAGTACGGCGTCGCGCGTCAGCGTCACGTCGAGCCGCACTTCCTGGCCGGCCAGCGCCGGCGCGTCGGCGAGCCAGATCAGGTGCCGGCTGGTCGAGGTACCGGCGTCCGGGAAGCGGCGGAGCGAGACCGAATGGTCCATTGGCGCGGCGATGCTGAGCGAAAGATGCTGTGCCTTGATGCCGAAGCAGCTCGCCTCGATGGTCAGTCCGCGCCGGCCTTCCAGCACGATGTCGCGGGGGATGTCGATGGCGATCTGGCTGACGGCGAGCTGCTTGCCGGCCTGCAGCGAATCGAGGTCGATCTCGACCGGTTCGATCCGCCATTCCGGCTGCGAGGCACCGGCGAGCGCCGCGATCTTGATCAGGCGCCGCGGTGAGGCGCGGGTGCCGCTCGCGGTCTCGACGATGGTGGAGAAGGCGATCTCGATGCTGGCGTCGCTGTCGACATCGGCCTGGGCACGATGGTTCGCGACCGCGCGCATCACCGCTTCGCGCTTCAGCCCCAGCACCAGCCGCTCGCCGGCCCGGATCGCGGCCTTGTCCAGGAGGGCGCTGCCTTGCAACCAGCCGATGTCGACGCCGCTCGCAAGGCTAGGCGCATGCGAGACCAGCGAGACCGTCACCGCCCTGACCATGTCCTCCGGTGCCTCGAAGGCGAGGAGGTCGATCAGCTCGCCGCTGCGGTCGAGCGCGATGGTCGCGGCGAAGCTCCCGAGCCGGGTCTCGAGATTGTAGCAGGGCAGAGTGGTCATGCGTCCTGCCTCGAAGCGGCATGTCCGTCGGTGCCGGCAAGCGAAACGCCCCAATGATGGTCGAGACCGGTCAGCGCGGCGGCGGCGGCGAGATAGCGCGGCAGCATGTCGCCGCTGCCGGCCCTGAGCCGGCGATAGGCCGCGCCGAAGCCTGTATCGTGCGGGTCCGCCAGCGCCTTTCCGGCAAAGGGCACGGTGGCGAAGGCGGCGTCGGCTTCGTGCCGGACCAGTTGCGCCAGCAGGAGCCGGCCATAGCCGTCGAGCGTCTCGCGCAGGGCCTTGTTGCGGGCGGTCCCTTCATTGGCGGGGCCGAGCAGTTCTTCGATCGCGTTCTTGAGTTCGGTCAGGGCCGGGGCGAGGCTTTCGATCTGCGAGAGAGAGCCGGCGAAACTGCGGCTGGCCGCCGCGAGCCGCTGCGCCCCGCGGACGGGGTCGCCTGATCGATGCGCGCGGGCCGCGAGCCCTTCCAGGCCGAGCGCGGTTTCCCAGCTCCGGATCAGAGCGGCTGCCGCGAGCACCTGGTCGGCCTCGCGCCGCAGGACGGCGAAATGGCCGTGCAGCAGCACGATCTCGCCGGGTGTGAGCTCCCCGAGCCGGCGCGACAGCTCATCCGCGATCGCCGGCGGCTGGCCGGCCTGCTGCGCGGTCTCGCCGAGCTCGCTGCGCATGCGCGCGATCGCCTCTAAGCCAGGTGCCGGCTGCCGCTGCGGCTGCCGGCGCAGCTCGAGCAGCAAGGCATCGAGCGGCGACAGGCGTCGCTGCCCGCGTTGCGTCGCCGCCTCCGCCAGCGCCTGCTCGACCTCGGCGGCGAGCCCGGTCTCGATCCAGTCCTGATGGGCGCTCGCGGCGACATCGTGCAGCAGCCGCATCGCCCGCCGGTCGTGCCCGGCCAGCGCCATTGCCTCGCGGGCGAGCGCCTGCGGCAGATTGGGATCTTCATACCAGGCGAGCAGCCGTTCCAGCCTGGCCTCGTCCTGTATCGATCCCGGCATGGGCAGGACGAGCCGTGCGGTACAGGCGCGCGCCGTGAGCTGCGGCTGCACCAGGGCGCGCAGGAGCATGGCGATCTGCTCGGACAATGTGCGTTCGCCGAGCTCCTCGATCCGGTCCGGGTCGATTCCGCTCGTCGCAGCCAGGGCTTCCAGCAGGCCGGCTGGAGCGGCGGAGTTCTTGCTACGCGCGTCGAGTCGGCCGAGGGCGCCAGTCTGTGTTCGTGCCATGTGTAGCGCCGTCTCGCTGAGCAGGGCGCCAAGGCGCGCCGGTCTCGCCGCGCTCGTCGCCCGCCATAGCCCTTCGGCCAGCCGCTCCGCCGCGAGGGCGAGGTCGTCGTGCAAGGGCGTCGTGCCACCGGTCGCTGCGACGACCAGGGCGTTGCCGCCGCTCTGGCCGAGCGTCAGCCCGGTCGCGGCCGAGGCCGCATAGCGCGCGCCATGCGCGATCGTGGCGAAGCCTCCCTCCTGCCAGCGCAGCGTCATCGGGCTGCCGCTCGCTGCTTCGCCGTCGCTGGTCCAGACGAGCTGGCGGCGCGGCTCGGCGAAGACGATGACATCGTCCACCTCGACCCAGTCGGGGAGGGAGAGCATGTCGCCCTCGGCGCGGGGGCGCAGCAGGCGGAAGCCGCGGCGCAACGCCGCGACCCGCCCGAGCCCGGTCGCGTCGACATCGCGCTGATCGGCCGGGGAGGCCGCCAGCGTGTCGAGCTCGGCCTCGATGGCGAGCCGCAGGTCCTGATCGATCTGTGCCAGCGCCTGCCGCGCCTCACGCATCGCCGCCGGCAGATGCGCTACCAGGAGCCCATCCGTGGCCGCGGCGCCGCCATCGCCGGCGAAGGTGAGCGTCAGGCCGCCGCTGTCGCTGCGCCGCGCCGTCATCGTGGTCGTCGCGGCGCGCTCGTCGTCCGGGTGCAGGAATGGGCCGGCCAGGAGCCGGTAGCCTTCCGTCTCCGAGCCGCTGACGCGATTGAGGCCGGAGGCCAGGAGGTCGGCTTCCTCTGTCGCAGCCGCTTCGGACGCTCCGGTGCGCTGGGCCAGCACGCCTTCGCCATCGAGATAAGCCTGCACCAGCGTAAGACCCACGGCGCCGCGATCGGCCTCGGCCAGCGACAACCTTTCGTCGAGCTGCACCGGGGTCGTGGCAAGGCTGCCGTCGGCCTCGACGATCACGGCGTGGAGCGCCCGGCTGCCCGCCGGCAGCATCCCGAGTAGCGGCGCTGTTCCGGCATCGGCCGCTGCGATCAGGCTGATGCGGCCGCTCGTCTCTTCGGCGGCGAGGAAACGGGCCGGTGCGCTATCTCGCCAGATCGCGGCGACATGACGCGAGCCGTCCCAGATGATGGCGACGGGCGCCACGGAGGAAGTCACGGAAACAGGCTCCGGGGAAGACGAACTGGGCGGGACGACGTCGGCAGACCTTGCGCGATGGCCCGCCGTCTTGCAAGACATGCGCTCGGCTCGACCTTGACGGTTTGGGCCTGATCTTGCGGCCGGCTGGCTGCACTTACGGAACCCTGCCGCACCGGGCCGCCGGCGCCGGTCGGATCGGAACCGAGACGGAGCGGGATGCGATGACGGCAGAAACGGTTTGCTTCGCCGCGCTGCCCGCCGCCTTGCCCGCTGCGCTCGCCCAGGCGACCTCCGGCGAGGATGTCGCCCGCCGCCGTCTGGCGCTGTCGGAAGCCGAGGCGCAGGATCGTGAGGTCGAAGCGAGCTTCATCGCGCCGCGCCTCCTGCCGCGCCTGTTCCGCGATCCGGCCCAGTCGGCGTCGCAGGCTCAAGGAGCGCTGCTGGGCGCCGAACGGCTGATCATGCTCCTGCCGGTCGGGCGCTACGACGACGGCGTTTGGGCGCCGATCATCGAGCGGATCCTGTCTGGGTTGGACGCCGCGGCGCAGCGGCCGCGCGAGGTCGTCCTGGCCTGGAGCGGGGTCGAGCCTTTCCTGGCGCCGTTCGGCCGCCGCGCCGAGGAGGTCTGGAACGATCCGCGCCTCGTGCCCGCCATGATCGGCGTACTCGACCGTTCCGCCCGCTCGCTCCCGGCCGTGCTCGACATGGCCGCCAATGTCCGTCGCGGCCTGATCCGCTTCGAGGTGGCGGAGGATGCGGAACCGGCGCGGGCGGCGCTGGCGCTTGCCTGAGGGCATAAGCCGGCCGATTACTTCCAGACCAGCGCGTTGGCGAGGTCACGCCGGCCGCATTCCAGCGACATCGCGTTGACGGCGGCGCGATAGCCTTGCAGCGAATAGATCACATGGGCCGGGCGGCCGTCCGGCGCCGTGCCGCTGATCTCCAGCGTCGTGCCGCGGTTGTAGCCGGCGACGGCGTCCATATCGAGGATCGGCTGGCCGTTCGTGCCCTGCTTCGTCGGTCGGATGAAGTTGCCGGCTGCCGTCGGGACCGCGTTGAGTCGGCGCACGGCGCCGCCACCTTCCCGGATCACCGCCTCGAAAGGCGTGTTGGGCTTGTAGTAGCGCTTGTCCTCGATCAGGTGCTGGAGCTCGCCATTGCCGGCGCTGCTCGCCTGCAGCAGGATGAACGGCGCCTGCTCGCGCCAGTAGCGCGGCCCGGCTTCCTGTGCCGCCGTATAGGCGAAGCAGGTGCGCTGGCCGGTGCGCGGATCCTCGGAGACGCTGGCGTACCAATCCTGGAAGCGGCGCAGCAGCCGGCCCGGGGCCTCGGGCATCAGCATGTCCTTGGTCTCGACCGCGCGCGCCCGCAGCTGGAAGTCCTGCGCGACCGGGCCGGCGCTGGCGACACGGATCGTATACTCGCCCGGCCCGAGCTTGTAGCGCCGCAGATTCGGCCGGCTCGGATTGGCGATGTGGATCGTCTTCATCGGCGCATTGTTGCGCCCGAGCACATCGACGGGCACTGCCGGGTGCGGCCCGCGCACGCTGCCGGTCGGGATGTCGACCTCGACATAGGATTCCTGCGCCACCAGGAAGGGGTATTGCTGCAGAGCCCGGCCGCCTTCGATGCGCGCGTTGATCCGCAGCGGCGTCTGGTCGAGCCGCGGCGTCTGGCTCGTCGGGCCGAGGGCGGCCCATTGCTGCATCGTCGGCAATTCGTCGAGCGTGACGACGCCGTCCTCCGAGACCGGTGTGGTGTTGCGGCGATTGACGCTGACCGAGAGGCGATAGCCGAGCGGGCGCGGGTCGATCGTGACCATGCCGTCCCAGCGCTTCTCCTCGTCGCCCGCTGGATCATGCGCGATGACGAGCGTGACATGGCGCTCGGCCCGGATCTTGGTTTCCTTTTCCTCGGCATTCTGCCGGCTCAGGGCCCGGCGCATCTTGTCCGAGAAGAACTCGTACCAGCCCGGGCTGACCGGCAGGCCGCTCAGCATCCTGATCGACAGCGTCAGCGGGTTCGAGGTGTCGACCGATGCGGCCCAGACGCCGGCCGCGACCTTGTTGAAGAGCTCGTCGGTGGAGGTGTATTCCTCGCCGATGAAGTCCTGCGAGACGGTGAAGGGGTCAAGGCTCGGCGAGCAGCTCTCATAGCCGTTCCAGCCATGCGCCGAGAGGTTGAAGCGCGTCGCGGCGCCGGCCTTGTAGCCGGAAGCCCGGATCTCGAGCTGGATCTTGCTGAGCTGTTCCTTGTTGTCGCCGGCCAGCGGGTTGTCCAGCACGCCGGTGTCGACGATGCCCTTGATCGGGTCGAGGTCGAGCCAGGGCGCCATCGTCACGCCCGGAATATTCGAGAATGCAGCGCGGATCTGCTGCATGATGTTGTTGCCCTGGTCGGTCGTGAACGCATTGCGCGTCGCCGGGCGTGAGGCGATGCCGATCGTGACCGGCAGCTTGAGCTGCGGGCACTGCTGCTGAATGCGCTGCCAGAGCAGTTGCGCGGCCGATCCGAACGGATTGAACGGATCAAAGCCGGGCATGATCTGCGTCTGCGCCGTAGCCTTCACCGGCGGCACCGCCAAAAGGCCGGCAACCGTCAGGCAGAGGATTCGTCTGGTCAGCGCTTTCGCAGTCATCTCGGTTCGGTACTCATGAGGTCCCCCCTCGCGAACGAGGGAGGACCGGTTCTCGCTTCGCCGCGGCTCAGATGCCGGACGCTTCGTTGGTCGCCAGATTGACTTCGACCTGGTCGGTGCCGGCAGCCTTGCCCTCGCGGGTTACGCTACGCTCGACGACGCGGATGCGCTGGCCCTGGCTGTTGTTGTAGGTGCGCACGGTGCGGGCGCGCACGACGACGGCCTGGCCGCTCGAATTGCGGAAGCTCTGGGTGTTCGAGCCGCCCGAGCGCGCAGCGATATAGGCGGCCTCGCGGGCACGCTCCTTTTCGATCGCGTCGGCGATGACGAGACCGGCGACGCCGCCGATCAGGGCGCCGATCGCTGCGCCGCGCCAGCCACCGGCCGCGCCGCCGATCAGGGCGCCGGCGCCGGCACCGAGCGCGCCACCGGCCGCAACGCGTTCCTGCGACTGGGTGCAGCCGCCGAGCGCGAGGGCGCCCGCGACGAGGATGGTTCCGGCCTTCAAGGTCTTGGCATGCATTACGTCACCCCAGTAAAAAGTTGCTTCCAAAATTGATGGTGCCAGCAATCTGGTAGCCCTTGCCCCCGGCAGAGCCGGTTTCGCAGAACTGGGCAGGACCACGCAGCACCACGCCTGGCATCTGTTCCATATTGGCCTTTTTTGGGCAAGAGCCGCCACGCTTTGTCACGATTCTGCCAAGTTCCAAATTGTTCGTGGTCCAGTCATGGGTCGAAGAGCCAAGAACGACGGGGCTCCGCGTCGTTTCGCGTTGTGGCTGTTCCGCCGCGCCGAACACCACCGGCACGATATCTTTAAAAACATCGGGCTCATCTTTAACGCTTTTCCGATGCCTGTGGTTAATTCGCCGCGGTCGGCTGCGGCCGTCCTTCGGTCTGCCGCACGGTGACGCGCATCGGCATGCCTCGCCCCGGGCGCAGCGTGATGCGCTGGACCGGCATCGGCGCCTCATCGCCGGCATGCTCGAAGCGCAGCCGCCGCAGCAGCGTGGCCAGCACGATCACCGCCTCGACCATGGCGAATTGCTGGCCGATGCAGACTCTGGGGCCGGCGCCGAAGGGTAGATAGGCATAGCGGGAGATCGCTTCGCGCGGGCCGGGCAGGAAGCGCTCTGGTCGGAAGCGGTCGGGCGCGTCCCAGAGGGTCTCGTGCCGATGCAGGAGATAGGGCGAGATCACCACCAGTGCTCCTCTGGGGATGAAGCATGCGCCCGCTGCATCGTCCGCCAGGGCCGTGCGCGACAGAGACGGCACCGGCGGATAAAGCCGCATCGCCTCCTCGATCACCGCACGGGTGAGCGCCAGGCGCTTGGCCGACAGGGCGGCGCCGGCGAGGTCGTCGCCGGCGGCATCGATCTCGGCCTCGAGCGCGTCGCGCACGTCGGGCGCGAGCGAGATGAGATAGAGCGACCAGGTCAGGGCGTTGGCGGTGGTCTCGTGGCCGGCGCCGATGAAGGTGACGATGTTGGCGCCGACCTCGGCGTCGCTCAGCCCGCTGCCTGTCTCCGGATCGCGCGCGGCGAGCAGGGCGTCGAGCAGGTCCGGTTTCTCCGGCAGCCCGGCGGCGCCGGCATGCAGCGCCTGCCGCTCGGCGATGATCGCCTTGACCTGCGCCTCGAAGAAGGTGATCGCAGGCCGCGCCATCCAGCGGCCGATGCGCGGCAGCCAGGAGGGCGCGCCGAGCACGTCGAGCGGGTCGATCCGCCCCTGCGTCTCGAAATAGCGGGTCAGCGCCTTGCCGAAGGCATCGGCGCCGCCGGCGATCGCGTTCGAGAACATCGTCTCGGCCAGGATATCATAGGTCACGCGGGTCATGTCGGCGCTGATGTCGACGATGCGGCCGCTGCGCCGGCGCGCCATGCGCTCGGCGGTTCGCTCGGCCGGCCCGGCCATGCGCTGCGCCAGCGCCGTGACCGAGCGCGGGGTGAACAGTGGCGCCAGGGTCCGCCGGGCCCGTTTCCAGGCGTCGCCTTCGGCGGTCAGTAGCCCCTCGCCGAGCCCGGGCGCCAGGACGGTGCGTTGGAGGTCGTCCTTGCGGTAGTTCGCCGCGTTCTCGACCAGCACATGGTGGACGACATTCGGGTCGGAGACGACGACGCCGTAGCCGAACAGGCCTTCGCCCGCGACGATCGGCTCGCGGAAATGGCGGGTCCGCCAGATCGTCAGCGGATTGCGGCGCAAGCGCAGCAGCAGTTCGAGCCGGCCGAACTCTTGTTCTTCCGGCACCGGGGCCGGCGGCCGACGCCGGCGCGCTTGCGCCGCCGAAAGGGTCGCGTTCGCTGCGGTCATAAGGTCTCTCCTTGCGGAGCCGAGCCGGTTGCTCGGACCAGCCCGATCGGAACGGGCTCTGAGGGCGACAATCTCCTGTCGGTTTTAGGCATTCCAAAGGCGCAAGCCGCATGCCAACTCGCCCTGCGATTGTTGCATTGCAGAGAATAATCCATGTAATCTTGTGCAGTGCACAATAAGTGTTATTTTAGGCTTCCAAGGAGCCATTGAGATGCCCGAGTACAAGAATCCTCCCCCGCGCGTCCTGCGCCCGCGCGTCGAGCTGCCGACCCTCGAAGAGGCGGTGACGGCGGCGCAGTGCATGAGCGATTCGCCGGAGCAGCAGGCCGAGCTCGCCGCCCAGCTGATGGGCGTGCCCGTCGCCGAGGTCGTGCCGCTGATCCGCAAGGCGGCGCACCGCACCACCGTGATGACGCCGAACCGCTCCGTCGTGGTGGTCCGCCGGCCGACCCGCACCTTCTCGCCGCGTCTCGCCGAAGCGATGCGCCGCTGAACGGCGCAACATTCTTCCGATAACTGCGAACGCCGGAGGCCCGAAAAGGTCTCCGGCGTTTTGCTTTGCGGCGCCCTATGCTGGGGATGCTCAGTTCGACGAGCCGATCTTGTCGAGGATCGGGCAATCCGGCCGCTGATCGCCATGGCAATGGCTGGCGAGATGGCGCAGCGTCGCCGCCATCGCCTGCAGCGCTGCGGCCTTCTCCTCAAGTTCCGCGACATGCTTCAGTGCCAGCGCCTTCACGTCGGCGCTCGCTCGTGAACGATCACGCCAGAGCGCCAGCAACGAGCCCGTCTCCTCGACCGAGAAGCCGAGGCTGCGGGCGCGGCGCACGAAACGCAGCGTGTGGACGTTCGGCTCGGCATAGACCCGGTAGCCTGAATGTGAGCGTGCCGGGGGCTCGATCAGGCCGATCTGCTCGTAATAGCGGATCATCTTGGCGCTGACGCCGGAGGCTTCGGCGGCTTGTCCGATATTCATCCCATCCTCCCGAAAGCCGGGGCGGGCGCTGCACCCGGCGCTGTTGCCGGGGTGTCCTGCCGCGCCTTGAAGCGGCGCAGCCGGAGTGCGTTGGCCAGAACGCTGACACTGGAGAAGGCCATGGCGAAGCTGGCGAAGACCGGCGACATCAAGACGCCCCAGAGCGGGTAGAGCAGACCGGCCGCAACCGGGATCAGCAGCACGTTGTAGCCGAAGGCCCAGCCGAGATTCTGGCGGATGTTCGTCATCGTCGCCTTGGACAGGCCGATCGCCTCCGGCACATGGCGCAGGTCTCCCGAGATCAGCACAATGTCGGCGCTCTCGATCGCGATGTCGGTGCCGGCGCCCATGGCGACGCCGATATCGGCCTGGGCCAGCGCGGGCGCGTCGTTGATGCCGTCGCCGACGAAGGCGACCTTGGCCCTGCCGCCTTGTAGCCGCTCGACGATCGCCGCCTTGTCAGTCGGCAGCACCTCGGCCTCGACCGCGTCGATGCCGAGCCGAGCCGCGATCGTCTCGGCGGTGGCGCGGTTGTCGCCGGTCACCATGACGATGCGCAGGCCGAGTGCCTTGAGCGCCGAGATCGCTGCCGGCGTGCCCGGCTTGATCTGGTCTGCCACGGCGACCAAGCCTGCGAGCCTGCCATCGACGGCGACATAGAGCGGGCTCTCGCCGTCGCGCGCCAGGGACGCGGCCTGCTCGGCCAAGGTGATGGTTGCGATACCGCGCTCGGCCATCAGTCGGGCGGAGCCGACCAGCACTGCTCGCCCTTCGACCTCAGCCGAAATGCCGAGGCCGGGCTCGGCCGTGAAGTCGATGGCTGGCACGAGCGCGAGGCCGCGTCGCTTGGCTTCGGCGACGATCGCCTCGGCGGAGGGGTGCTCGGACGCGCTCTCCGCCGAAGCGGCGAGGCGCAGGGCCTCGTCCTCCGTGAACCCTTCGGCGGCGACGAAGCGTGTCATCTCGGGCCGGCCCTTGGTCAGTGTCCCCGTCTTGTCGAAGGCGATGGTTGCGACCTCGCTCAGGCCCTGCAGCGCCGCACCCTGGCGGAACAGGATGCCGAGCTCGGCGGCGCGGCCGGTGCCGACCATGATCGAGGTCGGGGTCGCCAGGCCCATGGCGCAGGGGCAGGCGACGATCAGCACCGCGACGGCGTTGACCAGCGCATAGGTCAGCGCGGGCGAGGGGCCGAAGGCGAGCCAGGCTGCGAAGGTCAGCAGCGCGACGGCGATCACCGCCGGCACGAACCAGTTGGTGACGCGGTCGACCAGCGCCTGGATCGGCAACTTCGCTCCTTGAGCCTGCTCGACCATGCGCAGGATCTGGGCGAGCAGGGTATCGGCGCCGACCTTCTCCGCCCGGAAGCGCAGCGCGCCGTTGCGGTTGATCGTGCCGCCGATCACGGCCGAGCCCGCGCTCTTGTGCGCCGGGGCCGGCTCGCCGGTCACCATCGCCTCGTCGACATAGGACGCGCCGTCGACGACCTCGCCGTCGACCGGGATCTTCTCGCCTGGCCGGACCAGCACGAGATCGCCGACCCGGACATGCTCGATCGCGATTTCGCTCTCGACGCCGTCGCGCAGAACGCGGGCCGAGCGCGCCTGCAGCTGGACCAGCCGCTTGATCGCCTCGCTGGTCCGGCCCTTGGCACGGGCTTCGAACCAGCGTCCGAGCAGGATCAGCGTGACGATCACCGCTCCGGTCTCGAAATAGGTGTAGTCGGTGCCGGCTGGCAGCCAGCCCGGCGCGAAGGTCGCGACCACCGAATAGGCATAGGCTGCGCCGGCGCCGAGCATGACCAGCGCGTTCATGTCGGGCGCGCCGCGCAGCAGCGCTGGCCAGCCCTTCAGGAAGAAGCGCAGGCCCGGTCCGAACAGCACGATGGTGGTGAGGCCGAAAGCGACGAGCTTCAGCAGGAAGGCGTCGATGCGGGCGTAGAGCCAATGATGGAATGCCTCGCTCAGATGCGGCCCCATTTCGAGGATCATCAGCGGCAGCGTCGCCAGCGCAGCGACGACGACCGCGCGGCCGAGCGCGCTCTGTTCCGCCTGGCGGCGGGCGGCAGCATCGCCATCCTCGCTGCGTCCTTCGTCGATGGTCCTGGCTTCGTAGCCGGCGACGGAGACGGCTGCGACCAGCGCCGGCGTGATGCCGGCATCGGCGGTCCGGACCGTGGCTCGCTCGGTCGCGAGATTGACCTCCGCGCTCAGCACGCCTGGCACGGCGCGCAGCGCCTTCTCGACCCGGCCGACGCAGGACGCGCAGGTCATGCCGGAGATCGCCAGCGATATCTCCGTTGCGGTCGGTTCGTAGCCGGCACCGCGGATCGCTTCGGCCACAGCGCTGGCCTGCGCCCCCGCCAGTGTCACCCGCGCCTTGCCGGTCGCGAGATTGACCTCGGCCTTGCTGACGCCCGGAACAGCCGAAATCGCCTTCTCCACCCGTCCTACGCAGGACGCGCAGGTCATCCCGTCGACCGGAATGTCGATCACGCTCGGCCCGTTCGCAGGTGCTTCATGCTTCGCATGCATCGTCATGACGCACCACCTTCCTTCTCTCGTTGGAAGATGGCTACACCTTCCCATTATGGGAAGGTCAAGCGCCTGTTTTTCGATGGTCTTGGTGCTGCCGCCAGCCGCTGATGAGTGCCGCCCATCGGGTCTGGTCGATCTGCTGGGCGCGATGCTCGGCTCGTCGGGGGAGCCCTGGTTCAGGCCTTGTCGAGCTTGAGGCCGCGCAGGATCGCGCCGAGCGCCGGCTCATCGACGAGATCGGCCGCGTCAGCTTGGGTGAACCATTGACTGCGGCGCTGATCCTGCTCGGGCCAGCTCGGGAGCTGGTCCTTGACCACGAGCAGATAGAGCCTGACCTTGCACAGCACGAAGTCGCGCGTGCGCCGCTTCCAGTAGATGTAGCGGCCGACCGGCTTCTTGCCGATCTCACCGAGCAGGCCCGCTTCTTCCATGGCTTCGCGCGCGGCGGCTTCATGGCCCTTCAGGCCGCGGATCGGCCAGCCTTTCGGCACGATCCAGCGCTGTGTCTCGCGAGTCGTCACCAGCATGATCTCGACAGCACCATCCGGCCGATGCCGATACGGGATCGCACCGATCTGAACCTTTGGCTCGCCCGCTCGCTTGGCGGCGTCCGCCTTTGCTGCCCTTGCCGACTTCCCCATGCGCCCTCCGGCGGCAGCATATGGTGATTCGGGGGGCTGGCCGCCAGTTAAATTTGTAGCCGGCAATGCTTTTCGGCAGCGCACAGGAAGGCCCGGCCCGCGTGGAGATATCCCGAGCGAGCCCCTGCTTTTTCTGCGCCGTCGTCGAGGTGGTGAGCCGGGACAATTGCGGGGCGGCCCCGGCATCGTTCAGCCGGCTGCCCGCTTCAGGAACCCGGAGGCGGTGCGTCCGGCGCCGATCTCAGAGCTTCTTGCCGTCCTTGTCGAACTGCTTGAGGAAGGCGGTGAGGTCCGCGATTTCCTTGTCGTTCTTGATGCCGGCGAAGACCATCTTGGTGCCGGGAATCTTGGCCTTGGGATCCTTGATGTATTCGGCGAAGACCGCCTCGTCCCAGGTGATGTTGGCGCCCTTGTTGGCGGTCGAGTAGCTGTAGCCCTCGACCGCGCCGGTGTGCCGGCCGAACAGCCCGTTGAGCTGCGGGCCGACCAGGTTCTTGGCGCCCTCGCCGATCTGGTGGCAGGCCCGGCACTTGTTCCAGGAGCGCTCGCCCGCCGAGACGTCCTGCGCTGAAGCGGGGGAGGTGGCCATCGTGGCGAGGGCAAGCAGGGCGGCGCTGGCGATCAGTCTCATCGGGTCGTCTCTCCTCAGCTTAGACTCCTTCTGAGATAGCGCAGCCTGCTTCTTTGAATACAGGGCAGTTCGTCGCGGCCGCCGCTACAGGGCCCCGATCCATTCAGCCACATTCGCGGTGAACGCGTCGGGGCGGGAGATCGGGAAGAAGTGCCCGCCTGTATCGAGCAGCGTCTTGCGCGCACCGGGCATGGCGGCCGCGAGCTCTTCCTGCAGAAAGGCGGGGACGATCATGTCGTCACGCGCGCCGAGGATCAGGGTTGGCGGGACGAGTTCTCCCGCCCAGGCCGAGGCGTCGAAGGCGCGCAGCGCGTCGATGCGCTCGCGTACCACCTGCTTGGCCTCCGGCGTGTCCGGCGCGGCCGCGACCGCGGTCTCGTAGACGCTCCAATGCGCCTCGAGCCAGGTCGGCGGATAGGCCATCAGCGCTGCGGTCGCGGCGTAGGCGCGTGGATGCTGGTCCAGAATCGCGAGGCGGGTCTCGAACAGAGCGGCCATGTAGCGGTTCTGCTTCAGCCAGCTGCCGCTGAGGATCAGCCCGTCGAGCCGGGCCGGCACCTGGCGTGCGAGCGCCAGGCCGATGCAGCCGCCGGTCGAGTGTCCGAGGACCGTGGCGCGCTCGATGTCCGCTGCGTCGAGCACGGCGAGACAGTCCTTGGCCAACTGCTCGATCGTGCAGGGGGCGTTGCCGCGGTCGCTGGCTCCGATACCACGCTGATCGAAACGCAGCACCCGGAAGGACCGGGCGAGTGTCGCGGCGTTGTCGTCCCAGAAGGCGGCACTGCCGGCGAGCCCACTGACCAGCAGCAGCGGCCGGCCCTGCCCCTGCGAGAATGCGCGCAAAACGGCGCCGTCGGGCAGCTTCACCTGGAACTCGCCACTGACTTCAACCGGGTTGGCGCCGGTTCCGTCGGGAGCATCCTGCGGGTGCCGTCGCGCTTGTGTCATGATTGCTTGTCCTCTTGCGCGGTGGGGCTGGCTGATTGTCGGGAGCCGAAAGCGGGATCGTTCAGCGCGCCTGCAGCCGGCGCCTTGATCTGGATCACAGGAGTGATGAGTCGCTGCGGCCCGCATTCGGAGCCGAACAGGATGATCCTGCTGGCGGCTTGCCCTGCCATGCCGACCTCCCTTGCGTTTCCCCAATGCGACTGATCGTGCCGGGAGGCACGGCGTTGTCCAGCCGCCTTTCTTCATGGCGGCATTGGCTTAGACGCAGATCGAGCTGTCTGAAAAGGGCTTTGTTATGCGTCTGACGCAGGTCGATGCCAGCTACAGGCAGTTGACCCAGAGCACGCGGGTGACGCCCTCGTCGCCATTGGCGAAGCGATGCGGTCGCGAGGAGAGGAAGCGGAAGCTGTCGCCCTCGCGCATGACCCAGCTCTCGTTCTCGACATTGAGCAGCATGGTGCCGCTGAGCACCAGGCCGGCTTCCTCGCCATGATGGATGTAATGCTCGTCGCCGGTGCTGGCGCCCGGCTCCATCTCGACGATGAAGAGGTTGAGCTTGGCGCCCTCTGCCTGCGGAGTGAGCAATTGCTTGCGGATGCCGGAGCGCCAGAGCTGCAATTCGCCGCGATCGGCCTGGCGCACGATCGTAGCGGTCGGATCGATCTGACGCACATCGGCGGGGAAAAGATCCGAGATCGCGGTGCCGAGCGCGTCGGCGACGGCGGCGAGCACGCGCAGCGTCGGCGAAGACAGGCCGCGCTCGATCTGGCTGAGAAAGCCGATCGACAGCCCGGTGCGACTGGCAAGTTCCTCCAGCGACAGCCGGCGCGCCCGCCTGAGCTGGCGCAGCCGCGCCCCGATCTCGCGGTCGACATGCAGATGCGGCAGGTCGGCGGCAGGCAGGCTCATCGCGATTCCTTCTTTGCTATTTTCATGTGCATGAAAATCGCTTGCCGGCAAGATCGTCCTATGCTCGTATCTTCATGTTCATGAAAATGCGAGCTGGCGCCTCACCGGGCGCACGGACAAATGAGGGGACATAGCCATGGAACGCCGGACCTTCCTGACCCTGCTGGCCGGAGGCGCCGTCGCCGCGTCCGTCTCGCCGACCGCCGCCCAGTCCGTTCTCAAGGTCGGTTCGACGCCGACCGGCATGCCGTTCACCTTCCTCGACACCAAGACCAACACGATCGAAGGCGTGATGGTCGATCTGGTCAAGGCGATCGCCGCAGCTTCTGACCTCAAGGTCGAGGTCGAGGGCATGCAGTTCTCGACGCTGGTCGCCTCGCTCACCTCGAACAAGATCGATCTGATCTCGGCGGCTATGTACATCACCCCGGCTCGCAAGGAGGTGATCGACTTCTCCGACCCGATCTACACCTATGGCGAGGGCCTGCTGGTCCCGGCCTCGGACAAGAAGGATTATGTCGAGCTCGCCGACATGAAGGGCTACACGGTCGGCGCCCAGATCGGCACCGCCTATGTCGAGGCGCTGCAGAAGACCGGCCTGTTCCCCGAGGTGAAGCTCTACAAGACCTCGCCGGACATCCTCGCCGACGTCAATGCCGGCCGCGTCCAGGCCGCCTTCGCCGACGCGCCGATCATGGCCTACACCTTGAAGCAGGGACAGTTCCCGAATGTCCGGCTGGTCAAGTCCTACAAGCCCATCATCACCGGCTCGGTCGGCATCGGCGTGCGCAAGAGCGACGGCGAGCTGCTGAAGAAGGTCAATGCCGGTCTCGCCAAGGTCAAGGCCGACGGAACGCTCGACAAGATCCTGGCGAAGTGGGGCCTGGAATAGGCATTCCCGCGGCGCGCCGGCTTCGCACCGCCGCCAGTCGGCGGGCAAAGCCAGCGGCGCCTTCGCGATCACCCCGTCGAAGCTGACCTGCGATGCAATCCTTTCTGCGCGATGCCGCCCAGTTTCTGCCGCTGCTGCTGCAGGGACTGAAGTTCACCATCCTCGTGACGCTCGGCTCGCTGGCGCTCTCAACCGTGCTCGGCCTCGTCTGGGCGCTGATGCGCGTTTCGGGCGTGGCCTGGCTCGCTTTCATCGCCAAGCTGGTGGTCAACACGCTGCGCGGCATCCCGATCCTGGTGCAGCTGTTCTACATCTACTTCGTTTTCCCGGAGTTCGGCCTCGCGCTGAGCGCGCTGCAGGCGGCGATCCTGGGCCTCGGCATCGCCTATTCCGCCTATCAGGCCGAGAATTTCCGCGCCGGCATCGAGGCGATCGACCACGGCCAGGTCGAGGCGGCCGAGTCGATCGGCATGGGCTGGTTCCTGATGATGCGCCGGGTGATCCTGCCTCAGGCGATCAAGGTGATCCTGCCGCCCTACGGCAACATCATGATCATGATGCTGAAGGATTCCTCGCAAGCCTCGACCATTACTGTCGCGGAGCTGACACTGCAGGGTTCGCTGCTGGCGTCCTCGACCTTCAAGAACATGACGGTCTACACGCTGGTCGCGCTGCTCTATCTCTCGATGAGCCTGCCGCTGATCGCCTTCGTCGGCTGGCTGGAACGCCGCTTCGGCAAGGGAGCCAGGCGATGATCGAGCTCTCCAGCGTCACCAAGAGCTTCGGCGCCCATCAGGTGCTGAAGGGCATCACCGGCAGCGTCGAGCGCGGCGAGGTCGTCTGCCTGATCGGCCCGTCCGGCTCCGGCAAGTCGACCATCCTGCGCTGCATCAACGGGCTCGAATCCTATGATGGCGGCTCGATTCAGATCGACGGCGCCAAGGTCGATCGCGCCGACCGCTCGATCGTCGGCATCCGTACTGCCATGGCGATGGTGTTCCAGCGCTTCAATCTCTTCCCGCACCGGACGGCCCTAGAGAACGTCGTCGAAGGGCCGATCCACGTGAAGAACGAGCCGGCCGCCCAGGCACTGGAGCGCGGGCGCGAGCTGCTCGCCCGCGTCGGCCTCGCCGACAAGTTCGGAGCGTATCCGGCTCAGCTCTCCGGCGGCCAGATGCAGCGTGTCGCCATCGCCCGCGCGCTCGCCATGCAGCCCAAGGCGATCCTGTTCGACGAGCCTACCTCGGCGCTCGATCCCGAGCTGGTCGGCGAGGTGCTCGGCGTGATGAAGAGCCTCGCCGAGGAGGGCATGACCATGCTGGTCGTCACCCATGAGATGGGTTTCGCCCGCGAGGTCGCCGACCGCGTCCTCTTCCTCGATGGCGGCGTCATCGTCGAGGAAGGCGCCGCCCGCGAGGTCCTGAGCGCGCCGCGTAACCCACGCACGCAGGACTTCCTGCGCCGCGTGCTCAAGCCGATCTGAGGGATACCGAGATGGCCGAACCCTTCCCGCTGCAGCCTTCGCTCTGGCACGCCACCGCCCCGGCGGCTGCACAGACGCCGCCGCTCGCGGGCGATGTGAAAGCAGATGTCTGCATCGTCGGCGCCGGCTATGCCGGCCTCTCGACCGCACTTCATCTCGCCGAGGCAGGCGTCTCCGTCGTCGTGCTGGAGGCACGCGAGCCGGGCTGGGGCGCCTCGGGCCGCAATGGCGGGCAGGTCATTTCCGGCATCAAATACGATCCCAGCGAGATCGTCTCCAAATACGGGGCCGAGGCCGGCGCAGCCTTGGTCTCCTTCGTCGGCTCGACCGCCGATCTCGTCTTCGGGCTGATCGAGAAGCACGGCATGGACGTGCCGTATCGCCGCGCCGGCTGGATCCAGGGCGCGCATACGCCGGCCATGGTCGAGACGGTCAAGCGCCGGGCCGAGCAGTGGGGTATGCGTGGCGTCGCCGCGCGCTTCCTGGATGCCGATGACGTCGGCCGCCTGCTCGGCACCGATCGCTATCTCGGCGGCTGGCTCGATCCGCGTGGCGGCGGCGTCCAGCCGCTCGCCTATGCCCGCGGTCTCGCCCGTGCCGCGCAGAAGGCGGGCGCTGTGATCCATGGCCAGAGCGCAGTCACTGGCTTGCGCCGCGATGGCGGCAACTGGGTCGTGCGCACCGCGCAGGGCGCCAGCGTCACCACGCCGCGCGTGGTGATCGCGACCAATGGCTATACCGGCGACCTGATCCCGAAATTGCGCCAGACGGTGATCCGGCCGAATTCCTTCATCGTCGCGACCGAGCCGCTTTCCGACAATCTCGCCGGCACGATCCTGCCGGAAGGGCAGGTCACCTCCGACACCCGTCAGCTTCTGCTCTACTTCCGCAAGGACCACACAAATCGCCTGCTGATGGGCGGACGCGGCCCTTTCCGCGAGCCGCAGGGGGACGCCGACTGGGCTCATTTGGAGCGCGTCGTCGGCAAGATGTATCCGCAGGCAAAGGGCCTGCGCTTCGACTATCGCTGGTGCGGCCGCGTTGCGCTCACCCGCGATTTCCTGCCGCATCTGCACGAGCCGGAACCCGGCCTGCTGGTCGATATCGGCTGCATGGGCCGCGGCGTTGGCCTGCAGACCGCGATGGGCAGGGCGATGGCGCAGTATCTCTCGACCGGCGACAGAGCGAGCCTGCCTTTCCCGGTGACCTCCATCGCGCCCTTGCCGCTGCATGCGCTGAACGAGCTCTATGTCTCCGCCATCATCGCCTGGTACCGCCTGACCGATGGCGGCATGAAGGACCGGGCGGCTTGACCGGCGTCCGTTCCTGACGCAGGGCGAGGACATGAGCATCGTCCTCGCCTGCGATCTCGGCGGCACCTCCTTCCGCGCCGCCCTCGTCGATGACACCGGCGCGATCCGCGCCCAGCACGCCATTGCCGGGCCGGCGAGCCGGGACGATTCTGCCGGTCGCTCCGAGATCGAGCCGGATGCCTGGTGGGATCTGCTGGTCGAAGCCTGTGCTGGGCTGGCAGCAGAGGTGCCGGCGCTGTTCGATGCGATCAAGGCCGTCGCGATCTGCGGTGTCACCCGCACGCAAGTTTTGCTCGACCGGGATGGCAATTCGCTGCGTCCGGCGATGACCTGGAAGGATACGCGCGCCGACGCGCTTGCGGCGCGGCTGCGGGCGAGGCTCGATCCGGCCCATCCCGAAAGCGCCGCGGTCAATGCCTTTCATCCACTCGCCCGCCTCGCTTGGCTGCGCGAGCAGGAACCGCACACCTTCGGCAAACTCGCCTGCCTGCTCGAGCCGAAGGACTACCTGAGCTTCCGCCTGACCGGCCGGCGGGCGAGCGACCCCGTCTCGATGGCGCGATTGCTGGCCGCGGCAGCCTCGCATGAAGGCAGCGATCTCCTGGCGGCTGCGGGCATCCCGGCTGCGATCCTGCCGCCGATGCTCGAGCCCTGGGACGAGGTCGGCCCGGTCCAGCACGGCCTGCCCGCGCCGCTTGGTCGTCTCGCCGGCAAGCCCGTCTTCTGCGCCTCGAACGACACCTGGGCGGCTGTGGTCGGCCTCGGCGCCATGCGCGATGGCTTCGCCTACAACATCTCCGGCACCACCGAGGTGCTCGGTGTCGTCGGCTGCGAGCCGGCACGGGCGGAAGGCCTGCTCACCGTCGACTGGCGCGGCCTGTTCCAGCTCGGCGGCCCCAGCCAGACCGGCGCCGATACCGTCTCCTGGCTGCTGGCGCTGCTCGGCCGCGATGGCGCAGCCGTCGGACAGGAGATCGACGCGCTGCTCTCAGGGTCGCGCCAGCCGCAACCGCTGCTCTTTCTGCCCTATCTCCAGGGCGAGCGCGTGCCTTACTGGGATCCGTTCTTGCGTGGCGCGCTCGTCGGCTTGAACCGCCGGCATGGACCGACCGACCTGGCCTTCGCGGTGCTGGAGGGCGTCGCCTGCCTCAATCGCATCGTGCTGGAACGGGCCGAAGCTGCGCTTGGCAGCCCTGCGGCCGAGATCCGCTTCGGCGGCGGTGCAGCGGCCAATCCGGTCTGGAGCCAGATCAAGGCCGATCTCTGCGGGCGGCCGGTCGTGGTCGCAGCCTCCCGGGAACCCGGCCTGCTCGGTGCGGCGATCATCGCCTTCACCGGCCTTGGCCGTTACGCTTCGCTGGCGGAAGTCCAGCAGGCGCTCGTCACGGTCGCGCGCCGCTTCGAGCCTGATCCGGCGCGTAGGCCGGCCTATGATGCGCTGTTCGCCCTGTTCCGCCGGGCCGAGGACGCCTTGGTGCCGATCTCACGTGATCTCGTCGTGGCCGCGCAGGCAGGCGGACCGCTCGCTGACCTCGCGCGTCATGCGTCTGCGGTTGCGAACCTGCACGCCGATTGACGTTGCGGCTGAGGCGCTTGCGCCTTACCCAAGTGGAGCCAATCTCCAGAGAGAGGTCCATGCCGCGTTCCTGCCGCGTCGTCGCGTTTCGTCTCGTTCCGGTCGCCGGCAAGGCCGGCTGATGCCGAAGCCCGTTACCCTGATCACCGGCGCCTCCGGCGGCATCGGCGGCTCGCTCGCGATGACGCTGGCACCGTCGCACAGGCTCGTCCTCTCCGGGCTGGAGGCCGGTCCACTGACCGAGCTCGCCGACCGATTGCAGGCTGAAGGCGCCGAGGTCGCCGCGATGACCGGCGATGTCCGTGACCGCGATCTCGCCGCGGCGCTGGTCCAGCTCGCTGTCGAGCGCTTCGGCCGGCTCGACAATCTCGTCACCGGCGCCGGCGCCTCTCGCCCGGTGCCGATGGTCGAGATGGAGGACGAGGAGTGGGACAAGCTCGTCGACATCAACCTCTCGGCCGTCTTCCGCGTCTCCAAGGCCGCTGCCAAACAGATGATCACGCAGGGCGAGGGCGGCGCCATCGTCCACATCTCCTCGATCGCCCATAGCAATGGCGGCGCCAATCTCGCCTATGGCTCGGCCAAGGGCGGGGTGGCCACGCTGACCTATGGCATGGCCCAGCAGCTCGGCCGCCATGGCATCCGCGTCAATGCGGTCGCGCCGGGGATCATCGACACACCGATGGTGCGCGGCGGCTTTGCCAGTCAGTTCAACGCATTGGTCGAGGGCGCCTCGCAACGCACTCCACTCGGGCGGCTCGGCCGTCCCGAGGATGTCGCGGGGGTCATCGCCTTCCTGCTCTCGCCGGCTGCGGCCTTCGTCACGGGAGCGCTGATCCCGGTCACCGGCGGCATCGAAATCCTCTCGCCGATCTCGGCGATCGCCAAGGGACATGCCTGACGATGCGCGAGATCATCGGCCGCTACGGCACCGCGCTCGCCGGCTTTGCCCTGATCGTCTTCTTCGTCGCCTTCGCGCCGAACTTCGCGACGACGATGAATATCGTCAACGTGCTGAAGGATACGAGCTTCCTCGCCATCCTGGCGCTCGGCTTCGCGCTCGCGTTCACCGTCGCCGAGCTCGACCTCTCGATCGCCGAGATGGCGAGCCTCGCCGCCGTCGTCTGCGGCTGGCTGGTGCAGCTGCAGTATCCGCCGCTGGTCGCGGTGCTGGCGGCGCTCTCGGTCGGAGCTTTGCTCGGCGGCCTCAACGGCTACGGCGTCACCGTGCTGCGCATACCCTCGCTGATCATGACGCTCGGTACCGCCGCGATCGCCAAGGGCTTCGCCTTCATGATCACGCAGGGTGTCGCCTTTGTCGGGCGCTGGCCGACCGGCTTCACCGGGCTGGCGCGCGGCTACACCTTCGGCATCCCCAATCTCGTGCTCTGGCTCGCCGGCGTCACCCTCTTCGCCTGGGGGCTGGTCAAATGGACCCGCACCGGCGCCCACATGGTCGCGACCGGCGAGGCCGACGAGGCTGCCAGGCTCTCCGGTATCGCGACGGGGAAGATGAAGCGCATCGGCCTGCTGCTCTCCGGCATCCTCGCCGCGATCACCGCCGTACTACTCGCCGCCAATCTGTCCTCGGCCGCGCCGAACATGGCGGGCGACTACCTCCTCTACGCCATTGCGGCGGTGCTGCTGGGGATGACCATGTTCGAGCCGGGCAAGCCGAACGTGCCGGGCACGGTCTTCGCAGCTTTGGTGCTCAAGGTGCTCGGCAACGGCTTGGTGCTGCTCGGCGCGCCCTATTACGTTCAAGACATCGTTCTCGGTGTCATCATCATCGGCTCGGTCGCCTTCTCGGCCAGCGCGATGAAGAAGGCGGCGTTCAAGGTCTGAGAGTTCACAACGACAACGAGGGGAGAGGTCGTCATGGTCGGTTTGAGGAAGGTTCTGCTGGCGGCTGCCGCCGTCGTCGGGATGGCGCAGGGAGCCCAGGCCTTCGAGCTCGGTGTCATCGGCTTCCAGTTCTCGTCTGAGACGCATGCCCGCGTCGCCAATGCCGCCGCCGCGGCGGCCAAGGCCAAGGGCTGGAATGTCACGCTGCTGAACTCGGAGGGCGCGCTGCCCAAGCATGCCGAGCAGTTCGACGCGCTGATCGCCAAGAAGGTCGACGCGATCATCATCGCCATGGGCAAGCCGGTCGAGGCTGACGCCCAGTTCAAGGCGGCCAAGGACGCCAAGATCCCTGTCATCACCGTGCAGTCGGGTTCGAGCCCGCATGCGCTCTTCGACATCCAGACCAACGAGTACAAGGTCGGCGCCGAGGCCGCGCTCTACCTGCTCGGCCAGCTCGGCTACCAGGGCAACATCGTCACCGCCCGCTTCGACCTCAACGTCGCCTCGCGCATCCGCGGCAAGCTGCTCGACAACGTGCTCTCCGAGAACCAGGCGGTGAAGGAACTCGGCAAGTTCTCGATGGCCCGCACCCAGAGCTGGCGCGACGATGTCCGCGCCGGCATGCAGGCGCTGCTGCTGCAGAATCAGGGCAAGATCAACGGCATCTGGGCCTCATTCGATGGGCAGGCCTACATCATCGACGATCTCTTGCAGGCTCAAGGCGTGAAGAAGGGCCAGATCCCGCTGGTTTCGGTCGATGGCGGCAAGGAGACCTATGCCCGCATCGCCGATCCCGCTTCGACCTTTATGGCGACCGTCTCGATCCCGTTCGAGGAGATGGGCAAGCAGGCGGTCGACGCGATCCAGACGATCGTCGTCGACAAGAAGCCGAAGGAGACCGTCGCCGCCGGGCCCTACCTCTTCACCGACGCCGTGCTGGTCGACAAGAACAACGTCCAGCAGTTCCTGAAGTGAAACTGTCGCCCCAGCCAAGCGCGCGCTCCTTCTCCCCTCGGGGGAGAAGGTGTCTGCGAAGCAGACGGATGAGGGCAGTACGACTGGGTACGATGGTAATCGGGTCGCGCCTGACTTCCCTCATCCGTCAGCGCTTCGCGCTGCCACCTTCTCCCCCGAGGGGAGAAGGAAGGAGAGCTTCCCGATGACCGCCACCCCCCTCCTCTCGCTGCGCGGCATCGGCAAGGCCTATGGCGCGGTCGTGGCGGTGCGCGAGGTCGATCTCGACATCTTTGCCGGCGAGGTCGTCGCCATCTGCGGCGACAACGGCGCCGGCAAATCGAGCCTGATCAAGGTGATCTCCGGCGCCGAGGAGGCGACATCCGGGACTTTGAGCATGCGTGGGAAGACCGTCGTCTTCGCCTCGCCGCACGATGCGCTGAGCCATGGCGTCGCGACGATCTATCAGGATCTCGCTCTGGCGCCGCGGCTCTCGATCGCCCAGAACGTCTTCATGGGCTCGGAGCTGACGCGCCCTCTGTTGCTGCCTTTCCTGCGCGTACTCGACAAGAAGAAGATGGCGCAGGAGGCGCGCGGCTTCCTGAAGCAGCTCTCGGTCACGGTCGAGGACATGGACCGGCCGGTCGAGCGGCTCTCCGGCGGCCAGCGTCAGGCGGTGGCGATCTCGCGCGCGCTGCGCTGGAAGGCTGAGATCATCATCATGGACGAGCCGACGGCGGCGCTCGGCGTCAAGGAGACAGCGCTGGTCCTCGACCTGATCCGCAAGCTCAAGGCCGACGGCCGTACGGTCCTGCTGATCAGCCACAATATGCGCGACGTCGTCGCGCTCGCCGACCGCGTCGTGATCATGGGGGCCGGCCGGAAATACGTCGACCAGCCGCTCGGCGATCTGACCGCGGACGATCTCAGCCACATGATCATGGCCGGCAATGCGAGAGCCGCCTGAGATGACTAGCGAGACGATCGTCATCGACACCGATCCCGGCCAGGACGATGCGGTCGCCCTGCTGCTCGCCTTCGCTAGCCCGGAGCTCGACCTCAAGGCGATCACCACCGTCGCCGGCAATGTCCCGCTGGCGCTGACCACCGCCAACGCGCTGCGCATTCGTGAGCTCGGCGGGCGCGAGGACGTGCCCGTCCATGCCGGGGCTGACCGGCCGCTGCTCTTTCCGCTCTCGACCGCCGAATTCGTCTGCGGACCGGACGGGCTGGCCGGTGCCGATCTGCCGCCGGCGCGTGGTGAGCCTTCGCCTATCCATGCGGTCCAGGCGCTGATCGCAACCTTGCGCGCGGCGCCGGACGACAGCGTCACGCTCTGTCCGCTCGGGCCGCTGACCAATCTCGCATTGGCGTTCCGGCTCGCGCCGGATGTGCTGCCCAAGGTCAAGCGCATCGTGCTGATGGGTGGAGCGCTGGCGCTCGGCAACATCACCCCGGCGGCCGAGTTCAACGTCCATGTCGACCCGCACGCCGCCGCGATCGTCTTGGGCTGCGGCCGGCCGATCGTGATGTTCGGCCTCGGCGTCACCCATCAGGCGATCGCCTCGCACGAGCAGGTCGCGCGCCTGCTCACTTTCGGCAATGCGGCCGGCAGGGCGGTGCATGGCATGCTGACGCGCCCGCGCCCCGGCGGGCTCGGCACTGCCGGCCATCCGATGCACGACCCCTGCGTGATCGCCTTCCTGCTCTGGCCGGAACTCTTTTCGGGGCGCGACTGTTGTGTCGAGGTCGAGACTGGGGACGGCCCCTTGCGGGGCCGCACCACGATCGACTGGAACGGCCGGCTCAAGCGGCCGGCCAATGCCCATGTCGTCGCGAGCGTCGAGGCGGAGGCGCTGTTCCAGCGCCTGTTCGACCGGCTTGCGACGTTGCCTTGAGTGGAGAAGGATATGGCCCATTTCGTCGAAGAGCTGCAGCTCGAGGCCGAGCGCGCGATTCTGGCGATGCAGACGGCCGCGCTCGCCGCCCGCCAGCTCCATGCCCGCGCCGAACTGATGCGCCATATGCTGACCACAGCTCGCAAGGTCGCCGGCAAGCCGAAAGCCGAGGCGGTCGAGACGGTGGTGCGCGAATGGATGGACGCCTGGAATCTCGGGCGCCAGGACTGGCCGCATATCGCTCGCGAGATGGAGGCCTTCACCGCCGCCTTCCATGATTACGCCAACGAGCCCGGCGACGTGAACGACGCCGCGCTCCGCAAGGCCTGCGACGCGCTCGATGCGGTTCTTGCCCGCGAGAACACCTCGATCAGCGACCAGATGGCCTTCCGCTCGCAATGCGCCCATCGCTGGTGGGAGCTGGTCGTACCGGTGCCGTCTGATCTGCCGGGTGCCAAGCCGCGTCCCTCTGTGCCTGATCTCGATGGGCAGGCGCCGTTCTGGCAGTCTGGCTGTGCCGAATTCTGCCGCTGAGGATCGGCCGATGCAGCCGCTCCAGCTGACGCTTCGCCCAACCAGCGTCGCCGATGCCGATTCCTGCCAGAGGCTTTCAGCCGCGGTCGGCTGGCCGCATCGCCGCGAGGATTGGGAGTTCGCGCTGTCGCTGGGGCAGGGCTTCACCTTGTCGATGGAAGACGAGCTCGTCGGCGTCGGGCTCTGGTGGGGCTTTGGCGAGAGCCATGCCACACTCGGCACGATCATCGTTTTGCCCGATCAGCAGGGGCAGGGCATCGGCAAGTTGCTGACCGAACAGTTGATCGCGGCGACGGAAGGACGAACGCTCGGCCTTGTCGCCACGCCGCAGGGCGAGCCGCTCTACGCCCGCCTTGGCTTTATCGCCATCGACGAGGTCAGACAGCACCAGGGCGATTGGCCGGAGTTGGCAGCGCCGGTCCTCGCGGCGAACGAGGTCATGCGACCGGTCGCCGCCTCTGACTTACCGCTGCTAGCGCAGCTCGACGGCGAGGCGACGGGGCTGCCGCGCGCAGCCGTCCTCGAAGCCCTGCTGGCGCGCGGCCATGCCATCCTGATCGAGCGCAATGGCGCGCCCGCCGGCTTCGGCTTCCTGCGCCGGCATGGCCGCGGTTGGCTGATCGGCCCGGTCGCGGCGCTCGACGATGCCGCTGCCTGCAATCTGATCGCGGCGCTGCTCGCCGCCCGCCGCGGTGACTTCGTGCGCATCGACGTGCCGGCCCGCACCGGCCTCGGCGCTTGGCTCAGCGAGCGCGGCCTGCCGCTCGTCGCTTCCGGCGTGGTGATGGAACGCGGCGCCGCACCGGTCGCTCCCGGCCCGGTGCATCGCTTTGCCCTCGTCAACCAGGCAATGGGCTGAACCTTCCCCGGCGAATGGCGGGGTTGCCGAACCGGCGCTGGCGCTTCTGCTCCGCCTTGCGCAAGATCGTTCCTGAAACGATTTAATCCTGCATCCCAAGGGAGGAATGATGCTCGACGATCTCAAGGGGCTGCGCGCCCTGGTTACCGGCTCCAGCACCGGCATCGGCGCCGCTGTAGCCAAGGCCTACGCAGCGAACGGCATGCGCGTCGTGGTGCACTACAAGTCGAGCGAGTCCGAAGCGAATGCCGTCGCCGCCGAGATCAGGGCGGCCGGCGGCGAGGCGCATGTGCTGCAGGCCGACGTCGCCGACAGCGCGCAGGCAGTCGATCTCGTCAACAAGGCGGCCGACAAGCTCGGCGGGCTCGACGTGCTCGTCAACAATGCCGGCGCGCTGGTGAAGCGCACGCCGATCGCCGAGATCGAGGACGAGTTCTTCGACAGCGTCGTCGACCTCAATGTCCGTTCGGTGGTGATGGCCTCGAAGGCGGCGCTGCCCTATCTCAAGCAGTCCGGCAACCGGGCGAGCGTGATCAATCTGAGCTCGATCGCGGCGCGCAATGGCGGCGGCCCCGGCTCCTCGCTCTATGCCAGCTCGAAAGCCTTCGTGCTCAATTTGACGCGCGGCATGGCCAAGGAGTTCGTGCCCTTCGGCATCCGCGTCAACGGCGTCTCGCCCGGCGTGATCATGACGCCGTTCCACGAGCGCTATTCCACGGCCGAGCAGATCGAGGCGATGCGCAGGACGGTTCCGATGGAGCGCGTCGGCACGCCGCAGGACAATGTCGGCGTCTTCCTCTTCCTCGCCAGCCCGGCGATGAGCGGCTACATCACCGGCCAGACCATAGAGGTGAATGGCGGCCAGTACATGGTCTGACCGGGAGTGTGGCTTCGGCGTCCTTGACGGAGACGGCGGCGCGCCAGCATGGTCTGGGCGCCGTGCCGGAGCTGGATAGCCGATGATGCCGATCAGCCGCAAAGATCTGCCGATGCCCGCCATCCGGCGGCTCTGTGCAGTCGCGGTCGCGACGGTTTTCGTCGCCGGCTGCGCCGGCGACGTGAAGGGCGTGCTGATGCCCGTCACCTCGACCGTGCCGGGTACCAGCAAGGTTACCATGCTGGTCGCGACCACGCGCGCGGCCGATCCGGATGCCGGCGTGCTGTTCTCCGGCGAGCGCGGCAAGCCGGCTTATGTCGAGATGACGATCTCGCTGCCGCCCGACGCTCGCCGCAAGGTCGGCGAGGTGCAATGGCCGAGCCGGCTGCCTGGCAATCCCGAAACCGATTTCGTCACGCTCAAGGTCGACAAGCTCGACGCGAGGACAGGCCTGGCGCGCTTGCACGAGCGCGTCGCGCGTGTGCCGAAGCGCCGCGTCATGGTCTTCGTCCACGGCTTCAACAACCGCTTCGAGGATGCGGTCTATCGCTTCGCCCAGATCGTCCACGATTCCGACGCGAACGTCGTGCCGGTGCTGTTCACCTGGCCGTCGCGCGGCTCGCTCTTCGCCTATGGCTACGACCGCGAGAGCGCGACCTATTCGCGCAATGCGCTCGAGAACCTGCTGCAGGAACTGGCGCGTGACCCTGCCGTCGGCGAGGTCTCGCTGCTCGCCCATTCGATGGGCAACTGGGTCGCGCTGGAGTCATTGACCCAGATGGCGGTGCGCAATCGGGGCATCCCGCCGAAGATCGCCAACGTCATGCTCGCCTCGCCCGATGTCGATGCCGACGTCTTCCGCACGCAGATCGCCGAAATGACGGGACGGCGGCCGAAATTCACCCTCTTCGTCTCGCAGGACGACCGCGCGCTCGCGGTCTCGCGCCGGGTCTGGGGCAATAAGGACCGCCTCGGCGCCGTCGATCCCGATGTCGAGCCCTACAAGACCGAGTTCGAGAAGGACAAGATCACGGTCCTGAACCTGACCAAGCTGCGCACCGGGGACAAGCTCAACCACGGCAAGTTCGCCGAGAGCCCCGAGGTGGTGAAGCTGATCGGGACGCGCCTCGTCGATGGGCAGCCGATCACCGATTCCCGCGTCGGCCTCGGCGACCGGCTGATCGAGGTGACCGGCAGCGCTGCGGCCGCGGTCGGCACAGCCGCTGGCATCGTCGTCTCGGCTCCGGTCGCGGTCATCGATCCGCAGGCCCGGCGCAATCTCGGCGACCGGGTCGAGCATCTCGGCAACAACATTCACGATACGGGCGCGGCGGTCGGCGATACCGTGACGACGCCCTTCCAGAATCCCGGCGCCCCGCGCTGAGCCCTATCGGCTGAAGCGGATCGGCACCGAGAGCGAGATCGCCCCGCCGCCGCCGACACCCGCTGGCGGGGCCGGAACCGGGCTGGCGCGGCGGATCATTGCCGCGGCCTCGGCATCCAGTGCCGAATCGCCGGACGAGCCGACCACCCGCGAGGACAGAACATTGCCACTGCGGTCGATCGCGAAGGCGACCTGGACGGTCCCAGGGTTCGCGCCGCCCGGGAAGCGCTTGTAGCGATTGAGATGGGCGATCAGCGAGCCGCGCCAGGAGGCGGTCGAAACCGTCGGCTGGCTGGCCGTGCCCTGCGCCGCGCTGGTCGGGGCCGAGGCGCGCTGCTCGGAGGGCTTCGGCGCCACGGCTTCCTTGGCCCGCTGCTCGACCGGCTTGCGCTCGACGACCTTGGGCTTCGGCTTGGGCTTCTTCTCGACGACCTTCGGCTTCGGTTCCGGCTTCTTCTCCACCTGCTTCGGCTCGGGCGGGGGTGGCAGCAGCACGGCGTCGAGTTTCGGAATCTGCGGCAGCTCGGGCAGCTTGATCTCCGGCTGCTCGACCGGCGTCGGCTCGGGAAGCGGTTCCGGCTCGGGCTCCGGCGGAGGCAGCTCCTCCTTGACCGGCTCGGGCGGCGGCGGTTCCGGTGCGGCCCGCTCCTGCGCGACCGGCAACTCCTCCGGCGGCGCTTCGGGCGCGACCGAGAGCGCGGCGAGCTCGATCATCACTGCCGGCTCCGGCGCGCCGGCCGCGGCTTCGGTCGGGCGCCAGTGCACGCCGATCCAGGCGAGTCCGCCATGGAGGGACGCGACGGTCAGTGCCGCTGCGCCCCAGCGCAGCGCGGCGAGCCAGCGGCGATCGGGCGCAGTCGCGATCACGGCTTGCCTGCTCCCTGTGCCGCGCTTTGGCCGGTATCCTCGAGGCCGACCAGCGCGATCTTGAGATAGCCGGCCTGGCGCAGCTTGTTCATCACTTCCATCAGCTCGCGATAGGCCACGGCCCCATCGGCGCGCAGGAAGACGCGCTGCTCGCGATCATGATTGGTCTGCTGGTCGAGCGTCGCCTGCAACTGCTCGCGTGGCACGGTGTCGTTGCCGAGCGCCAGCGACAGGTCCTGCTTCACGGTCAGGAAGACCGGCTTGTCCGGTCGCGGCTGAGGCTGGGCGTTCGAGACCGGCAGGTCGACGGCGACGTCGACGGTCGAGAGCGGCGCGGCGACCATGAAGATGATCAGCAGCACCAGAATCACGTCGATGAACGGCGTGACGTTGATCTCGCTGACTTCGCCGAGATCGCCGTCCTGCGGTTCCTTGAGCGAGACAGCCATGGCTCACTCCGCCGGGACGCGCGGCATCGCAGCCGGCTGGGCCGGAACGGCGTGCAGATTGGCTCTGACCTGCTGCGCGGCCTGGCGGCGCGCTCGCTCGAGGTCGCGCGAAAGATGGCGCAGCACCTCGCCCGAGGCGTCGGAGAGCGTGGCGCGGTAGCCCGAGATGGCCCGGGCAAAGACGTTGTAGATGATCACGGCCGGGATCGCGGCGACGAGGCCGATCGCGGTCGCCAGCAGCGCCTCGGCGATGCCAGGGGCGACGACGGCAAGGTTGGTCGTCTTCGACTGGCTGATGCCGATGAACGAGTTCATGATGCCCCAGACCGTGCCGAACAGGCCGACAAAGGGGGCGGTTGAGCCGATGGTGGCGAGCAGGCCGGTGCCGCGCGCCATATTGCGGCCAGCCCGCGCCTCGATCCGCGACAGCGCGATCGCAGCGCGCTCCTTGATGCCGTCCTCACCGAGATCGTCGGAACGCTGGCGCTCGCTCTGGGCGGCGCCGACCAGTTCGGCCACGGTGCCGCGCGCCTGGCCCTTGCGGCCGGCGATCGCACGTGCGGCCTCGTCCAGGCTGATGGCTTCCTCGAGACGCCGCACCGCCCGGCCGGCTCGCGCCTTGGCGGCGGCGAGCTCGAGCGCCTTGGCGAGCCAGATCGTCCAGGTCACCAGCGAGGCGAAGGCGAGGCCGAGCATCACCGCCTTCACGACGATGTCGGCCGCCATGAACATGCCCCAGGGAGACAGGTCGTGCGGCAGGGTGGCCTGCCCTGCGACAGGCGCGGGGGACGCGGAAGGAGCGGTTGCAGGCGCAGCAGTCTGCGGAGCGGCAGCACCGGGAGTGGCAACCGGGACGGCTTGGCTCGGCGTTGCAGCGGTATTCGGAGCAACAGGTGCGGCTTGGCCAGCCGGTGCGGTCGCTGCCGGTGCGGGATTCGGGGCCGTCGGCGTGGGCAGTACACCGCCATGCGCACCGGAAGGACTCGGCTGCTGCTGCACCGGGGCCGTTTCGGCCGGGGCGGTCTGGGCCAGGGCGACGAAGCCCGCCATGGGCGTGGCGACAATGGCCGTCGCGAGCAGGACTGTGCCGATCAAACGCTGCATCGAATTGGGTCCGTGGTCTTGCGGCGCCCCTCCTTGGTGGGAGCGCTTTTCAAAACGAAGCCACGTTCGTCGAAGCGGCTCCAAGCGATCGCGAGCCAGCGCCAGTCGAGGACATCAATCTCGCGATCGTCCCCAGCAGTTAAACCAGAGCGAATTGGTTAGCAAATACAATAGTTTACATGTATTCTAAACTAAGGAACCCAATGCTCTGGGTTCGAAACAGTTCAACTATTCCGATTGCTTAGCCGAGCGCTCGCCTGCTTCACCTTTGCGCGAGGACAACGCCGGGATTGAGAATGCCGAGCGGGTCGAAAGCCTGCTTGACCGCTCTCATCAGCTCCAGCGCCTCGGGTTGCGCCTGCTTTGCCAACGCGCCGGTCAGGTTGCGGCCGATGCCATGCTCGGCGGTGATACTGCCGCCGAAATCGCTGACGATGGCGAAGACCGCCGCGTTGACGGCGTGGCCGAGCTCGTGTCGCTGCTCGGCCAGCGTGTCCCGCGGGAACAACAGGATGACGTGGATATTGCCGTCGCCGACATGGCCGACGAAGAGGGCTCGCGCCTTCGGGAAGCGCTCGGCGGCCATCGTCTCGATCGCAGCAATGAAGGCGGGCACATCGGCGGTGGCGACGCTGGTGTCGTGCGAGACACTCGGGCCGGCGCGGCGGTTCGCCTCGGCAACGGCGAAGCGCAGATGCCAGATCGCCTTGGCCTGCGCCTCGCTCTGCGCGACGGTCGCATCCTGAAGCAGACCCCGTTCCAGCGCGGCGGCGAGAGCATCGGTGAGCAACTCGCCGACCCGGCCAGCCGGATCGCTATCGCCGAGCTCGATGAAGACATACCAGCCGTGCCGTCGTTCCAGGGGAAGGGCCGTGCCCGGAACGCTGTCGAGCGTGAGGCCCATCTCGCCGTCGCACATCAGTTCGAAGCTGGAGATGCGCTCGCCGGCGCTCTGCCTCAGCAGGCCGAGCAGCCGCAAGGCATCCGCCGGGCTGGCGAGGCCGCACAGTGCCGTCGCGCTCGCGCGCGGCTTTGGAAATAGCCTGAAGGTCGCCGCGCTCACGATCGCGAGCGTGCCTTCCGAGCCGATCACCAGCTCCTTCAGCGCATAGCCGGCATTGTCCTTGCGCAGCGGCTTCAACCCATGGATCACGGCGCCGTCGGCGCGAACGTATTCGAGGCCGAGCACGAGGTCGCGCACCGTGCCGTAGCGGATGACATTGATGCCGCCGGCGTTGGTCGCGACCACCCCGCCGATCTGGCACGAGCCCTCGCTGCCGAGGCTGAGCGGAAAGAGCCGGTCATGCGCGGCGGCGGCCTGCTGGACATCGGCTAGGATGCAGCCGGCCTCGGCGGTCAGGGTGTCGCCTGCGCTGTCGACTGCCCGGACCTTGTTCAGGCGCGCCAGCGAGAGCACGACGGCCGCGCCCGAAGCATCCGGCGTCGCTCCGCCCGACAGTCCCGTGTTGCCGCCTTGCGGCACCACCGGCGTGCGCGTCGCCGTTGCCCAGCGCAGGATCGCCGAGACTTCCTCGACAGCGCGCGGCCTGAGCAGCGCGAGCGCCGCGCCCTGATGCTTGCCGCGCCAGTCGGTCAGATGCGGCGCCAGCGCCTGCGGATCGGTGACGATGGCGGCGGGGTCGAGCACGGCGCGCAGGTCGTCGAGCGAACTCATCGCGTCAGACCGTGCCGGCGTCGACGATGAAATTTTGGCCGGCGCACATGCGCGAAACGTCGGAGCAGAGGAAGAGCACCATCTGGGCGATGTCCTCCGGCAGGATCTCGCCCTTCAGCGACTGCGCCGCCTGGTTGGCCGCGTCCTTCTCCGGCGTCCACCATTGCGTCCGCTGGCGCTCGGTCATCACCCAGCCCGGCGTGACGCAGTTGACCCTGATGCCGTCGGGCCCGAGCGCCCGCGCCAGCGAGCGGGTGAAGCCGATCACCGCCGATTTCGCCGTGGTGTAGGCGATCATGTGCAGCGAGCCCTTCATCCACGAAGTCGAAGACAGGTTGACCAGAGCGCCGCCGCCGAGGCCGCGCATGTCCGGCGTCAATGCCTGCGCGACGAACATCATTGGCCGCAGGTTCACCGCAAGGCGGTCGTCCCAATAGGCTTCCGTCATCGCCTCAAAATCGTGCCGCTCGTCATGGCCGGCGTTGTTGACGCCGATGGCGAAGGGGCCGTGCAGGGCGCGCGCCGCCGCGATCGCTGCTTGCGTCGCCGGGATGTCGCGCAGGTCGACCCGATGGAACGAGGCGGTGCCGCCGGCTGCCGTGAGCTCGGCGGCCAGGCGCTCGCCGCGCTCGGCGTCGATATCGAGGAAAGCGACCTTGCTGCCCTGCCGTGCCAAGGCTTCGACGATGGCGCGGCCGATGCCGTCGGCTCCGCCTGTGACCAGCGCCGCCTTGCCGGCGAGATCGGGATAGCTGGCTTCGACCCTCACCCGCCGAACTCCGCCGCGGGCAGGCCGGGCACATCGACAGGCAAGGTGAAGAGCCCGCCGGAGAACGGCGCCTCGGCCAGCACCCGCGAAGGCAGGCGGATGCGCGCCGTGGTGATGAACAGCGTCTTCAGGTCCGGCCCGCCGAAGGCGAGGCTGGTCGGGCGTGGCACCGGCAGCCAGACCTCGCGATCGAGCCGGCCGTCCGGCGCATAGCGATGCAGGCACCAGCCATCCCAGATCGCGCACCAGACGAAACCCTCGGCATCGACCGCGAGCCCGTCCGGCCGGCCGGCGACCTCGGCGAAGACGCGGTGATCGGCGAGCGTGCCGGTCTTCGCGTCGAACGCGTAGGCATAGATGCGGCTATGGGCAGAGTCGACGAAGTAGAAGCTCCGTCCGTCTGGGCTCCAGTCGAGTCCGTTGGCGACGGTGAGCCCGCTTTCCTGTCGTTGCCAACTGAGGTCCGGCGCGATCGCGTAGAGCGAGCCGGAAGCGCGGCTGGCGTCGAGCCGCATCGTCCCGGCCCAAAGCCGGCCCTGCCGGTCGCATTTGCCGTCGTTGAAGCGATTGTCGGGGATGTCGGCCTCGGGATCGGTGAGCGGCGTCAGCCGGCCGCTGGCGAAGTCGAAGGCTTCCAGCCCCTCCTGCGTCAGCACCACCAGCCCGCCGCCGCGGCGGCCGAGCACGGCGCTGACCAGTCGCGGCAGCGTCACCTCCTCATTGTTGCCGGTTGCCGGATCGAAGCGGTTGACCGAGGGCGCGAGGATGTCGACCCAGTAGAGCCGCTGCTCTCCGGCCGACCAATAGGGACCTTCGGCGAGATGCGCCCCCCAGGGCAGGACGCATTGCACGCTCGGATCGACGGGGCGGGCCGAGCGCGGCGCCGGAGAAATGTTCATCTGCGTCGCACCGACATTGCCGGAGATCTGCCTCGCAGCCGCCATCAGGTCGCGGCCGGTGGTGTGCAGCCGCTCGCGCGTCAGCCGCGAGGACGGGCCGAACACGCCGATCGCCGCCACGGCCCGGCCGGTATGGTCGAAGATCGGCGCTGCGACCGAGGCGACGCCGGCGACATGCTCCTCCTGCGAGACCGCGTAGCCACGCGCCCGGGTCAGAGCGAGGTCGGCGGCGAGCGCCTCCTCTTCGGTGATGGTGGTCTGCGTGAAGCGCTCGAGCTTCAGCCGGTCGACCAGGGCGCGCTGCTCATGTGGCTGGACGAAGGCGAGCAGCGCCTTGCCGCCGGCGGTGCAATGCAGCGGGGCGCGCCGGCCGATCTCGATGCGGAAGCCATAGGGGCCGCCGCGGCTGCGCTGGTCGATATAGAGAACCTCGCCATTGTCGATGGCGCAGAGGGCAGCGGTCTCGCGCGTCTCCTCGGCGAGCCGGTCGAGCGCCGGCGCTCCCGCCCCGCGCAGGTCGAAGGATTCCCAGACGCGATGGGCGAGCTCGAACAGGCGGTGGCCGAGCCTGTAGGTGTTGTCGCTCTCCTCGTGCCGGATCAGGCGGAAGGTCAGCAGCGTGTTGAGCATGCGCGCCAGCGTGCCCTTGGGCAGGCCGGTCGCGGCCTGCAGGTCGCGGAAACGCGGCGGCGCCGATGCCTCGCCGATCACGTCGAGCAGATAGAGGCCCTTGGCGAGGGCGGCTGCGCCGGTCGGGACGTCGCGCTCGTCCGGCGTCAGGACGCGCGCTTCGCCCGCGCCCGCGCCGCCTCGCCGATCATGCGCTCGAAGGTCCATTGCGGCTCGTACCCCAGTTCGGTCCGGATCCTGGCGTTCGACGTCTCATAGAAGACGCCGGCGCCCGGCAGGTCGATGGTCTTCAACGGCAGTCCCGTCAACTGCGCCATCATCGGCAGCGCGGCGGCGAAGTCGACCGGCTCGGTCGCTCCGAGATTATAGGTGCGGCCGGCAGCGCGCTCGTTCGACAGTGCCAGCAGGATGCCGGCGACCATGTCGCGGGTGTCTGTGATGTGCATGCGAAAGGGCCGGCCGGCCTCGTTGCGCGACAGCACCAAGGCCTCGCGCCCGTCGTCGATGGCGCGCAGCGCCGCGACGGCAGCGGCGTTGCCGAAGCTCTCCTGCTGCCTGATCTTCGGCTGCAGAAAGAAGCGCGGGCCGGAGAAGAAGCTGCCGGGATCGAGCAGTTCGCTGGCATCCTGCGTGTGCGAGAAGCGCAAGATGGTCGCCGGGGTGCCGCTGGTCCGCTCGAAGAAGCGCACTAGTTCTTCGCCGAGCAGCTTGCTCAAGCCATAGGGCGAGCGCGGCTTCAGCGGGTGGTCCTCGTCGATCGGCTGATAATCCGGCACGTTCTCGGGATAGACCTCGCCGGAGGAGGCGAAGACGAGGCGCTTCGGTTTTACCGCTGCGGCCTCTTCCAGCAGCACGCGCGTACCTTCGACATTGGCGGTGAACAGCCTGTCGCGATCGGCCGGCAGCCAGGACATGAAGGCGCCGAGATGCAGGATCGCCTCGGCGCCTTGCACGGCCTCCCTTGCGGCAGCGCGGTCGTCGAATCCGCCGAGCACCTCGCGATAGGCCGCATGATCGATCCCGCTGGTGCGCAGGTCGAAGCCGGTGACGCGATGGCCCTTGTCGAGCAGTTGCCGCGCGACGCGCGAGCCGACGCGCCCGGCGCTGCCGGTGACCAGGAGCGTGCTCATCGGATCGCCTCGCCGCTGGAGGCATCGAAGACGTGGAGCCGCGCCGGGTCGAAGGAGAGCGTCAGCGTCGCCTCGGGCGGTCGCGGCTCCGGATTGATCAGGCGCGCGATCAGCGAGGTTCGTCGTGACTCATCCTCGCCGCCGGAACTCGCCTCGCGGCGATGCTCCTCGGGGAGGTCGACATAGACATATTGCTCGCTGCCGAGGCTCTCGATCAGCCGCGGGCTGACCGCGAAAGAGACCGGCCCCGGCCCAGCGGAGATATGCTCGGGCCGGAGGCCGACGACGATCTCCTTGCCGGCGAGCGCGGCGGCATTTGCGATAGGCATCGCCACATCGTGGCCGAACAGCTTCGCGGTCACGCCTGCGCCGGTGGCCAGTGCCTTCGCCTTCAAAAAATTCATGCCGGGCGAGCCGATGAAGCCGGCGACGAAGAGATTGGCCGGCTCGCGGAACATCACGTCGGGCGAGGCGATCTGCTGGATCACGCCGTCCTTCATGATGACGATCCGGTCGGCCATCGTCATCGCCTCGGTCTGGTCATGGGTGACGTAGATCGTGGTGACGCGCAGCCTTTTGTGCAGGGCGCTGATCTCGGCGCGGGTGTGCACGCGCAGCTTGGCGTCGAGATTGGAGAGCGGCTCGTCCATCAGGAAGGCCTGCGGCTCGCGCACGATCGCCCGGCCGAGCGCGACGCGCTGGCGCTGGCCGCCGGAGAGCGCGCGCGGCCGCCGCTCGAGCAGATGGTCGATGCCGAGGATTTTGGCGGCCTCGTTGACCCGCCGGTCGATCTCGCCGGCATCGGTGCCGCGCATCTTCAGGCCGAAGCCCATGTTCTTTCGCACGGTGAGATGCGGATAGAGCGCATAGTTCTGAAAGACCATGGCGATGTCGCGGTCGCCCGGCGCGAGGTCGGTGACGTCCCGTTCGCCGATCGCGATCGTGCCGGATGAGGCCTCTTCCAGCCCGGCGAGGATCTTCAGCATGGTCGACTTGCCGCAGCCGGATGGCCCGACGAGGACGACGAACTCGCCATCAGCGATGTCGAGCGAGAACGCCTTGAGGACGGTGAGCCCGCCATAGGATTTGGTGACGCTGTCGATGCGGATTCCAGCCATGCGGGTTCTCTTACTTCTCGGCCCCGGCCGTCAGGCCGCCGACGAGATAGCGTTCGAGGAAGAGGTAGATGAGCAGGATCGGCAGGGCGACGAGGATGGAGGCGGCGGAGATGTCGCTCCAGTTCGAGATGTACTCGCCCTTCATCGTGGTGATGCCGAGATTGGCGGTCCAGTTGCCCTGGGCGTTGGTCAGGAAGGTGCGGGCATAGGCATAGTCCGACCAGGACAGGACGAAGCCGTAGAGCGCCGTCGCCGCGAGCCCCGGCGCCGAGACCGGCAGGATCACACGGACCATGGCGCCGAGCGGCGAGCAGCCGTCGACCATCGCCGCCTGCTCGAGCTCGCGCGGGATCGTGTCGAAATAGCCCTTCAGCATCCAGGTGGTGAAGGGGATGATCAGCGTGGCGTGGGCGAGGATGATCGACCACAGGCTGCCGATCAGCTCGAGGCTGCGGAAGATGCCGAAGAGCGGGATGACGAGCAGCGTCGCCGGCAGCATCTTGGCGGTCAGGATGAAGAGCCCGAGCGACTGGCCGCCACGCACCCGGAAGCGCGACAGGCTGTAACCGGCGAGCACCGAGACGACCATGGACAGGCTCACCGCCCCGATCGCCGCCAGCGCCGAATTGCCGAGCCAGAGCAGGATCGGCTTATCCGCCATGATCTGCCCGAACACGCCCCAGCGCGGCTCGGCCGGCCAGAAGCTCGGGGGCAATTGCCGGAGCAGGCTCGGCTCGGAGAGCGCGGTGACGACGAGCCAGTAGATCGGGAAGACCAGGATGGCGCTGGTCAGGGCGACGCCGGCATAGAGCAGGGCGTGACGTGTCGTTTTCCGTCTCATCGCCGCCTCCTCAGATATTGTCCGGCGCGCGGGCGATCATCAGCCGGCTCGCGATCACGCAGACGATCAGGGTGATGACGCCGATGGCCGAGGCGTAGCCCATCTTGAAGAAGCCGAAGGCCTGCTCGTAGGTCATGATCGAGAGCGACTGCGTCGCCTTGAGCGGCCCGCCGCCGGTCAGCACGTAGATGATCGAGAAGTCGCGGAAGACCCAGAGCATCACCAGCACGAGCGTGACGCCGATCACCGGCATCAGCGAGGGGATGGTGATGTGGATCAGCCGCTGCCAGGCGCGGGCGCCGTCGACCTTGGCGGCGTTGTAGAAATCCTCGGGGATCGACTGCAGCCCGGCCAGCATCATGATCGAGACGAAGGGATAGCCCTTCCAGACCATCACCGTGCAGACCACGGCGAAGGCTGCGTCCGGCGAAGAGAACCAGTTGATCGTCTGGTCGACCAGGCCGAGCTTGATGAAGAGCCAGTTCATCAGCCCGAAGGAGGAATCGAACAGCCAGGCGAAGATCACGACCGCGATCACTTCCGGGATCGCCCAGGGCAGGGCGACGAGCAGCCGCGCCAGCGCCTGGCCCTTGAAGCGGTTGTTGACCAGCAGCGCGGTGCTAAGGCCGAGCAGGAAGCAGAAGAAGGAGACGATGGTGACGAGTTTGAACGTCACCCAGCAGGCGTTCCAGAAATCCTCGGAGGCGAAGAGCCGCTCGTAATTGGCGGTGGTGAACGGCCGGCGCGGCTGATCTAGGCGGGCGATGTTGACGTTCTGGAAGGAGAGATCGACCGAGACGAACAGCGGATAGACGATGATCAGCGCGATCAGCAGCACCGCCGGCGCCAGCAGCAGGTAGCCGAGCCAGTGCCGCCGGCTCGGGCGGGCGAGATCGAGGAAGGCTGATCGGGGCATGGCGGTCCGTCTCCCGTCTCTCTTGTCAGCAGGGGCGCGGGGAACCCTGCTCCCGTGTGGGAGAAGGGCAGGGATGAGGGCCTGCCCTATCCGTAGAAGGCGCAACGGTGCCGCTTCGACCTAATGATCAGCGGCGGTCCCTCACCCCTGCCCCTCTCCCATCCGGGAGAGGGGTTCCCGCGCTGTGCCTCACTGCTTCTGCAGCGCCTCGGCCTTGGCCTGCATCGTCGCCGCCACCGCCTTCGGGTCGAGGTCCTGGATGATCATCCGCTGGGACTCTTCCATGACCATCTTGGCGAACTCGTTGAACTGCAGCTCCAGCCCCTTCGGGATGCGGTCGACCTTGGCGTCGGCGGCCGCCTTGGTCGCCTGGACCAGCAGGTCGAAATGCGGCGTGTCCTTGGTCGCGGCCGAGGTGTCGGCGCGTGGGCTAGGCGGCGGCGAGGCGCCCAGCGTCGCATAGCTCGACTGGAACTTGTCCGAGGTCGCGATCGCGATGAAGTCCCAGACCAGCTTCTTGTTCTCCTTCGGCGCATCGGCAGCGATGCCGAGTACGTTCGAGGAGCCACCGACCGGCGGCTTGAACGGCACCATGCCGAGCTTGATCTGGTCCTTGGCCTTGCCCTTCTGGATGATCGGGTAGAGCCAGGGCCCGTCCGTCTTCATCGCGATCTTGCCGTCGGCGAACATCTGGCGGACCTCGCCTGCGGCCAAGTCGCGCGGGGTCAGGCTGGTCTTGACGATGGTCTTCCAGCGCGCGAGGCCCTCGATCATCCCGGGCGTGTTGATCGTCACCTTGCCGGCGTCATTGGTCCAGCGTCCGCCGGCATCGAGCGTGTAGTTCATCATCTCGCTCATGTATTGGCCGCCGCCGCCCTTGGTCTCGTGGCCGGTGCCGAACTGGTCGACGATGCCGTCGCCATTGAGGTCCTTGGTCAGCTTCTGCGCCGCAGCGAGGAATTCGACATAGGTCTTCGGGACGGCAAGACCTTCCTTCTTCAGCAATTCTTCGTTGTAAGCGAAGATGTAGCCGAAATAGAGCATCATCGTGCAGACGGTCTGCTTGTTCCAGCTGCAGGTGTCCTGCCCGGCCCATCCTTTGAGGTCTAATTTCGCGTCCTTGATGTAGCTGTCGAGCGGCTCCAGCCAGCCATTATCGGCGAATTTCTGGAACTCGAAGGAGGCGAGGTGGACGATATCCGGCGGCTTGCCGCCGGCGAACAGCGTCGTCATCGTGTCGGCATAGGCGCCGCGCTCGACCTTGGTCCATTCGATCTTGACGCCGGGATGGGTCGCCTCGAACTCCTTGATCACCGAGCCCCACCAGTCGCCGACGCCGCGCTCGTCCTTCTGCCAGGAGACGAACTTCAGCACCTTGCCCTGCGCCCAGGCGGCGCCGGGGAGAAAGCCGGCGGCGAGCGCGAGCGCAGCCGCGGAGAGTGCAAGCCTTGTCCTCGTCATGGTCTCCTCCTCCCTTGATTGTTGTCGCTACAGCCGCT
Organism: Allobosea sp. NPDC003192; assembly: GCF_050275675.1. Classification (NCBI taxonomy): domain Bacteria; kingdom Pseudomonadati; phylum Pseudomonadota; class Alphaproteobacteria; order Hyphomicrobiales; family Alloboseaceae; genus Allobosea; species Allobosea sp. NPDC003192. The sequence goes on from NZ_JBNNPK010000003.1 coordinate 335,383, forward strand.
TCAGCAGCTTGAGCGCTTCCTTCGATGGCTCGACGCCGAGACCGGGACCGCTCGGCAAACGGTAGAAGCCGGCGCTGCAATCCATGTCGCCGAGGAGCAGCCTCCGGTTCGGCTCGAAGATCGAATGCTGGAACTCGTGGCACTCCACCGCCGCGAGCGCCGAGGACGCATGCAGGCTCGCCGCCAGGAATAGGCCGATGCCGATCGTGGCATGCGGGATGACCCTGAGGTGATGCGCTTGGGCATAGAGGCCGATGCGCATGAACTCGGTCACACCCTTATGGCCCATCTCCGGCTGCACGATCGCGCAGGCGCGCCGGGCGGCGCGCGGCACGAGATCGTAGACCGTGCGCCATTCCTCGCCCGCGGCGACCGGTGTCGAGACCTTCGAGGCCACATGGGCGAGGCCGTCGAGATCCTCCGGCCTCACCGGCGCCTCGGCGAACCAGAGATCGTGCGGCTCCATTGCCCGGATTGCCGCGACGGCCTCTTCGCCGGTATGGACCCAGTGCATGTCGCAGGCGATGCGGGCTTGCGGCCCGAGCCGCTCGCGCAGCGTCCGGAGCTCCGCGACATTGCCGTCATCGGCGACGGGGGCGGCGAACTTGAAGCTGTCGAAGCCCTTCGCCTGCCATTCGGCGGCAAACTTCGCGCGCTCCGCCCGCGTCGGCTTCGGCAGGCCGGAGATGTAAGCCGGCAAACGCTCATGCTTCTGGCCGCCGAGCAGCTTGACCAGCGGCAAGTCGGAGAGCTTGCCGCAGAGGTCCCAGAGCGCGATATCGATCGCGGCGAGGGCGTCGAGATAGAAGCCGCCGGTATAGCCGCGCACCCGCATCAAATCGTAGAGATCGTCATGGATGACGCTGACGTCGCGCGGATCGCGCCCGACGACGAAGGGGCCGAGCAGGTCGTCGATGATCGCCATCGCCGCGCCGGGCGCGACGATGCCATAGGTCTCGCCCCAGCCGACCGCGCCGCTTGCCGTCTCGATCCGGACGATGACGGTGCGGTCGACGGTCGGATAGACCGTGCGATTGCCCTTACGGACGATGTAGCCGTGCTCGTTGATGCGCTCGCCCTCGCGTAGCGCGCCGAGATAGGGCGTCTCGCGCGGGATGGTGATCGAGAAGACCTCGACGCGGGCGACGCGCTCGGCCATCACGCGCCTCCGCCGAGCTTGGGTTCGCGCGGCTCGACGCTCATCAGCTCGGCGCAGGTGTCGAGCCAGGCGTCGATTTCGGCGACGTCGAGGGCGTCCATCGGCGGTACCTTCGCGCGCACGATCTGGTTGGTCAGCACGCCGCGCCGCGTCAGCACATGTTTGGTGAAGGCCATGCGGAAATTGAACTGAATCACCAGCAGCGGCAGCGTGCGCATATAGAGCTCGCGCGCGCGCTCGATCTCGCCGCTGCGATAGGCCCGGTCCATGGCGACATGGATATCGGCGAGCTCGACCGCCGGCATGGCGCCGCAGGCGCCGCGATTATATTCGTCGATCAGGTAGCGCGCCCCGCCGCCGCCGATCACGCCCTTCAGGTGCGCCGGCTTGCCGGCCGCGATCGCCGAGATGGCGAGGCCGGACGGCAGCGTCTCTTCCTTGACATAGCTGATCGCGGGGTTGTCGCGGACGATTTGGAGGATCGCTTCGGGCTTGAGGTCGGAGCCGCGCGGCGCTGGCGCATTCTGCAGCACGATCTCGATGCCAGGCACAGCCGCGGCAATCTCGCCATAGAAGGTCGAGACCGCTTCCGTCGTCGTGCCGACGCTCTTCGGCGCCTGAATCATCACATGGTGGATGCCGTTGGCGAGGGCTTCACGGCAATGGGAAATCGCTTCGAGGGCGGTCGGAGCGCTCGCCCCGGCGACGATCGGCACGCGCCCGCCGACACGTTGCACGACAACCTTCAACAGCGTCGCCCGTTCGCCCGCAGTGAGCTCGTCGACCTCGCTGGCAAAGCCGGGGAACACCACGCCATCGACGCCGCCTGCGATAGCGAAGTCGACGATCCCCGCCATCGCCTCGGGATCGACAGCGCCAGCCTCGGTGAACGGCGTCGGCAACACCGGGAGCATGCCCTGCAGCACTGCGTTCCTCCAGTTGATCCATATTATGGATCATTTGTTTTCTAATATGGACCGTACTTCTCGGGCTCGAAATCGTCAAGCGCGCATGAAAAAGCCGCCGGGCTTTCGCCCGGCGGCTGTCTTGTGATTGCACCGCTTCAAGTGAAGTGGGTCGACAGTCTCAGTGAGTGCTGTGCTGGCCAGCACCGGCTTCGCCGGAGGAGCGCGCACCGACCGCATCGACGACGAACTCGACCTCGACCGTGCCGGCCTTCTCGAAAGTGAGGGTGCTCTTGACCCTTTCGCCCTGCTTGAGCTGGCGCTTCAGGTCGAGGAACATGATGTGAAAGCCGCCGGGCTTGAGCTCGACCTTCTCGCCTGGCTTGATCTCGAGCCCGGCGTCCAGCGGGCGCATGGTCATGACGCCGTCCTTCACGCCCATCTCGTGAACCTCGACCCGCCCGGCGATCTCGGAGGAGCCGCCAACGAACTTGTCCGCGGCCGAGCCGGTATTCTGGATCGAGAGATAGCCGCCGGCGACCTTGGCGCCGGCCGGCGTCGCGCGTGTCCAGGGATGGCCGATCTTCAGCGGACCGACGGTGAAGTCATGGGCGGATGCTGCCGTGCCGACCAAGGCGAACGCGGCAGCGGTCAGAGCGAAGCGGAATGTGCTCATGTCGAGGTTCCTTGCGTGATCAAAGGGAAAGGCGGGTCTTGGCCAGTTCGGCGCTGCGCTTGGCGGCTTTGGTTCGGGAGCGCGCGGCCGGCAGGCTGCCGCCGCGATCGAATGGGATGGAGGCCGTTATCGGCCGTCAGGGTGATGCTGGTCGCGGCGCAGAGGCGCGCGGAAACATCCAGCTCAGAGGCTGGCGGGCGGCGCGCGCGGATTGGCCGGGGATCGGCCGGCTACGAAGCCTGATGGCAGGTCGAGCCTGCGCTGGAAGGCAATGAGATCGGCGGCGCGATGCACGACTGGCAGGGAGTTGCTCGGGGCGGCTGGCGCGCCGGCACCGGTGAAGGCGCAGCCGAGCATGCAGCAGCTCATCAGCTCATGCGTCGCAGCGGCGTCGCCCTGGCCCGCCGGGATGTCGCCGCCGGCGCAGAGCGTCATCGCCAGCGAGCGGTCGAGGCTGAAACTCGCGGCATTGGCGCCGGAGGCAAGGCCCGCGAAGATCGCCTGCAGCACGACGAGATAGGCCGCGGCCAGCGCGACCCAGCGTCTCATCCCTGCTTTGCGATATCCTGCGGACAAAACCGGCCCTCCTGCAGCTTCGATAGCATGGCTGCCGGCAGGGTCAATTTGCCGGAACGTCTCAGTGATCGTGGTGCTCGCAATGGCTATGGTCGGCCAGGGCCTCGATCACGGCGCAGTCGCACGCCGCGACGCCACCCGAGCATACCGTTGCGATCCGGGCGAGTTCCGCTTCGAGCGAGCGCAGCCGCGCGATCTTGTTGCGGACGTCCTCGAGGTGGCTGGCGGCGATCGCATGCGCTTCGTCGCAGGCCATGCCGGGTGTGTCCGAAAGCCGCAACAAGGTGCGGATGTTCTCGACCGCGAAGCCGAGATCGCGCGCATGCTTGATGAAGGCGAGCCGCTCGACATGGGCGCGGCCATAGCGGCGCTGGTTGCCCTCGGAGCGCTCCGGCTCCGGCAGCAGGCCGACTTGCTCGTAATAGCGGATCGTCTCGACCTTGACGCCGGTTCGCTCGGCCAGCGTCCCGATCGGCACCACGCGTTCGAGGGCCTTTGCGAGGGTTGTCGCCGGCTGCATGATTTTCCCTCTTGAAGCTATAGTGACTATAGGTTGTAGGTAAGTGGCGACGCGACGCTGTCAAGCGGGGACGAGCCATGGCGACCGGCTCCGAGGCAGCAGGGCAACGGCCGCGCCATCGCGCCGCCTGGTTCTGTCCGAGAGGAGTATTGCGGTGTCCGGCATGGAGATCGCCAGCTATCTGATGGTCGTGGTCTACGTCGTCAGCTTCCTCGCCATGTCGGCGATCCTGGCAAAGGAGGCCGGCCACCGGGTCTGGCTGTTCGGCAAGGGCCAGGAGAAGCAGACGCTGCCGGCGCTGCTCTTCCGTCTCGCCTTCGTGGGAGCCGTGTTCTGGCCGCTCTGGCTCGCCGCTTTCGGCAATCCGGTGACGGGCGATCCGCTGGCGGCGACGCTGGACGGGCCCTGGTTCGACGTGCTCGGCCATCTGCTCGTCGTCATCGGCGCCTGCATCGCGCTTTTGTCGCAGCGCTATATGGGCGCCTCCTGGCGCATCGGCGCGGCCGAGGGCGAGCAGGGCGCGATCGTCGACAGCGGCCCGTTCGCGATCTCGCGCAACCCTGTCTTCGTCGGCCAGGCCCTGCTCTTCATCGGTCTCTTCATCGTCCTGCCGAGCCTCGTCCAGGCGGCGCTCACGCTGGCGCTGCTGATTGCGATCAGGCTGCAGGTCGCGATCGAGGAGCGGGTGCTCGCCGCTTCGCTCGGTGGGCCCTATCTCGCCTACAAGGCCCGCGTCCGGCGCTGGCTCGGCGTTGCCGGAGAAGTTGCATGAGCTGGTCGCGCAGGTTTGTCCTCGCTGCGGCCGTCGCGCTTGCAGCAGCCGGGCTCGATCAGGTCAGCAAATGGCTGATGCTGGAGGTCGTGCTGAATCCGCCCCGGCTGATCGAGCTCACGCCCTTCCTCAACCTGCGCCTCGGCTTCAACACCGGCGTCAGCTTCGGTCTGTTCCGCGAGACGCTCGAAGCCTGGCCGGGCCTGCTCGGCCTGTTCAAGTTCGCAGCCGGCTTCGGCCTGCTGGCCTGGGCGACGTTTGCCGGGCATCGCCTGGAGCGTATCGGCCTGGCGCTGATGGCAGGCGGGGCCTTCGGCAATGCGCTCGACCGCTGGCGCCAGGGCGCTGTCACCGATTTCCTCGATCTACACTGGGGCGATTGGCACTGGCCGACCTTCAACGGCGCCGACATCGCGCTGACCTTCGGCGTGGCGCTGATGCTGCTGGCCGCGTTGCCGGGGATGAACCGGACGCCGGACCAGACTACGAGAGGAGCATCCTGATGGGAGCCGGACATTCGCATGGCGGCAGCGCCGGCACCGCAGCCGGCCGCCATAAATCGCGGCTCGCTGCGGCATTCGGCCTGACCTTCGCCTTCATGCTCGCCGAGGTGATCGGCGGGCTGTGGACCGGCAGCCTCGCCTTGCTGGCCGATGCGGCCCACATGCTGACCGATGCTGGCGGACTTGCTCTGGCGCTGGTCGCGATCCGCTTCGCCGAGAAGCCGGCGACGCCGCAGCGGACCTATGGCTATGTCCGGATGGAGATCCTGTCGGCGCTGGCCAACGCCGTCGTCCTGCTGCTGCTCACCATCTACATCCTTTACGAGGCCTATGAGCGCTTCCGGAACCCGCCGCCCATCCTTGGCGGGCCAATGCTCGCCGTCGCGGTCGTCGGGCTGATCGTCAACCTGATCAGCATGAAGCTGCTTGCCGGCGGCTCCTCCGAGAGCCTCAACGTCAAGGGCGCCTATTTCGAGGTGCTGAGCGACATGCTCGGCTCGCTCGGCGTCATCATCGCGGCCGTGATCGTGATGGCGACCGGCTGGACGCTCGCCGATCCGATCGTCGGCGCCGGCATCGGCCTGTTCATCGTGCCGCGGACCTGGATCCTGCTGAAGCAGGCCGTCCACATCCTGATGGAAGGCACGCCGCCGGAGGTCGATATCGCCTTGCTGGAAAAGTCGCTGTTGGCGCTGCCCGGCGTCAACGCCGTCCATGACCTGCATGTCTGGACGCTGACCTCGGGTCTCGACGCGATGAGCGTTCATATCGTGGTTGCCGATATGGCTGAGGCCCGGGCGACGCTCGTCGCAGCCAACCGGCTGCTCGCCGAGGAGTTCGGTTTGAAGCACACCACCATCCAGATCGAGGACGAGGCGATCCGCCAGGCCGATGGTCACGAGCAGCGCCTCTAGCCATCGCAATTTCGACACAGGCAGAAGCTGAAAGCCGCACCATGGAATCGTTCATCGCCGCCTTGGTTGCAGGGTCGCGCGGGCTCGAAGCCCGTTCACGAGTCGTTAGCGCCAGACGCCGATAATTTTAGCCATGTCAGACTTCTCTCTCTTCCGGCGTTTCCGGCGCTTTGCGCTGCTCGGCGTTGCCGCCCTTGCCCTGTCCTCCTGCGTCGGGATGGATGGCGACGGCCGCGGAAACCAGCCATTGCCGGCCGCGCTGGTCTCGCAGATGTCGGCGAAGGGCATGAGCCAGGCTGACCCGATCGTCGTGCGCCTCTACAAGAAAGAGAGCGAGCTCGAGGTCTGGAAGCGCGACCGCTCCGGCCGTTATGCCTTGCTCAAGACCTATCCGATGTGCCGCTGGTCCGGGCAGCTCGGCCCGAAGAAGCGCGAGGGCGACCGGCAGGCGCCGGAAGGCTTCTACACGGTGACGCCGGAGCTGATGAATCCGAAATCGGCGTATTATCTGTCCTATAATCTCGGCTATCCGAACGCGCTGGAGAAGGCGCAGGGCTATACCGGCTCGGCCCTGATGATCCATGGCGCCTGCACCTCGGCCGGCTGCTACGCCATGACCGATGACGGCGTCACCGAACTTTACGGGCTCGCGCGCGAAGCCTTCGCCGGCGGGCAGCGCAGCTTCCAGGTCCAGGCCTTTCCCTTCCGGATGACGCCGGAGAACATGGCGCGCCATCGCAGCAATCCGAACATCGCTTTCTGGCGCAACCTCAAGGAAGGCTCGGATCATTTCGAGGCGACGCGCCAGCCGCCGAAGCTAGCGACCTGCGGCGGCCGCTATGTCTTCAACCCGGCGGGTAATGCTTCGGCTTTCGTGCCAGGCGCGCCGTGCCCGGCCTATGAGACCGATCCGGAGGTCGCCTCGCTGGTCTCGGCGCGCAGCGCCCGCGACGAAGCGCGCCTCGCCGAGCTCTCTGGCAGCATGCCGGCGATGAGCTATGCGCTGATGGATGGCGGCATGCACCAGAGCTTCCGCAAGCTCCTGCGCAATATCGGGCCGGAGCGGATGCAGACCATGGTCGCCGGCAAGGTCGAGATCAGCGCGCCGCAGGCGGCACTGGCCGATCCCTACGGCGCTGGCGGTGACGATGAGCCGCAGCAGGCGACGGTGACCGGGTCGATCTTGTCGCGTTGACGCCGGGCAAGCGGGCGGCCAGACAGGGCGCCATGCCGATCCTTAAGATCATTCGTTACGGCGCCTGGGGCGCTGTCGTCCTCGTCGCCTTCGCTGCCGCTGCAATCACGCTTGGCTGGTGGCGTGTCGACGGACCCGGAAGGCCGGGCTCCGGCGCTGTCGTGTCGACCCCGCTGGCCGATGTCGGCGGTCCCTTCACATCGACCGACCATACCGGACGCAAGGTCTCGCAGGCCAACTATCTCGGCAAGCCGACGCTGGTCTTCTTCGGCTTCACCCATTGCCCGGAGGTCTGCCCGACCACGCTGTTCGAGCTCACCACCCTGCTCGGCAAGCTCGGCGCCGAGGCTGACAAGCTTAATGTGCTTTTCGTTACCGTCGATCCCGAGCGCGACACGCCGGCGCAGCTTTCGCTCTATCTGCAATCCTTCGATCCGCGCATCGTCGGGCTTTCCGGCACGCAGGAAGAGGTCGATGCGGCGCTGAAGGCCTACAAGGCCTATGCCAAGCGCATCTCGACGCAGGACGGCTACACCATGGACCACACCGCCTCTGTCTATCTGATGGATGCCGAAGGCCGTTTCCGCAGCCTGATCGACTATCACGAGGAGCAGGAGTCGGCACTCGCCAAGGTCAGGCTGCTCCTGAAGCGCTGAGCGCCGCCTCAGCGCCGGTTCAGGATGATCATCTTCTCCTGCGTCATGTCGCGCATGGTGTAGGGGATGCCGCCGATGCCGTAGCCGGATTCCTTGCGGCCGGCGAAGGGCATCCAGTCGGTGCGGAAGGCGGTCGGGTCGTTGACCATCACCGCCGAGGCGTCGAGCCGATTGGCGACCTGCAGGGCGATATCGATGTCCTGGGCGAAGACGCTGCCCTGGAAGGCGACCGGGAGCGAATTCGCCTGGGCGATGGCCTGGTCAAGTTTGCTGTAGCGATAGACGCAAACCAATGGCCCGAAGACTTCGAGTTGCGAGACCTTCGCGTCGGCGGCTGGGTCGAGCAGCACGGCAGGCTCCAGCGTCGTCTCGGACAGGCGTTTGCCGCCGAGTGCGAGCTTGGCCCCACCCTTCACGGCTTCGTCGATCCAGCTTGCGACCCGGTCGGCCTCCTTGGGCAGGATCAGCGGACCGACCTCGGTCTCCTTCAGCACGGGGTCACCGGTACGCAATTTGGCGACGCGCGCCACCAGCCGCTCGGTGAAGGCATCGGCGATCTCTTCGTGCACGAAGATGCGCTGCGTCGACACGCAGACCTGGCCGGCATGGTAGTAGCCGCCCTTCACGAGCGGCTCGATGATCCTGTCGAGATCGGCGCTGCGGTCGACGATCGCCGGCGCCGCCCCGCCATGCTCCAGGGCCGAGCGCGCGCCATGCGCCAGCTTGGAATGCAGGTACCAGCCAACCTTGGCCGAGCCGATGAAGCTGAGGAAGGCGACGCGTCGGTCAGTCACCAGCTTCTCGGCGAGTTCGTTGGTCTCCGGCAGGAACATCTGGCACCAGGCCTCCGGCAGGCCGGCCTCGTGCACCAGCGCGACGAAGTCGCGGCAGCACAACGGCGTCGTGCTCGCCGGCTTGATGATGACCGGGCAGCCGGTGGCGATCGCCGGCGCGACCTGATGGACGATCAGGTTGAGCGGGTGATTGAAGGCCGAGATAGCCGCGACGATGCCGATCGGCTCCTTGGTGGTGAAGGCCCAGCGGTTCACGGCCGCCGGGGTCAGCCCCATCGGGATCTCGCGTCCGCCGAAATTCCTGAGTTCGTCGGCCGCGTTGTGGATGCCGTCGATGGCGCGCGTCGTCTCGATGATCGCGTCGGTCAGCGGTTTGCCACCTTCGCGCGCGATCTGGCGGGCGAAATGGTCGCGCTTGGCCGACAGCAATTCGGCGAGCCTGCGCAGGATCGCGATCCGCTCATAGGGCTTGAGCCAGTTGTCGCGATCGCGAAAGGCCTTGTCGGCCGCCTGCAGCTTGGCTTCGAGGACTGCGGCGTCATCAGTGGTGATCTCCTCGATCGGCGCGCGATCATAGGCCTGCACGACCTGCAGCATGGTGATCTCCTTCGCTTGGTCTCGGGTCAGGCCAGCTCGATATCCGGCGTCTTGTTGCGCAACTCCTCGACGAGCACGCGGGTGTTCTCCGAATAGTCGATCGGCACCTCGACGAGATGGACGCCGCCGCCCTTGAAGGCCGCCTCCAGCGTCGGCACCAGCTCGGCGGCAGAGCCGACGCGCGAACCTTTGGCGCCATAGGCCCGGGCATAGGCGACGAAATCGGGATTGCCGAAGCTCATGCCGTAGTCCTGGAAGCCGTCGACCGCCTGCTTCCAGCGGATCATGCCATAGGCGCTGTCGTTGAGGACGACGACGACGAGGTTGAGGCCGAGGCGGACGGCGGTCTCCATCTCCTGGCTGTTCATCATGAAGCCGCCATCGCCGCAGACCGCCATGACCCGGCGCTTGGGATGGAGCATCGCCGCCATCATCGCCGAGGGCAGGCCGGCGCCCATCGTCGCCAGCGCATTGTCGAGCAGCAGCGTGTTCGCGACATGGGTGCGGTAATTGCGCGCGAACCAGATCTTGTACATGCCGTTGTCGAGGCAGACCATGCCGTCCTCTGGCATCACGGCGCGGATGTCATGGACGATGCGCTGCGGCGTGATCGGGAAGCGGTCTTCCTCGGCCCGGTCGTTGAGATGGGCGAGGATCTTCTGGCGCAGCTCCAGCATGACCGGATCGGCCTCGAGCCGGCCGCCCAGCAGTTCCGCCAGTGCCGTGACGGTGGCGCCGATGTCGCCGACGACCTCGGCATCGGGATGGTAGACCTGCTCGACCGTCGCCGACTGGTAGCTGACATGGATCACCTTCGGCCCGCCGGCGCTCTTCATCAGGAAGGGCGGCTTCTCGACGGTGTCATGGCCGATCGCGATGATCAGGTCGGCTCGCTCGATCGCCTGATGGACATAGTCGCCCTCGGACAGGGCCGCTGTGCCGACATAGAGGTTGGAGCCGCCGGTGACGGCGCCCTTGCCCATCTGGGTGTTGAAGAAGGGCAGCTTCACCCGCCGTACGAAATCGGAAAGCGGTTCGACCAGCCGCGGCCGGTTGCCGGCGGCGCCGATCATGATCAGCGGCCGCTTGGCAGCGAGGATCATCTCGGCAGCGCGGGCGATCGCCTTGGGATCAGCGATCGGCCGATCCAGCGGATGCACCGGGATCAGCGGCACATCGGCGACGTCCTCGCCGGCGATGTCCTCCGGCAATTCGAGATGGACCGGCCCGGGACGCTCCTCCATCGCGACGCGGAAGGCGTCGCGCACCACCGCCGGGATACTGGCCGCGCTGACGATCTGCCGGGTCATCTTGGTCAGCGGCTTCATCGAGGCGACGACATCGACGATCTGGAAGCGCGCCTGCTTGGCGCTCATGATCGCCTTCTGGCCGGTGATCAGGATCATCGGCATGGCGCCGAGATGGGCATAGGCCGCCCCGGTCGAGAAATTGAGCGCGCCGGGTCCCAATGTCGCGATGCAGACGCCGGGACGCCCGGTCAGCCGGCCATGCGTCGCGGCCATGAAGGCGGCGGCCTGCTCGTGCCGGGTCAGGACAAGCTCGATCTTCGAGGTCCGGAGCGACTCGACGACGTCGAGGTTTTCCTCGCCGGGAACGCCGAAGATGCGATCGACGCCCTCGTTCTCGAGGGCGGCCACTAGGAGATCGGAACCCTTCGTCATCGTCTTCGCCTATCCGGACCGCTGCGATACCGGGAAAGGTAGGCTCCCTAAGCGCGAAGGGAAAGCCGGCGCATGGCAGCGTTGCTAGCGCGGCAGGGATATTCCGATGCCGGCGGCGCGGGCCTTCTCCAGGACAAGATGCGCGAGCGCGAGATCGGCGAGTGCGAAGCCGCGGAAGCAGAAGAGCGAGCGCTTGGTCCCGGTGTCGCCAGGCGGCGTCAGCGAGAGCGCGGCGAGATCATGGCCGAAGCGGACGCTGGTGACGGGCTGCCCGTCGACATCATAGGGCGACTGCGATTGGGCGAGGCTGTCGGTGGCCAGGATATCGAAGCCAGGCAGCGCCTCGGGCCGCCAGCTTCGGCCGGTGTCGACCGCAGCGGCAAAGGCGGCGGGCTTCATTCGCCTAGGATCGAGGAAGGGGCGCAAACCCGGCGCCGCCGGCACCATGGAGATGACGAGGTCGCTGCGGGCGAGGAGTGCATCGGCATCGTCGACGATCTCGGTGGCAAGCCCCAGGGCGGCGGCCGCTTCCGCCAGGTGCTCGGACGAACCGCGGCTGCGGCTCAGCATCAGGGCGTTCGCCAAGCCGGGATAAAGATCATGGAAGGCGGCGAGATGGGCATGGGCCTGCAGGCCGCAGCCGACGAAGCCGATCGTGCTCGGGGTCGTTGGTGCGAGCAGCGAGGCGGCAGCCGCCGACATGGCTGCGGTCCGGATCAGCGTGATCTCGTCGCCGTCGAGGATCGCGAGCGGGGCGCCGGTCTCGTAATCGCTGACGCAGATCAGTGCGCTCACGCTCGGCACGGTGCTGCCCGGCTGCGTCGGCGCGGAGGCGACCCATTTCACCGTGGCGATCGCCTGCGCCTGTGAGGCTGCCGCCATCGCCTGGAAGGCGTGGCCGGGGCCGAGCGAGAGCGCGCTCTTCGGCAGGCTACGGTTGCGGCCGGCGGCATGATCGCGAAAGGCGCCGAGCACGGCCGCGCGCGCCTCGCGCGGAGAGACGGCACAGGCCGCGACGTCCTTGTGCGAGAGATAGAGGAGGGAATTGCTCATCGCTCGAACCGCTCCGTGACGGCAGGGGACATGGCCGGGAAGCCAATAGGCGTTGGGTATGAGCACAGGAGAAGCGGTGAGCAAGGCCGAGGAGAGCTCATGGTGCCGGGCGGCTCCCCGTGGAGCGGGCGGCGGGAACCGCGATTTGGCTGAAGGCCGGCCGATTTGCCCGGCTCGATTTGCCGATTAAATGCTAAGCTATTGAAAATTCGTCATCTTTAGGCCGGAATCCACTTTTGTCGAAAAACTTTCATCTGGTGTGTTGACAGGTGAAGCGGGGTCCCCCTATAAAGCGGCCATCGAGACGGCGCCGCCGCTGGCGGGGCCGCTCT